>CAZDVL010000089.1:0-9704 GCA_964508745.1 uncultured Anaerolineaceae bacterium | reverse complement strand
CAGGGCATCGAGCACTCGGCAGGCGCGTCGTTCGCCAAGAACCCGCGCTACTTCGACCCGGCGGGCATCGTCGAGCTGGCCATCGAGGGCGGCTGCAACGCCGTCGCCTCGACCTTCGGCGTGCTGGGCGCGGTGGCGCGCCGCTACGCGCACCGCATCCCCTTCCTGGTCAAGATCAACCACAACGAGCTGCTGACCTACCCCAACAAGTTCGACCAGGTGATGTTCGGCACGATCAAGGAAGCGTGGAACATGGGCGCGACCGCCGTCGGCGCGACCGTCTACTTCGGCTCGCCCGAAAGCACGCGCCAGCTTGTCGAAGTGGCCGAGGCCTTCGCCTACGCGCACGAGCTGGGCATGGCGACCGTGCTGTGGTGCTACCTGCGCAACCCCGGCTTCAAGGTCAACGGCACCAACCACGAAACGTCGGCGGACCTCAGCGGCCAGGCCAACCACCTGGGCGTGACCATCCAGGCTGACATCATCAAGCAGAAGCTGCCCGTCAGCAACGGCGGCTTCAAGGCGCTCAACACCGGCGGCTCGTCGTATGGCAAGCTGGACGAGCGCATCTACAGCCAGCTCACCAGCGACAACCCGATTGACCTCACCCGCTACCAGGTGGCCAACGGCTACATGGGCCGCATCGGCCTGATCAACTCTGGCGGCGCCAGCAGCGGCGCGGGCGACCTGGCCGAGGCGGTCATGACCGCCGTCGTCAACAAGCGCGCGGGCGGCATGGGCCTCATCAGCGGGCGCAAGGCGTTCCAGCGGCCGATGGCCGACGGCGTGGCCCTGCTCAACGCCATCCAGGATGTCTACCTGTGCAAGGACGTGACCATCGCCTAAGGCGCTGGCCGGCCTGAGCGGGCATTGGCGCCGCCCGCCTGTGAACGTCACGGGCGGGCGGCGTTTTTGTTTGCCGCGCCTTCAGCCGCCCCCGGCGGGCGGCCAGCTTCGCGGCGGGCGCGGCGTGAACGGGGCGAAGTCGTAATACACGGTGTACGGGCCGACGCGCGCGCGCTGGAACGTCACGCCCTGGCCGGCGAAATGCGCCGCCAGCGCCGCGTCGAGCGCCGGCAGGCCGCTGGTGATGTAGGCCGCGCGCGCCGCCTGCACAGCCGCCGCTGTGTAGGGCGGGTAGCGGTCGTCCAGCGGGTTGTAGCGCAGGTCGGCGCGGTAGGGCAGCGCCGGGCTGTACTGCAAACGCTCGCCGCTGAGGAACGCCAGCCGGTAGGCGACCCAGTAGTGCGTGTAGCCGCGCGCGAGGTCGTGCGCGTCCAGAAAGGCGATCAGCGCCGCGTCGTGGTCGTTGGCGATGTGCGATTCGGCGGTGAACTGCGTCGTCAGGCCCGGCGGCTGTGTCACCGCGCTGAGCGTCCCCGCTGCCCAGTAGCCCAGCACCAGCGCCGCCAGCCCCGCCGCCAGCCCGCGCCGCGCCCGGCCAGGGCCGCCGTCGAGGATTTCAGTGACCAGCACGCCCAGCCCGACGGCCAGCGGCAGCAGCAGCGGCAGGAAAAAGCGCCCGGTTGGGTCTGCCCCGAAGCTGGACAGCGTGAACGCCGCGCCCATCGTCAGCA
This sequence comes from uncultured Anaerolineaceae bacterium, assembly GCA_964508745.1. Taxonomy (GTDB): domain Bacteria; phylum Chloroflexota; class Anaerolineae; order Aggregatilineales; family Phototrophicaceae; genus DAOTWC01. The sequence continues at coordinate 8,127 of CAZDVL010000089.1, read as the reverse complement.
GCACGCCGCCGACCAGCGCGCGCCCAACGGGCGCGATCAGCGGGGTGCGCAGCAGCCGCCAGCAGCCCAGCGCCAGCAGCGCCAGCACAACCAGCCCCCACAGCGGCGCGAAATAGTCCGTCGCCCAGGGAAAGCGCAGGCCGGTCGCGGCGGGCAGGCCGAACAGCGCCAGCCCCGCCAGCCGTTCCGCGCCCGACACCGCCTGCCCGGCGTACTCGGCGGACTGCACCGCGCCCAGGTACAGCCGCAGCGCGGCGTGGTCGTGGGCGAAGTCGTAGGCCCACCAGGGCGCGCTGCCGATCACAAAGCCGGCGGCGGCCAGCGCCGCGCCAGAGAACGCGCCGCGCGTGCGCCCGCGCAGCAGGCCCGCCGCCGTCACCGCCGCCGCCGGCAGCAGGTAGACGACCATCAGGCCGTTAACCCACCAGCCCAGCCCGGCGCACAGCCCCAGCAGCAGCCCGCGCAGCGCCCGCCGCCGCCCGCCGGTGGCCGCGCGCGGCGGCAGCGCCAGCAGCAGCGTCAGGTTGCCCAGCAGCAGCACCTCGCCATAGCCGCCCAGCGACGCGCTCGTGTAGACCGTCACCAGCGCCGGCGGCAGCGCGAACGCCAGCCCGGCCATCAGCGCGGCAGCGCGCCGCTGCGTCAGCCGCCAGGCCAGCAGGTAGGCCGTCAGCGTCGTGAGCAGGTAGAGCGCGCTCTGCACCAGGCGGATCGTCAGCACCGCTTCGCCCAGCGCGCTGAACCCCGCCGCCACCAGCCACGAGTCCAGCGTGCCCATATACGCCTGGCCGTAGAAAAAGACCGGGCGCGCCCCCTGGCTGATGTGGCGCGCCATCAGCCCGACGATGGCCTCGTCGCTGTGGAACGACACCGCGCCGCTGGCCAGCACCAGCGCGCGCGCGGCGGCGGCGGCCAGCAGCACCAGCAGCAGGTCGCGCCAGGGGAAACGGCGGGGGGACTCGGTCACGGTTACAGCACCTCGCGCGATCAACAGTCAACGTCCACAGCATAACGCCGAACCGGCGGCGCGGGCACAAAGAATCAAAAGCGGCCCGCCGGGAAGCTGGCGGGCCGCTGCGCGGGGGTCAGGTCAGGGCGGCGCTCAGATGCCGAGGCCGACGCCAGAGCCGCCCCGGTTGAGGTGGTTCATGAACTCGGCGCGCGTCTTTTCGTCGTCGCGGAAGGCCCCCAGCATGGCGCTGGTGGTCATAATGGCCTGCGACTTCTTGACGCCGCGCATCATGGCGCACATGTGCATGCCGTCCATCACCACCGCCACGCCGCTCGGCTGAAGCACCTCGTCAATGAACTGGGCGATCTGGTGCGTCATGTGTTCCTGCACCTGCAGCCGCCGCGCGAACATGTCCACGATGCGCGGGATTTTCGACAGGCCGATCACCTTGCCGTTGGAGATGTAGGCCACGTGCGCCCGCCCGATGAACGGCAGCATGTGGTGTTCGCACAGGCTGTAAAACTCGATGTCGCGCACGATCACCATGTCGTTGTACTCAACGTGGAACACCGCGCCGTTGATCAGCTTGACCGGGTCAACGCGGTAGCCGCTGAGCAGCTCGTCGTAGGCGCGGGCGACGCGGCCCGGCGTGCGCAGCAGGCCCTCGCGCTCCGGGTCCTCGCCCACTGCCTTCAGCACGCTGCGGGTGGCCGCCTCGATGCGCGCCAGGTCAACCGGCGGCAGGTTCAGCTCGAACGTTTCCAGCAGCTCTGGCGATTGCAGCCTGAACGCCATGCCGTCGTCAGACTCCACCAGGTCGGCGTCGTGGTGGTGATGCGCGCCGTCGTGGTGGTTAAACCCATCTGTATGTGCTGCACCCATCAATTTTCACCCTCTCTCCCCGTAGGCTGGCGCCGCCGCAAGCGCCCTCGCACACGGGCGGCGGCGGCGGCAGGGGCCAGGATCCAAGATATGCTGATAATGAGATATGTCAATAAGCTGAAGTCTTACTATAATCCGTCCTAAACCCGCATAAAGAAGCGAAACTGGCCTATGGACATCATCGAAATTGACAACCTGCGCCTGCGCTGCGTGATCGGCTTCAGCCCGCACGAGCGCGGCGCGCGCCAGGATGTCGTCATCAGCCTGCGCATCGGCGCCGACACGCGCCGCGCCGGGCAGACCGACAGCCCCGACGACGCCTTCAACTACCGCACGGTCGCCAAAGCCATCATCGCGCACGTCGAGGCGTCGGAATACTTCCTGGTGGAGAAGCTGGCCGCCGAGATCGCGCGCATCGTCGTGCAGGAACACGGCGCGCCCTACGCCCAGGTGCGCGTGCACAAGCCGGGCGCGCTGCGCTTCTCCGACAGCGTCGGCGTCGTGATCGAGCGCACGCCCGCCGACTATGCCTGAGCCGCCGCCGACAGTCGCCTTCATCGCGCTGGGGTCGAACATCGCGCCGGACGTGAACCTGCCGGCGGCGCTGCGCCTGCTGGCGGAACGCTGCGCGCTGCTGGCGCGCTCGCCGGTGTACCGCACGCCGCCGCAGGGCTTCGCTGACCAGCCGGACTTCTACAACATGGCGGTCCGGGTCGCGACGGCGCTGGACCCGGCGGCGTTCAAACAGACGGTGCTGGCGGACATCGAGCGCGCGCTGGGCCGCGTGCGCGACCCGCGCAACAAGAACGCGCCGCGCACGATTGACCTGGACATCGCGCTGTGGGGCACAGCGGCGCTGACCTACGGCAGCCGCCCCTGGCGCGTGCCCGACCCCGATATCCTGCGCTTCGCGCACCTGGCGATCCCGCTGGCGGACCTCGCGCCGGACTATGTGCACCCCGAAACCGGCGCGACGCTGGCGCAGATCGCCGGCCGCTTCGACGCCAGCGCCCTGCAGGTCGTCACGCTCGCGTTCGACAGCGGCTGAAGCGCGTCCCTACCAAACATGCGCTGATACGGTACAATAGCGCCGCGCGCGCCGTGCAGGCCGCGCAAAGGAGCCGTGGGAAAATGAGCCTGATTGATTACGGGCGCGTGCTGCTGCACCGGGGCTGGATCGTGCTGCTGCTGGCCGCGCTGGCCGCCATCAGCGCCTACGTGCTCAGCACGCGGATGCAGCCGGTTTACCGCGCCACGCAGCGCGTGCTGATGCAGCCGGCCCGCGCCGACCTGGGCCTGACGGAGGCCAGCAAGACGCTGCTGGGCAACCATGTCGCCTACCTCGACAGCGAATTTGTGGCGCAGAAGGTGATCGACAACCTCAGCCTGGACATGCAGGCCAGCGAGCTGAAAGGCGCGGTGACGATCGTGCCGGACCCCAACAGCCTCTCGATTCAGATTGACGTGGACCTGCCCGACGGCGACCTGGCCAACGATGTCGCGCGCGAGTGGGGCAACCTGCTGATCCAGTACCGCAACGAAGAAAACCAGAAGGCGCGCCGCGAGGACCGCATTGACGCGCGCCTGCAGGACGTGGCGCGCTACAGCCTGCTGCGCCCGCGCGTGCTGATCAACGCCGCCGCCGGGGCGCTGCTGGGCGTGCTGCTGGGCGGGATCATCATCTTTGTGCTGGAATACCTGGAAAGCAGCGTCGTCCGCAGCCGCGACGACGTGGAGCGCGGCCTGGACCTGCCCGTGCTGGCCGCGCTGCCCGACATCGAAAGCAGGTGAGCAAATGCCTACCACCGACCTGATCACGCTGGCCGAGCCGCGCTCGGCGGCCGCCGAAGCCTACCGCACGCTGCGCACCAACCTGATGTTCAGCAGCGTTGAGAACCCCATCAGCACGCTGGTGGTTACTTCACCCGCCGAAAGCGAGGGCAAGAGCCTGGTGCTGGCCAACCTGGCCGTGACCTTCGCCCAAAGCGGCCACAAGACTATCCTGGTGGACAGCGACCTGCGCCGCCCGTCGCAGCACACGCTGTGGGGCGTGGACAACGCGCGCGGCCTGACGACCATGATGCTTGACGACAGCGCGCTGGCACAGCCGCCGCTGGTCAGCACGGGCGTGGACAACCTGCTGCTGCTGCCCGCCGGCGAGCTGCCGCCCACCCCCGCCGACGTGCTCGGCAGCCAGCGCATGATCGACATCATCGGGCTGCTGAAGGCGCGCGCGCATTACGTGCTGTTCGACAGCCCGCCGGTGCTGGCCGCCACCGACGCCGCCCTGCTCGGCTCGCGGCTGGACGGCGTGCTGCTGGTGGTGCGCGCCGGCCACACGCGGCGCGAACACGCCGCCCGCGCCCGCGAAGCGCTGGAGCGCGTCCACGCGCGCATCGTCGGCGCTGTTTTGAGCAACGCCCCGCGCGAGCGCGCGGGCCGCTACTATGGATGAGAGAAACCTGATGCCCAACCCGGAAAAAACCGCTTTCAGCGCCACCGTCACGCGGCAGGTCGGCCTGCCGTACCTGCTCTACCGCCCGCCGGGCTATGAACGGCGCAAGCCCTGGCCGCTGGTGCTGTTCCTGCACGGCATGGGCGAGCGCGGCACCGACCTGGCGCTTGTGCCGGTGCACGGCCTGGCGCGCCGCATCGCCGCCGGGGACGAGTTCCCGTTCGTGGCCGTGATGCCCCAGTGCCCGCCCGATTCGTTCTGGCACGAACAGCTTGACGCGCTGGAGGCGCTGCTGGACCACGCGCAGGAAACGCTCAACGTGGACGCCCGGCGCGTCTACCTCACCGGCCTGAGCATGGGCGGCTTCGGCACATGGCTGCTGGCGGCGCACTGCCCGCAGCGCTTCGCCGCCATCGCGCCGGTGTGCGGCGGCGGCATCCCCTGGACGGCCGCGCGGCTCAAAGACGTGCCCGTGTGGGCCTTTCACGGCAGCCAGGACACCCTCGTGCACCCGCGCGAATCGAAGCGCATGGTGCAGGCGGTCAAGGACGCCGGCGGGACGGCCCGCCTCACCATGTACACCGGCGTCGGCCACGACTCGTGGACACAGGCCTACGCCAACCCGCGCCTGTACAGTTGGCTGCTGCGCCACAGCCGTTAGCCCGCTGAGTGTCTCAATCTGTGGTACAGGAAAGGAAACTGCGATGGGTATACACCACACCAGAACGCTGAGTCCCTGATGTCTATTGAAATGGTTCTGCTGACAGCCGCGACCCTGGTGCTGCTGAGCGTCATCGCCAGCAAGGCGTCGGCGCTGCTGAACGTGCCCGTGTTCGTGCTGTTTATCGGCATCGGCATCGTCGTTTCAGAGCTTCCGGTGGGCATCGGCTCGCTGAACGACCCCTGGGTGGCGCAGTTTCTGGGCGTGCTGGCGCTGGCGCTGATCCTGTTCACCGGCGGCCTGCACACCGACTGGGACAGCGTGAAACCGGTGGCGCTGTCGGCCCTGTCGCTGTCCACGCTGGGCGTGGTGCTGACCGCCGCGCTGGTGGGCCTGTTCACCTACCTCGTGTTCGATTTCACGCTGCTCGAAGGGCTGCTGCTGGGCGCGATCGTTTCCTCGACGGACGCCGCGGCTGTGTTCGCGACGCTGCGCTCCAACAGCGTCAACCTGAAGGGGCGGCTGGGGGCGCTGTTGGAGATGGAGTCCGGCAGCAACGACCCGATGGCCGTGTTCCTGACCGTGAGCGTGATCAGCCTGATGCAAAACCCGGACATGGCCCCGCTGGAGATGGGGCTGTTTCTCGTGCAGCAGATGGGCCTGGGCGCTGTCGCCGGCCTGCTGCTGGGCCGGGCGATGGTGTGGGCGATCAACCGGGCGCGGCTGGGCTATGAGGGCCTGTACCCGGTGCTGGCGCTGGCGCTGATGCTGTTCACCTACGGGCTGACGGCGGTCCTGGGCGGCAACGGCTTCCTGGCGGTGTACATCGCCGGCCTGCTGATGGGCCAGGCCGAGTTTATCCACCGGCGCAGCCTCATGCGCTTCCACGACGGCCTGGGCTGGCTGGCGCAGGTGATTATGTTCGTCACGCTCGGCCTGCTGGTCCGGCCCGCTGAGCTGATGGCGGTGGCCGGCGTCGGGCTGCTGCTGGCCGCCTTTCTGCTGCTGGTGGCGCGCCCGATCAGCGTCATGCTGGCGCTGCTGTTGAGCGACCTCAGCCTGCGCGAACGGGTCATGGTGGCCTGGGTGGGGCTGCGCGGCGCGGCCCCCATCATCCTGGCGACTTTCCCGCTGCTGGCCGGCGTGCCGCGCGCCGGGCTGTTCTTCAACCTGGTCTTCTTCATCACGCTGTCGTCGGTGGTGATCCAGGGGCCGCTGATCGTGCCGCTGGCGCGCCGCCTCGGCCTGGTGGAGACGGCGCGCCAGCGCCCGCGCTCGCCGCTGGAGTTCGAGCCAACCAGCGCCGTCAACAGCAGCCTGGCCGAAGTGGCCGTGCCGCCGGACTCGCAGGTTGTGGGCCAGCGCATCATGGACCTGCACCTGCCGGCGGAAAACCTGATCGTGCTGATCGAACGCGACAGCCAGTTTCTGGTTCCGGCCGGCAGCACGACGATCGGGCCGAACGACACGCTGCTGGTGCTGGCCAGCGCCCCCGCGCTTGAAAGCCTGCGCCAGCGCGTCGCGGCCCCCCAGCCGGGCGAATGAGAGCGCGCTGCGGGCGGCGGCGCTGACACCTGACGATTGAGAGCTGCGTTCAAGGAGAGGCTATGCGGCGGCGGGCAGCAACCCAGGCCATTCACGGCAGGCGCGACACCAGCTTCCACAGCGCCAATTACCCCATCTACAACTCCACCACATTCGCGGTCGAGCGCAGCGCTGACTATGCCGGCTTCGGCCGCGACCGCGACCTGGCCATCTACACCCGGCACGGCAACCCGACGATTCGCAACGTCGAGGAGAAGCTGGCGCGGCTGGAACAGGCCGAGGACGGCGTGCTCTTTGCCAGCGGCATGGCCGCCATCACGACAACGCTGCTGGCGCTGCTGCGCGCCGGCGACGCAGTGGCCGCCTCGTCGCGGCTGTACGGCGCAGCTTACCGCTTCCTGCGCGACTTCGCGCCCGGCATGGGCATTGATGTGCATTTCCTGGACGCCGACGAACTCTATGACCTGGAGCAGTACGCGCCGACGGTGAAGCTGGTCTACTTCGAGACGCCCATCAACCCCACCTGCGACTGCCTCGACATCGGCGCGGTGGTGGCGGCGGCGCGGCGCGTCGGCGCGCTCACGGTGGTGGACAACACCTTCGCCTCGCCTATCAACCAGAACCCGCTGCCGCTGGGCGTGGATTTAACCCTGCACAGCGCGACCAAGTACCTGGCCGGCCACAGCGACCTGATGGCCGGCGCGGTGCTGGGGCCGGCGGCGCTGGTCGAGCCGGTTTACCAGGCGATGACGGTTTTCGGCGGGTGCAGCAACCCGGCGGAGGCCGCGCTGCTCGACCGCAGCCTGAAAACGCTGGCCGTGCGCATGGCGGCCCACAACCAGACGGCGCAGACGCTGGCCGAGTTCTTCGCCGCAGAGCCGCAGGTGCGCCGCGTGCACTATCCCGGCCTGCCGTCAGCGCCGGCGCACGCGCTGGCGCAGCGGCAGATGCGCGGCTTCGGCGGCATGCTGGCGGTTGAACTCGCCGACCTGGACGCCGCCAGCCGCTTCTGCGACGCGCTGGAGCTGGCGTTCAACGCCACCAGCCTGGGCAGCGTCGAGACGCTGGTGAGCATCCCGGTGCTGACCAGCCACACGCGCATCAGCGGCGACGAGCTGCGCCGCGCGGGCGTCACGCCGGGGATGGTGCGCATCTCGGCGGGCCTGGAGGACGTGGACGACCTGCTGGCCGACTTCCAGCAGGCGCTGGCGCGGCTGTAGCGCCCATCCCACGGCCCTTCCCCCGTCCCACAGGGATTTCCTTCGGTCACTCACGCAGGGGAAGGGAGCAAAACAAGGACGCGCGTTAAAAGTCCCCTCCCTGCGCCAGCGCTGAGGGGTTGGCAACAAGGCGGACTACGCGCGCTACGTCATGTCCCCTCCCTGCGCCAGCGCTGAGGGGTTGGCAACAAGGCGGACTACGCGCGCTACGTCATGTCCCCTCCCTGCGCCAGCGGGGAGGGGATTTAGGGGAGGGGTTTTGGTAGGGAATTCAGGCGTGAGGTTGGTTTCTGTCTTTCGCTGAAAGCTGACGGCTGATGACCGAAAGCTCATAACTGATGACTGACGACTTAAAAACGCTGGCGCGCCTCACCGACCTGCTGCCGCGCCACACCCGGCGCCGCGAACAGGC
>CAZDVL010000088.1:0-9808 GCA_964508745.1 uncultured Anaerolineaceae bacterium | reverse complement strand
CACGCTGGCCGCCCGCGTATTGGATTTTTCCCCCGTCGGGCTTACAATCGTAGCGTTTCTTCCTGACCTCCGATGGGAAGCCCCCATGATTGTCGTTGACGCTCACCAGGATATTGCCTACAACGCGCTGACATTCAACCGCGACTACACCCGCAGCGCCCGCGAGACGCAGCGCCTCGAACGGGACACCGACACCCTGGCGCGGGCCGGCCGCGCCACGCTGGGCCTGCCCGACGCGCTGTTGGGGCGCGTGGCGCTGGCCTGCGGGACGCTGTTCGTCGCGCCGGAGGCCTCTAAGATGGGGGCCTGGGACACGCTGACCTACCGCGACGCCCGCGAAGCGTATGCGCAGGCGCTGCGCCAGATGGACTTTTACCAGCGGCTGGCCGACGACAGTGCGCGCGTGCGGCTGGTGCGCACGCAGGCGGAGCTTGACGCGGTGCTGGCGACCTGGGGCGACGGCGCGAATTTTGAGGATCACGTTCAGGGCCTGCTGCTGCTGATGGAGGGCGCGGACCCGATCAGCGAGCCGCAGCAGTTCGAGGAATGGTACGAACGCGGCGTGCGCGCCGTCGGCCTGGCGTGGACCGGCACGCGCTACAGCGGCGGCACCCGCGCGCCCGGCCCGCTCACCGGCCTGGGGCGCGACCTGCTGGAGGTGATGGCCAGCTTTAACGTCGCGCTTGACCTTTCGCACAGCAGCGAGGAAGCCTTCTACGAGGCGCTCGACCTGTACGGGGGCGACGCGATCATCGCCAGCCACAGCAACCCGCGCAAATTCTGCGACACCGACCGCCACCTCTCCGACGACATGATCCGGCGGCTGGCTGAGCGCGACGGCGTGATGGGCGTGGTGCTGTACAACGCCTTCCTCGACGGCCGCTACCAGCGCGGCGACCCGCGCCTGCCGCTGACCGTGATCCTCGACATCGTGGACCACGTCTGCCAGGTGACGGGCAGCGCGGCGCACGTGGGCCTGGGCAGCGACTTTGACGGCGGCTTCGGCGTGGACAGCATCCCGGAGGGAATTGAGACGGTGGCTGACCTGTGGAGCCTGGGGCCGGCGCTGCGCGCGCGCGGCTTCAGCGAAGCCGACGCGGCGGCGGTGCTGGGCGGCAACATGCTGCGCAAGCTGCGCCAGGCGCTCCCCGCCCGGTAAGCGCGCCGTTATGGAAGGGCGCGTCGCGCAGATTGGCATCGTGCTGGGGGCGCTGGGCGCGGTGCTGGCCTTTATGGGCCTGTTCCCCGGCGTGACCGGCCTGCCGCCCACGGCGGGCATCGGCATTGTGCAGCTCGCGCTGATTCTGGCCGGGTTCACGCTGCTGATCGGCGGCGCGTTCATCTACGTCAAGTATATTTTCTACCCGCGCCGGCCTGCCACGCTGGCGCAGCAGATCGGTCTGCGTCTGTCCATGACCGGGCTGCTGCTGGCCGGCTTCGCGGCCATGGCCGATATCCTCGGCTTTGGCTCGAACCTGCGCACGGCCACCAGCGACATCTACTTCGGCCCCTGGCAGGCGGCGGGCCTGGTGGGCGGGTTTCTGGTCGCCTCGCTGGGGGTGCTGCTCTACGCAGTCAGCGGCCCGCCCGACGCCGATCACCCGCCCCTGGCCTGATGAGATCGGCCCGGCGCTAGGCGTCCGCGACGCGCCGGTTAAGCCTGCCGCCCATCCGCACCCAGCCGATGCCGCCCTCGTAGGGGATGAACTCGACCTGCATATCCTTGTAGATGCCGTCGGTGACGATAAACCGGTGTTCGCCGCACAGGCGCATTTCGATGGGCGGCGGCAGCGGCGTTTCTTCCTCGGCCAGGTTGATCGTCTGCTCGATCTGAATCACCAGGCCGTCGCCCTGCACAGCCGCCGTCAGCGCCAGCGATGGCCGTATATACTTCCCGGCGTACCGCGCGAGCTGTTCCGGCGCGGCCTCGATGGGCGTTGGCAGCGTCTCTTCGGTGTCGAGGAAGGCCTTCAGCGCGGCCTTGACGCCCGCCGCCACCACCAGCCCGCCGTGATCGTTGTTGGTCAGGATGGCCAGCGCGAACCGCTGCGCCGGCGCGATCAGCAGCGTGCAGACCTGCCCGATCGTCGCGCCGCCGTGCTGGATGACGGTCAGCGCGCCAATGCGGCGGATCATCCAGCTCAGGCCGACATGCCCCTCGTCCCGGTCCGCCTGGAACTGGGGCGTCTGCATCAGCTTCATGCTCTCAGCCGACAGCAGGCGCGCGCCGTTGGCGGCGGCGCCGTCGCCCATGTGGAAGCGCGCGTAAGTCAGCAGGTCCTTGACATGGCAGGCGATGCCGCCGGCGGGGTTGGAGGCGCGCGGCAGCGGCCAGGGGCGCTGCACCCGCACTTTTTCCTCAACGGTGGCGTGGCCCACCGAAAAACGGTAGGTTATCAGGTCGCGCGCGAAGTAAAAGGTCCGTTCCAGGCCCAGCGGCTGAAAGATCAGCTCCTGCAGCGCTTCCTCGAACGTTTTCCCGGTCGCCCTCTCGATCAGCAGGCCGGCGACCGCGAAGGCGGCGTTGTTGTACGAGTAGAGCGTGTCGGGCGGGGCGAGCTGCTCCAGGCTGGCCATCTGCTGCACATAGATTTTCAGCGCGTCGTCGTTCGTGCCGGTGTCGGTGAACACGTCACCTTCCCAACCGGCGCTGTGCGTCACCAGGTGCTGCACCGTCACCAGCGCCGACACCGCTTCGTCGGCCACTTTGAAGTCGGGGATGTAGCGGCGCACCGGCGCGTCCAGCTCCAGCTTGCCTATCTCAACCAGCCGCATGATGGCGGTGGCCGTGAAGGTCTTGCTGACGGAGCCGATCTGGAACAGGGTTTCGTCGGTCACGTCCAGCGGGTTGTCCACGCTGGTCACGCCCAGGCCGGCGGTGTAAAGCTGGTCGCCGTCGGCCACGCCCAGCGCGACGCCAGGGATAAGGTGTTCCTGCATGGCGGCTTTGACGGCTTCAGCCACCTGGTCAAATTTCGTCTGGCTCATTCTGCTGCTCCTCGATCAGTGCTTGTAGGGGTAGTTGGCGCGCCAGCGCGCGGCGGCCGCTTCCAGGCGTTCCGGCACAACCTCGACGCCGGTGCCATAACCATCTGGAACGGGCAGCGTGCTGTCCGGGCCGAGGGTGAACGCCGGCTCGGCAATATCGGGGTTGAAGTAGCGGTCGGTGGCGGAGATGTCGCAGGGCAGCGTGACGCCGGGCAGCGACGCCAGCGCGATGTTGGCCGCCCGCCCCACGCCGGTTTCCAGCATCCCGCCGATCCACAGCGGCAGGTTGTGTTCGACGCAGACCTCGTAAATCTTCAGGCTTTCGGTGAAGCCGCCGACGCGCGCCGGTTTGAGGTTGAGGATGCGCGTGGCGCCAACCTGGAGCGCCAGCCGCAGGTCGTTGGCGGACTTGACGCTTTCGTCCAGGCAGATGCGCGTTTGCAGCCGTTTTTGCAGCAGGCCGTGCTCGTAGATGTCGTAATAGGCCAGCGGCTGCTCGATCATCAGCAGGTTGAAGGCGTCCAACTGCGCCAGGTGGTCGGCGTCGGCCAGCGTGTAGTCGCTGTTGGCGTCCAGCATCAGGGAGATGTCTGGCAGGGCGGCGCGCACGCCCCGCGCCAGCTCGACATCCCAGCCGCGCTTGATCTTCAGCTTGATGCGCCCGTAGCCCTGGCCGAGGCGCTTGCGAATGATCGCCAGTGTGTCCTCGACCGACGGCTGGATGCCGATGCTCACGCCGACGACAGCCCGGTTGCGCGACTGGTGGCCGGCGGGCAGGAAGCTGGCGAAGTAGTCCGCCAGGCGCAGGTCGTTCGTTCGGGCCAGCGCGTCCCAGACGGCCGCCTCGACGCCGGCTTTGGAGAAGTTGTTGCCGCGCACCGAGCTTAAAAGCGCTGGCACGTCGGTGGCTTGCTCGATGGTTTTGCCGGCCAGGCACGGAATTAGAAATTCTTCGGTGATGTGCAGGCCGGTGTTGATCGTCTCGTAGCCGTAGCCGGGGCGAATTTCGGTCGCGCCTTCCCCCCAGCCGATCACGCCGGCGGTGGTTTCAAGCTCCACCAGCACGGCGGATTTATCTGGCTCGACGCCGAAGCTGGTGCGCAGCGGCTCGACGTAAGGCAGCGAGACCACGTGCAGCCGAATGTCTTTGACGGTAATCGGTTTCAAGGCGGTTCTCCTGTGTTCAGGTCTGGTGAGCGGCGGGCTATGGGCGCTGCAGGACGTACCAGCCGCGCTGTTCCTGGCTGACAAAATCAACAATCGCATATCCCCGGCGCAGCGCCTCCTGCATGGCCCAGCGCAGCGCGAGCTGCCAGCGCCGAGCCAGCTCCAGGTCGTCGTGCTTCAGCGCGTTGACCTGGTAGGGGATCTCGACGAAGCAGACGGGGCGCTCAAACGCGGTCTCTGGCGCCAGCAGCAGCGCCTGGCCCGCGCCGGCGCTCAGCAGCAGGGCCGCCGTTTCGCCGGGCAGGGCCGTCTCTGCCGGGGGGTGGCCCGCCGCGCAGGCGGCGACCCGCTCGTCCATGAGCGTCCAGCGCACCTCTAACCGGTCGCTGGCCAGGCCGGCGTTGATGGCGTCGGTCATCTCGCCATAGTGGTTGACGTAGTAGACGCTGGCCGTGACGCCCAGGCGGCGGAAGTTGAAGTTGGCGTTGCCGCGCTGCAGCGGGTCAATCGTCCAGCCGATGGCCGGGTAGCCGTGCTCAAGCGCCCACAGCCGCTGCGCCAGCTTCAGCTTCAGGCCGATGCCGTGCTCGTGGAAGGCGGGCAGCACGCCGGCCATGTGCGACCAGAGCAGCCACTCAGCGCCGCGCCGGGCGGCAAAGCCAAAACAGAAGCCGACCAACTGCCCGCCGTGTTCCGCGCCGAGGACCACGCCGCCGTTGTGGATGGCAGCGTTCATCAGGTAGGGCGAGGTCGCCTCGGCGGGCGACATCCCCCAGATGGCCTGCTGCATTTCCACCAGCGCGTACAGCTCTGGCATCGCCTGAAGTTCACGAATAATCACGCCATCCATGCGTTTTACGCCTGGTCAGGTTCGCCCTCAGCTTCAGGCGCCGGCTTGCGCGTGAACTCGATGGCCTTCACCCCCGGTTGAAGCGGGACGAAGGCCGTGTTCACCGCGCCGTCTGGCCCCAGGGCGAAGGTCGCCAGCAGGCGCACAGGCATCTCGTCCGATGTGATCAGGAACATGTCGTAGTGATAGTGTTCCAGCGGGAAGTCGCGCTCGTTGTAGACAGCGACCAGTTGGCCGTCGTTGTGCTTAACGGTCAGGCTGCCGTAGCCGGGGTGCGTGTACTCGCCGGCATAGTCCGCCAGCGCGTGCGACGGCTGGGTGTCGGGCACGCGGGCGTCGGCCAGCTTCTGGTTGGCCTGGTCAACCTCGGCGATGGTCTTGTCGTAGAGTTCGCGCCAGGGCGTGTTCCAGTCCAGCGGCTCCAGCCCCAGCAGCAGGTCGTGCGCGCGGCAGGCGACGATGGGGGCCACCATGCGCCCGCCCAGGTTGGACAGCACAACCACGCCGATGTTGGACTGCGGCAGCAGCGACACAAAGGCGATGAAGCCGTCAATCGCGCCGCCGTGATGGATCCAGCGCTGGCCGCGATACTGCTGGATAAACCAGCCGAAACCGTAGCTGGCCTGGCCCACTGCGGGGTGTTTTTCAAACGGCGGGAACATCATCGCCGCCGGGATCAGCGGCATCTGCGCGGAGTGAATTTCGGCCAGGGTGGCCTCGCTGACGACCTGCTGATCCTTGAATTTGCCGCCGCTCAGGTTCATGATCGCCCAGTTGGCCATGTCGAGCGCGCTGGAATTGATGGACCCCGCCGGGCCGACCGTGTCAATGTTGCGGAACGGGACCAGTTTGCGCTCGTCAGATTTAAGGTCGGCCAGCTCATAAGGCAGGGCGTAGTTGTCGCCCGCCTGCGTCTTTGTGACCGACAGGTTGCTGCGGGCCATCTCCAGCGGCCTGAAGATGCGTTCCTCGACCAGCGCCTCCCAGGTGCTGTCGTTGGCCTGCCCGGCGAGGTAGCCGGCGGTCATGAACATGAGGTTCTGGTACTGAAGCAGGGTGCGGAAGTCGCTGGTTGGCTCCAGATATTTCAGGCGGTCAATCAGCTCTTGGCGGGTGGCGCTGGTGTTGTACCACAGCAGGTCGTGGCGCGGCAGGCCGGAGCGGTGGCAGAGCAGGTCGGCCAGGTTCATGCGCTCGGTGGCGAACTTGTCCTGCAGCTCGAAGGTCGGCAGCCATTTGCGGATCGGCGTGTGCCAGTCCAGCTTTTTATCGTCCACCATGATGCCGGCGCTGGTGGCGGTAAACGCCTTGCTCGACGACCCGATGGCAAAGACCGTCTCCGGCGTGACCGGAAGCTGGTTTTCAACGTCGCGGTAGCCAAAGCCCTCAGCGTACACCAGCGCGCCGTCCCTGACGACCGCGACGGCCATGCCGGGGACGTGCCACTGCTCCATTGTTTCGCTGACGAACTGTTCGAAACCCGCAAGCTCTTTCATAGCGCCTTTCCTGGTGCGTGCATCCATGTTTTCCAGATGAAACGGGGATACACCACACGGTGTATCCCCGTCGCAGTTATACGCTGGCTGAGGTGGCTGCCGAGGTGCTTATTCGGCGATGGTCCATTCCTGGACGGGGATGCCGCCCCAGGCCGTGAAGTCGGTGTTGCCGATGCGGGCGCTGGTCACGATGTAGCTCACCCGCGTGCTGATGAAGTCAGAGTCGGCGCCTTCGTGGATGATCTCCTGCAGGCGGTAGTAAGCGGGCTGGCGCGACGCCGCGTCGCAGGCCGCCGTCGTCAGGTCCGCCAGCAGGCCGTCGAACTCCTCGTTGACGAACGAGCTGAAGTTGGTGCCGAAGTCGTTGGCGCTGTTCCACAGGAAGTTCAGCAGCACGTCTGGCGAGGGTTCGCTCCAGGTCGCGCCGATGATGAAGGCGTCGAACGTCTGCGGGGCCACCATCTCACCGATCACCACGCCCTGTTCGCCGGTCGTCAGGGTGACATCCACGCCCAGGCTGGTCCAGTAGTCGGAGATGATGGCGGCAACGTCCTTGGACGCCACCAGGTACAGCAGCTCGATCGCCATCGGCACGCCGTCTTTTTCGCGCACGGTCCCGTTCAGGACCCAGCCGGCTTCGTCGAGCAGCGCGGCGGCCGCTTCGGGGTCGTAGGGGTAGAGTTCCAGGTTGTTGTTGTAGGCGTCGGCCAGGATCGGCGCGACCGGGCCGACCAGGCGGCGGGTGCCTTCGCCGGCCAGGAAGACGCCGTCTTCATGGTCCCAGCCCATGACCAGGGCCTGCCGCACGCGCGCGTCGCCCAGGATGGGGTGCGGCGGCTGTTCGACCAGGTTGCCCGCCTCGTCGCGCGCCGGCATCGGCTGCGCTGGGTCGGCGTGGTTGAACAGGATGACGGTCCAGCCGTTCAGCTCGACCGGGTGCACGTTGAAGGCGGGGTTGTCCATGAACGGCGCGACGGTTTCGCTGTTCAGGCCGTCAATGTAGTCGGCCTCGCCGCTCTGCACGGCCTGGATGGCCACCTGCGGGTCAACGATGACCTGCAGCAGAAGCTGGTCAATCTGGGGCCGGCCCTGGAAGTAGGTGTCGTTGGCCTCAAAGCGCAGGAATTCGTCCACCGAGCGTTCGGTCAGGATGTACGGGCCGCCGCTGATGTCGGGGTTGGTGTTGAAGTCGGCCGTCATGAAGTCGCTGTAGTCGGCGGCGAATTTGTGCGCGGGCATGATGCCGACGCCGATCTGGCTGAACAGGCCGCAGGTGGCGTTGGCCAGCACGATTTCGAAGTGCTTGTCGTCAATGATGTTGAGCGAGTCAAGCCCGGCGATCGTGCGGAACGTCTCGACATTGTCGCTGAACATGGCGTTGAGCGTGAAGGCGACATCGGTGGACGTGATCGGCACGCCGTCGCTCCAGACGGCGCCGGCGTCGATGGTGAACGTGTAGGTCAGGCCGTCGTCGGAAATTTCCCAGGAGGTCAGGCTCGGCTCAGGCAGCCCTGTCTCTGCATTGTTTCTGAAGAGGTAGGGGAGGACGAGGCCCTGCCCGACCGTGTCAACCGCTTCAACCTGGGTGATCGTGTTGAACGAGGATATATCTGCGGGCAGCACCCGCACCAACGTGCCGGCGCCCTGGGCGGAAACCATCGTGCCCAGCATGGCCAGCAGCACCAGCATGATGAAGAAAACAGCTTTGCGCATAACATCTCCCCTTCTACAAAGACAGTCCTGAACAGCGAAGCGTAAATGAACAAACATGCCATTCCGGCCGATCATAGCAACATATTATGCGATTTGCAAAAATCTGCAAATAAATTTGCATGTCGGCGGTTCACGACTATAATCTGGCACTTCGGCGGCGCGTGAGGGGAAAAGCGATGAAACTGTTCTGGGCAGGGCTGGCGACCGAAACCAACACCTTTTCACCTTTTCCGACCACGCTGGCGAATTTCCAGGTGCTGCGCGCCGCCGACGCCGGCGCTGGCGGCCCGCAGTTCGACGGCTGGTTCGAGGGCGTCAACACGATCAGGGCCATCGTGCAGGCGCGCGGCTATGAGTTTGTCTCCAGCCTGGCGGCTTTTGCCGAGCCGGCGGGGCCAACTGTGCAGTCAGCCTATGAGCAGCTCCGCGATGAGCTGCTGGCGGACCTGACGGCGGCCCTGCCAGTGGAGATCGTCATGCTCGACCTGCACGGGGCGATGGTGGCGCAGGGCTACGACGACTGTGAGGGCGACCTGGCCGCGCGCGTGCGGGAAATCGTGGGGCCGGACGTGAAAATCGGCGTCGAGCTTGACCTGCACTGTCACCTGAGCCAGAAGCTGATTGACCAGACCGACGTGGTGGTGATCTACAAGGAATACCCGCACGTTGACGTGCTGGAGCGGGCGAAGGAACTGTTCGCGCTGCTGGCGGACGCGGCTGAGGGCCGCACCAGGCCGGTGATGGCGCTGTACGACTGCCGCATGATCGGCCTGTTCGCCACGTCCCCCCAGCCGATGCGCGGCTTCGTGGACAGCATGATGGCGCTGGAGGGGCGCGACGGCGTGCTGTCGGTGTCGCTGGCGCACGGCTTCCCCTGGGGCGACGTGCCGGACATGGGCAGCCGGATGCTGGTCGTGACGGACAACGACCTGCCCAGGGCGCAGCGGCTGGCGGAGCAGCTTGGGCGCGAGTTTTTCGCGCTGCGCCACGAAACCGACCGGAAACCGGCCCCGTTAGACGAGGTGTTCGACTACGTTGCCGGGCTGCCGGTGTCGGGGAAGCCGGTTGTGGTGGCCGACATCACCGACAACCCCGGCGGCGGCGCGCCCAGCGACTCGACCTTCGCCCTGCGCGCCATGCTGGAGCGCGGCATCAGCGCGGCGGGCGTGGCGATGATCTGGGACCCGGTGGTGGTGGACATCGCCAAGCAGGCGGGCGCTGGCGCCAGGCTGCGCCTGCGCATCGGCGGGAAGATGGGGCCGATGTCCGGCGATCCGCTCGACCTCGATGTCGAGGTCGTGGGGGTGGTCGAGAATATGGTGCAGGAATTTCCGCAGCTCGGCACCGCCCCGGTGAAGATGTTCTGCGGCGACGCGGTAGCGCTGCGCTGCCAGGGCATCGACATAATCGTGAACAGCGTGCGGACACAGGTGCTCAGCCCGCAGGTGTTCACCAGCTTCGGCATTGACGTGGCGCAAAAGCGCTGCCTGGTGGTGAAATCCACCCAGCATTTCTACGCCGCCTACGCGCCGATCGCCGCCGAGGTGCTGTACGTGGGCGCGCCGGGCGCGCTGATTCCGTACTACCAGCAGTT
>CAZDVL010000087.1:7739-10102 GCA_964508745.1 uncultured Anaerolineaceae bacterium | reverse complement strand
ATGTTCGAGCACGACACATTTCTCAGCGCCTTTACCTGGCGCTACGGCTCCGCCGAGATGCGCTACCTCTGGTCAGAGGTCCACAAGCGGCGGCTGTGGCGGCGCATCTGGGTGGCGCTGGCCGAGGCGCAGCAGCAGGCCGGGCTGGTGACGGCGGCGCAGGTGGCCGACCTGCGCGCCCACGCCGACGACGTAGACATCGCCCGCGCCCACGCTATCGAGGCCGACATCCACCACGACCTGATGGCCGAAGTGCGCGCTTACGCCGAACAGTGCCCGCTGGGCGGCGGCATCATCCACCTGGGCGCGACCAGCATGGATATTGAGGACAACGCCGACGCGCTGCGCCTGCGCGACGCGCTCGACATCCTGCTGGGCCACCTGCGCGCCGCGCTGCTGCGCCTGGCCGGGCTGGCCGAAGACGAATCCGAGCGGGTGTGCATGGCCTTCACGCACCTTCAGCCCGCCGAGCTGACCACCGTCGGCTACCGCTTCGCCACCTACACGCAGGACCTGCTGGCCGATTACCACGACCTGCGCCGCCTGCGCGCCGACCTGCGCGGCAAGGGTTTCAAAGGCGCGGTCGGCACCGCCGCGTCGTATGCCGAGCTGCTCGACGGAACCGGCGTAACGCCCGCCGAGCTTGAGGCGCGGGCCATGCGCGCGCTTGGCCTGGACGCCTACCCGGTCGCCGCGCAGACCGCCCCCCGCCGCCAGGAATGGGCGCTGCTGGCGGCGCTGGCCGGCATGGCCCAGACGCTCTACCGGCTGGCCTTCGACCTGCGCCTGCTCCAGTCGCCGCCGTTCGGCGAGTGGGCAGAGCCGTTCAGCCGGGCGCAGGTCGGCTCGTCGGCTATGCCCTTCAAACGCAACCCGATCAACGCCGAGAACATGGACAGCCTGGCGCGCTACCTGGCGGCCCTGCCGCGCGTCGCCTGGGACAACGGCGCGCACAACCTGCTGGAGCGCACGCTGGACGACTCCGCCAACCGCCGCCTGATTCTGCCGGAGGCGTTTCTGGCGGCTGAAGAGCTGCTGCTGCGCGCCAGCCGCGTCCTCAACGGGCTGCGCATTGACGAAGCGGCCATCCACCGCAACCTGGACACCTACGGCCTGTTCGCCGCCACCGAGCGCCTGCTCATGCAGGCCGTCCGCGCCGGCGGCGACCGCCAGCAGCTTCACGAAATCATCCGCCAGCACAGCCTGGACGCCTGGGAGGCCGTCCGCAGCGGCCAGCCCAACCCGCTCGCCGCGCTGGTGGCCGCTGACGCGCGCGTCACGGCGCTGCTGCCGGTAGAACACGTCCACGAGCTGCTGCGCGCCGCCGGCTACGTGGGCGACGCGCCGCAGCGCGCCCGGCAGATGGCGGCCTCAGTCCGCGCTGAGGTGCAGCCGAAGGGGGCAGCCCATGCTGAGCCGTGACGACCTGCTGCGCGCCGCGCCAGCCGCCCTGCGCGATTTCGAGATGCCCGCCTGGGGGCCGGCTGTGGCCGGCAAGGTGCGCCAGATGTACCGGCGCGGCGGCCTGCGCGTGCTGGTGACAACCGACCGCGTGTCCGCCTTCGACCGCGTGCTGGGCGCGATTCCGTTCAAGGGGCAGGTGCTCAACCAGCTCAGCGCCTGGTGGTTCGCCCAGACCGCCGACCTCGTGGACAACCATTTCGTCGCCGCGCCCGACCCCAACGTGACGGTCGCCCGCGAGGCCGCGCCGCTGCCTGTTGAAGTCGTCGTGCGCGGCTACATCACCGGCGTGACCTCCACCGCGCTGTGGACGCTCTATGCCCAGGGCGAGCGCCGCCCTTACGGCCTTGCGCTGCCGGACGGCCTGCGCAAAAATGACCCGCTGCCGCAGCCGCTGATCACGCCCACGACCAAAGCCGCCGGCGGCGCGCACGATGAACGCCTCACGCGCGGCGACCTGCTGGCGCGCGGGCTGGTAGAGGCGGCGCTGTGGGAGCAGGTGGAGGCGGCGGCGCTGGCGCTGTTCGCGCGCGGGCAGGCCGCCGCCCGCCGCGCCGGGCTGATTCTGGTGGACACCAAGTACGAGTTCGGCCTGATTGATGGTCAACTGGCGCTGATTGACGAAATCCACACGCCCGATTCCAGCCGCTACTGGACCGCCGACTCCTACACCGCGGGGGGCGAGCCGGAACATTTCGACAAGGAATACCTGCGCCTGTGGCTCGCCGCGCAGGGCTACCGGGGCGAGGGCCAGCCGCCCGCCCTGTCAGACGCTTTCGCGGCGGAACTGGCCGCGCGCTACATCGCCGCCTACGAGCGCCTGACCGGCGCCGCGTTCAGTCCCGGCGAACAGCCGGCGGGGCGGCGCATCGCGGCGGCGCTGGCCGCCTGGGAGCAGCAGG
>CAZDVL010000087.1:4871-7639 GCA_964508745.1 uncultured Anaerolineaceae bacterium | reverse complement strand
GACGACAGGCCGCACGAGGAATGCGGCGTGTTCGGCATTCACGCGCCGGGCCGCGATGTGGCGCGGCTGGCGTTCTTCGGGCTGTACGCGCTGCAGCACCGGGGCCAGGAAAGCGCCGGCATCGCCACCTGCGACGGGCGCGCCGCCTACATCCACAAGGCGATGGGTCTGGTGGCGCAGGTGTTCAACGAGGACAACCTGCGCCCGCTGAAAGGCCATATGGCCATCGGTCACAACCGCTATTCGACCACCGGCGCGTCGCACGAGCGCAACGTCTCGCCCTATCTGATCGAGACCGGACACGGCCCGCTGGGCGTGGCCCACAACGGCAACCTGACCAACGCGCTCAGCCTGCGCCAGATGCTGCTGCGGCGCGGCGTGGGCCTCTCATCCACCACCGACAGCGAAGTGATCACGCAGATGCTCTCCGCGCCGCCAGAGGTGTGGCTCAACGGCGACTATGTGGACGTGGACGGCGACAATCTCGACCTGTGGCAGGCGCGCATCAAAGCCTTCATGCAGGCCGCCGACGGCGCTTACTCGCTGGCCATCCTCACGCGCAGCGGCATCTACGCCGTGCGCGACCCTTACGGGCTGCGCCCGCTGTGCCTGGGCGAGCTTGAAGGCGGCGGCTGGGTCGTCGCCTCCGAATCGTGCGCGCTGGCCACGATCGGTGCGCGCTATGTGCGCGAGATCGAACCCGGCGAGATCGTCCGCCTGGACGACAGCGGTATCACGTCCATCAGCGGGCGCACGCCGCAGCGCCGCGCCCTCTGCATCTTCGAGTACGTCTACTTCGCCCGCCCCGATTCGCTGCTGGAAGGTCAGATGATCCACAGCGTGCGCCAGCGCATGGGCCGCCAGCTCGCCCGCGAGGCCCCCGCTGACGCCGACATCGTGATCCCCGTGCCCGACTCCGCCATCCCGGCGGCCATCGGCTACAGCCAGGAGGCGGGCCTGCTGTTCACCGAAGGGCTGACCAAGAACCGCTACATCGGCCGCACCTTCATCCAACCGGACGACCAACTGCGGCGCGACGGCGTGCGCCTCAAGTTCAACCCGCTCACGTCGAACCTGGCCGGCAAGCGCGTGGTGCTGATTGACGACTCGATTGTGCGCGGCAACACCGCCGGGCCGCTGGTGCAGCTTGTGCGCGCAGGCGGCGCCGCCGAGGTGCACGTGCGCGTGTCGTCGCCGCCGGTGCGCCACCCCTGCTTCATGGGCGTTGACATGGCGACTTACCGCCAGCTTATCGCCCACAGCCTGGACACCGCCGCCATCTGCCGCCAGATCGGCGCGGACTCGCTGGACTATCTCAGCCTGCCGGGCATGGTCGCGGCGGTGCAGGCGGGCCTGGACGACCGGCCCAGCGGCCACTGCACCGCCTGTTTCTCCGGCAGCTACCCCGTGACCATCCCTGAGTGGCTGTTCGACGAAAACCGCGACAAGCTGCACCTGGAAGGGGCCTGGGGATCGTGAACGGGCTGCGGCTGCTGGTCGTCGGCGGCGGCGGGCGCGAACACGCGCTCGTGTGGGCGCTGCGCCGGTCGGCGCGGGCCGGGGACATTTACGCCGCCCCCGGCAACGCCGGCATCGCCGGCGCGGCGGCCTGCGTGCCGCTGGCGGCCGACGACATCCACGGCCTGCTGGCCTTCGCCCGCGCCAGGTCCATTGATCTGACGGTCGTCGGCCCTGAGGCGCCGCTGGCGCTGGGCATCGTGGATGCGTTCCAGGCGGCCGGGCTGCGCGTGTTCGGCCCCACGCAGGCCGCCGCCCGGCTTGAGGCGTCGAAAGCCTTCGCCAAAGCCTTCATGCTGCGCCACCACATCCCGACGGCGCGTTATGCCGCCTTCGACAGCTACGACCAGGCCGCCGCCTACGTGCAGCAGCTTGGCGCGCCGCTGGTTGTCAAAGCGGACGGGCTGGCGGCGGGCAAGGGCGTGGTCGTGTGTGACACAACAGAGCAGGCGCTCGGCGCGCTGCGCCACATGCTGCTGGACGGCGCGTTCGGCGCGGCCGGCCAGACGGCGCTGGTTGAGGAACGCCTCAGCGGCCCGGAAGTCTCCGTGCTGGCCTTCTGCGACGGGCACAGCGTCACGCCGATGCCGCCCGCCCGCGACCACAAGCGCATCTACGACGGCGACGCCGGCCCCAACACCGGCGGCATGGGCGCGTATGCGCCCGTCCCCGACGTTGCACCGGCGCTGCTGGACGAGATCGCGCGCACGGTGCTTCAGCCGGCCGCGGCCGGCATGGCGGCGGAAGGCGCGCCCTACAGCGGCGTGCTCTACGCCGGCCTGATGCTTACGCCCGACGGCCCGCGCGTGCTGGAGTTCAACTGCCGCTTCGGCGACCCTGAAACGCAGGCCATCCTGCCGCTGCTGGAAACCGACCTGCTCGATGTGCTGCTGGCGTGCACCGAGGGGCGCCTGGGCCAGCTTGCGGTGCGCTGGCAGGCGCGGGCCTGCGCGGCGGTGGTGGTGTCGTCGCCCGGCTACCCCGGCAGCTATCCGCAGGGCCTGCCGATCTTCGGCGTGGAGGGTGCGGATCGCAGCGACGTGTTCGTGTTTCACGCCGGGACGGGCCGCGAAGCCGGCCAGCTTGTGACCGCCGGCGGGCGTGTGCTGGCGGTGAGCGCCCTGGGCGCCGACCTGGACGCCGCGCTGCGCCGGGCGTATCAGACGCTCGACGGCATCCACTTCGACGGGATGCACTACCGCCGCGACATCGGCCATGCACGAGCGCATTAACGTGATCGGCGTCACCGG
>CAZDVL010000087.1:0-4771 GCA_964508745.1 uncultured Anaerolineaceae bacterium | reverse complement strand
GTGCTGGTCGCCTCGACCGACGGCGTGGGCACAAAAACGATGGTCGCGGCGCGCCTGAACCGCTGGGACACCATCGGCCAGGACCTGGTCAATCACTGCGTCAACGACATCCTGGTGCAGGGCGCGCGCCCGCTGTTCTTCCTCGATTACATCGCCGCTGGCCAGCTTGACGCCGAGCGCGCCGCCGCCGTTGTCGGCGGCGTGGCCGCCGCCTGTGCGCAGAACGGCTGCGCCCTGCTGGGCGGCGAGACGGCTGAAATGCCGGGCGTCTACGCGCCCGAACAGCTCGACCTGGCCGGGACCGTTGTCGGCGTGGTGGAGCGCGCGCGCATTATTGACGGCGCGCGCATCCGGCCCGGCGATGTCATCCTGGCGCTGCCGTCCAGCGGGCTGCACACCAACGGCTACTCGCTGGCGCGGCGGGCGCTTGATGGCCTCGACTGGAACGCGCCCCACCCCGACCTCGGCGCGACCGTGGGCGACGCGCTGCTGGCCGTCCACCGCAGCTACCTTCAGCCGGTCACGGCCCTGCTCAGCGCCGGGATTGACGTGCGCGGGCTGGCGCACATTACCGGCGGCGGCGTGGTGGACAACCTGCCGCGCGTGCTGCCGCCAGGCGTCGGCGCGGTCATCCGGCGCGGGGCATGGCCAGAGCCGCCGCTGTTTGCGCTCATCCAGCGGGCGGGCAGCGTGAGCGACGCCGAGATGTTCCACGTGTTCAACATGGGCCTGGGGATGCTGGTCGTCGTCCCGCCAGAGGCGGTCGCAGCGGCGCAGGCGGCCCTGCCCGGCGAACTGGCAGTTGTCGGCGAGGCGGTCAGTGGGGATAATAACGTGTCGGTTCTCAGGGGGTAACGCCAGCTTGCACACGCCGACCAGCCACCCGCCCGCCAGCGCCGGCACGCCGCGCCTCGCCGTGCTGATTTCAGGTTCCGGCAGCAACCTCCAGGCGTTGATTGACGCCGCCGCCGCCGGCGCGCTGGCCGCTGAGATCGCGCTGGTCGTCTCGAACCGCAGGGCCGCCTACGGCCTGGAGCGCGCCGCGCAGGCCGGCATCGAGGCGCTGTGCTTCCCGCTCAAACCGTACACCGACGCGGGCCGCAGCCGCGCCGACTATGACGCCGACCTCGCCGCGCGCGTCGCCGCCTGCCGCCCTGACCTGGTCGTGCTGGCCGGCTGGATGCACATCCTCAGCCCGGCCTTTCTCGACCGCTTCCCCGGCCAGATCATCAACCTGCACCCGGCGCCGCCAGGGATGTTCCCCGGCGCGGACGCCGTCCGCCGCGCGTTTGACGCCTGCCAGCGCGGCGAGATCAGCGCCGGCGGCTGCATCGTGCATTACGCCGTCCCGGAGGTGGACGCCGGCGCGGTGATCGCGCAGGCGGTTGTGCCCTACCAGCCGGGCGACACGCTGGCCGCTTTCGAGGCGCGCCTGCACGAGGCCGAACACCGGCTGATTGTCGAGGCGGTGCAGCGCGTGCTGCGCACGCCCATCACGAACCGTTCACAGCCATCCGCCTGAGGGTGGCTTTTTTATGCTGCCGGAGGAACACATGGCCAGCACCGAAACGGACATCCGCCAGGCCCACGGCTTCACCAGCCGCTACGAGCCGCCGCTGATTGACGGCGACTTCCTGGGCAAGCACATCCTCACCGTTGACCAGTTCACGCGCAAGGACCTGCAGATCATCTTCGACGCCACCGCCTCGCTCAAACGCCGCCTGCGCCAGAGCGACCGCGGCCTGGTCGAGCTGTGCAGCGGCAAGGTGATGGCGCTGCTGTTCTTCGAGTCCAGCACGCGCACCGACATGTCGTTCCAGGCCGCCATGCGCCGCCTGGGCGGCGAGGTAGTCGGGGCCAGCAACGGCATTCAGTTCTCGTCCATGTACAAGGGCGAGGACCTGGCCGACACCGTGCGCGCCGCCGGCTGCTACGCCGACGTGATCGCGCTGCGCCACCCGGAGGTCGGCTCGTCCTACGAGGCCGCCTACTACCTCGACCAACTGCGCGAAAAGCTGGGGCGGCAGACGGTGATCGTCAGCGGCGGCGACGGCGTCGGCGAGCACCCGACGCAGGCGCTGCTCGACATGTACACCATTCTTGAATTCAAAAACGGCATTGACGGGCAGACAATCACGATGGTGGGCGACCTGAAGCACGGGCGCACCGTCCACTCGCTCGCCAAGCTGATCGCGCGCATCGGCGGGCAGGGCGTGCGCGTGGACCTGGTCGCGCCGCCGATGCTGCGGATGCCCGCCGCCATCACCGAGACGCTGCGCGCCGCTGGCATCGCGCTGCGCGAGGCCGAAAACCTGGACGACGTGCTGGCCGACAGCGACGTGATCTACTGGACGCGCGTCCAGGAGGAGCGCTTTCAGGAGCGCGCCGATTATGAGGCCATCAAGGGCGACTTTATCATGACGCTGCCGGTGCTGGCGCGCGCCAAAACCGACGCCATCCTGATGCACCCGCTGCCGCGCAAGCACGAGATGGGCACGCTCGCCGACCACGACGCCCTCGACGCCGACCCGCGCGCGGTCTACTTCCGCCAGATGGAAAACGGCATGTTCGTGCGCATGGCGCTGCTGGCCAAAGTGCTGCGGGGCGCATACGTCTGATGATCGTTCGCATTCCGGGGATGCTCGACCCGCACACCCACCTGCGCGGGCTGGACTGGGCGCACAAAGCCACCTTCGCCAGCGAGACAGCGGCGGCGCTGGCGGGCGGCTACTGGGCCGTCTTCGACATGCCCAACACGCCGCCCACCACCACTGACCGCGCCGCGCTGGCGCGCAAACGCGCCGAGATCGGCGCGCAGGCCGTGTGCGACTGGGGCGTGTATTTCGGCGCGTCCGCCGCCGGCAACACCGCCGCCTACGCTGACGCGGCGCCGGCTGTCTGCGGCCTGAAAATCTACAACAACGCCACCACCGGCACGCTGCTGATCGGCGAGCAAAGCCAGCGCGACCGGCACTATGCCGCCTGGCCCGCCGGCAAGGTGATCGCTGTTCACGCGGAGGGGCGCACCGTCGAGGACCTGCTGGCGCTGGTGCGCAAGTACCGCAAGCCGACGCACTTCTGCCACATCAGCGCCGCCGACGAGCTGCGCGCGCTGGCCGCCGCCAAAGCCGACGGCCTGCCGGTGAGCGTCGGCGTGTGCCCGCACCACCTCTACCTCACGCAGGACGACATCGCCTTTCTCGGCCCGCTGGCGCTGATGAAGCCTGAACTCAAGACAAAGGCCGACCGCGACGCCCTGTGGGACGGCCTGCGCAGCGGCCTGGTGGACATCGTCGAGAGCGACCACGCGCCGCACACGCTGGCAGAGAAGTTCAGCGGCCAGCCGGTCTACGGCGTGCCCGGCCTGGAAACGACGCTGCCGCTGCTGCTGCTGGCCGTCAGCGAGGGCCGGCTGACGGTCGAGCGCGTGATCGCGCTGGTGGCCGAGAATCCGCGCCGCGTCTTTGGCGTGGCCTGCCCGCCCGACACCTTCACCGAAGTCGAAACCGACGCGCCGCGCACCATCAGCCGCGCCAGCCTGCGGACGCTGTGCCGCTGGTCGCCGTTCGAGGGCCTGCGCGTGCGCGGGCAGGTGCGGCGCGTCGTCATTCGCGGCCGCGTGGCCTTCGACGGCGAAACCGTCGTTGCCGCGCCCGGCTTCGGGCAGGCCGTCTATGGCTAGCCGCCTGTTCCTGACGGCCAGCGGCGCGCTCTACGCCGCCGCCCGCCCGCTGATCTTTCGCCTGTCCAGCGCCCAGGACGCGCACGCCCGCGCCCTCGACGCGCTGCGCTGGCTGGACGGGCGCGAGTGGGCGCAGATGGCCCTGCGGCGGGCGCACACGCTGGCCTTCGACGCGCGCCCGGCGGAGGTGGGCGGCGTGGCGCTGCCCTTCCCGCTGCTGCTGGCGGCGGGGATGGTCAAAGGCGAGGGTTTCGCCGACGAACAGGCGGCGCTGGCGGCGGTCATGCGCGGCGAGAACATCGTGCCCGGCTGGCGCAGCCTGCCCCGGCTGGTCGGCCCGGTCGAGTTCGGCTCGTTTACGCGCTGGCCGCGCCTGGGCAACCCCGGCGTCGTCACCTGGCGCGACGCGCCCACGCGCTCGACCCAGAACCGCGTCGGCCTGCGCAACCCCGGCGCGCGGGCGGCGGCGGCCTTTCTGGCGCGCGGACGCCACAATCTGCCGCCGGTCTACGGCGTGAACATCGCCGTCAGCCCCGGCGTGGACGACCCGGCGCAGGAACAGCGCGAGATCACCGAGGCGCTGGACGCCTTCATCGCACACGAGATCGTGCCGTCGTGGTTCACGCTCAACCTGAGCTGCCCTAACACCGAGGACGACCCCGGCGGGCATCAGACCGAGGAACGCGCCCGCCAGGCGTGCCGCGCCGCGCTGGCGCGCATCGCCGGGGCCGCGCCGCTGTGGGTCAAGCTGGGGCCGGACCTCGCGCCGGAGCAGTATCGCGCGCTGCTGCGCGCGTTCGCCGACGAGGGGGTGCGCGCGGTCGTCGCCACCAACACGCTCGGCCAGCCCGCGCCCGACGGCACAACCGCCGGCGTCGGCGGCGGGCGGCTGCACCGGCGCGCGCTGGACGTGGCGGCGCTGCTGGCCGCCGAGATCGCCGCGCGCGGCTACGCGCTGGATGTCGTCGGCTGCGGCGGCGTGCTGGACAAACCGTCCTGGCTGGCCTTTTCGCGGATTGGCGTTCGTGCCGTACAATACTGGTCAGCGCTGGTGTACCGCGGGCCGCTGGCGGCGGCGCTGATCGCAAA
>CAZDVL010000086.1:8806-10117 GCA_964508745.1 uncultured Anaerolineaceae bacterium | reverse complement strand
CGAAGGCGGTGATGCGGTGCGGGAAGTCGTCCTCGACGACCAGCTCGGTGTAGAACAGCGCGCCGCCCTGCCGCGCCTGCGTCAGCGCGATCACGCGGTGCGCGTCGCTGGCGAGCACCTGCTGGACGCGCAGCGGGCCGGCGCTGGCGTAGTGCCCGCGCAGCCCGGCCAGCCGGGCGGGAAGGATCTCCGCCTCCAGCGCGGCGGGCGTGTAGTTTTCGGCGATGAACGTCCGCAGGCGCTTGAAGTCGCCGCGGTTGAACAGCGTGAGCTGCGCGATCAGGCGCATCCCGGCGCTGCTGGCGGTCAGCGCGGCCTGGACGTTCATGCGTCCTGCTCGCTGAGGATGCGGGCCAGCTCGCGCTGGACCAGGTGCGGGCGCTCGTCGCGCAGCAGCGGAAGCTGGCTGCGCGTGCGGTGAATCTGGTTGAGGTCAATCTCCTGCACGATCAGCGCCTCGTCGAAATACTGGCCGCGCGTCAGAAATTCGCCGTCCGGGTTGACGATGCCAGAGCCGCCCCAGTAGTTCTTGCCGTCCTCATAGCCGACGCGGTTGACGTGCAGCACGTAGGCGGTGAAGGCGCTGGCATACGCCTGCGTCATCAGCTCCACCCAGCGCGCCACCGTCAGCCGCCCGCCCTCGCTGGCGCTCACGCCCCGGCTGGGGCTGCTGCTGCTGAAGATGAGCAGGTCGGCCCCGTCCTGCCACAGAATATACGGCGCGGACATGTGCCAGAAGTCCTCGCAGATGAGCATCCCCACGCGCCCGAAGCGCGTGTCGAAGGCGCGGATGCTGCCGCCCTGGTCGAAGTAGCGCCCGTCGTCGAACATGCCGTAGGTCGGCAGGTAGACCTTGTGGTGAATGTGCCGGCACTCCCCGCGCGACAGGTAGGCGCTGGCGATGTAGAAGCGCTGGCGTGTGTCGGCGTGGACGAAGCCGAACACAATGTCCGGCCCGCTGGCGCTGGCGTCGAGCAGCGCGCGGAAGCGCTCGTCGTCGCGCGTGGCGCGGATCGCCACCTCCGGCGCCATGTCCTGCACGTAATAGCCGGTCAGCGACAGCTCCGGGAACACGATCAGGTCAGCGCCCTGCTCGTCGGCCTGCCTGATCCAGTCGAGATGGCGGGCGAGGTTGGTTTTCACGTCGCCCAGCTTGGGGTACATCTGTGCCAGCGCTGCGGTCAGCCGCATCGGTGAAAGTCTCCTCTGTGATGGCGTTATTTGCGGCGGCTCTGTTTCCGTTTGGCCTTCTTTTTAGCGTCGGCCCGGCGTTTGGCGGGGCGGCTGCGCCCGGCGGCCGCGTCGTCGTCG
>CAZDVL010000086.1:0-8706 GCA_964508745.1 uncultured Anaerolineaceae bacterium | reverse complement strand
GGGTGCAGCGCCGCCGGGTAGTCGTAACTGTAGGGGATGGTCTGCCGCCAGCCAGGGCCGCGCACCACCCGCCCCGGCGTCGCGCCGGTGTGTTCGCCGTCGTTGAGCACCTGCACGCCGTTGACGAAAACGTGTTTCATGCCGGTGGCGTACTGGTGCGGGTTCTCCGGCGTGGCGTGGTCCTGAATCGTCTGCGGGTCGAACACGACCACGTCGGCGTAAAAGCCGCTTTGCAGCCGGCCGCGCCGTTCCAGCCGCAGGTTCTCCGCCGGCAGCGCTGTCAGGCGGCGCACCGCCTCCTGCAGCGTGATCAGCCCTTCGGCGCGCACGTACTTCGCCAGCACGCGGGCAAACGAGCCGTAGGCGCGCGGGTGTGGGTTCTTGTTGAGGAACACGCCTTCGGGGGCCATCGAGGCGGCGTCGGAGCAGAAGCTCAGCCAGGGCAGCGTCACCTGCCGGCGCAGGTTGTCCTCCGCCATGCTGAAGTACATCACGAACACGCGGCTGTCGTCCTCCGCGATCAGGTCGAGCGCCGTGTCCTTGGCGGACGTGCCGCGCTCGCGGGCCACGTCGGCCAGCGTGCGCCCCTGCAGCGGGCGCAGGTGTTCCTTGCGGAAGCCCGCCAGCATGATGTTCTCTGGCGAGTTCTCCGCGTACATGTTTTCCCAACTGTCGGACGGCTGGACCATGTCTGCTTTGATGCGCTCGCGCGTTTCCGGGTCGGCGATGCGCTCCAGCAGCTTTTTGAAGCCGCCGTCGTGCGCCCAGGGCGGGATGCAGGCGTCCAGGCCAGTGCCGGAGAACGGGTAGGGGTACATGTCGGCGGTGATGGTGATGCCGCTCGCGCGCGCTTCCTCGATCATGGCGATCACGCTGTCCAGCTTGCCCCAGTTCGACTGGCCCGACAGCTTCAGGTGGTAGATTTCGGCGCGCACCTGGGTCAGGTCGGCGATCTCGATCAGCTCAGCGACCGCGTCCTCGATGCCGCTGCCCTCGCTGCGGATGTGTGAGATGTACATGCCGTTGTACTCGCTGGCGGCGCGCGCCAGCTCCAGCAGCTCGTCAAAACCCTGGTAGGCGGCGGGCGGGTAGATCAGCGCGGACGACAGCCCGACCGCGCCTTCGCGCATCGCCTGGCGCACCAGGTCGTTCATGCGCGCCTGTTCTTCGGGCGTGGGC
This sequence comes from uncultured Anaerolineaceae bacterium, assembly GCA_964508745.1. GTDB lineage: Bacteria > Chloroflexota > Anaerolineae > Aggregatilineales > Phototrophicaceae > DAOTWC01. Next base: position 7,527 of record CAZDVL010000086.1, on the reverse strand, counting down.
GGGCGGTCATCGTAGCCGATCTCGTGGATGCGGACGGTGGCGCTGCCCACGAACGACGCGATGTTGGGCGCGACGCCGCGCCGTTCCAGCCATTCCAGAAACTCGCCCAGCGTCGTCCACTCGACCGGAAACCTGATGTCGTCCTGATCCATGTAAGCGCCCGGCTCGGTGCTTTTCATCGCCTCGGTCAGCGGCCCCATCGAGACGTTCTCGCCCAGCACCTCCAGCGTGACGCCCTGGCGGATCTCGCTTTGCGAGCGCCCGTCGTAAATCAGCGACTCGTTGGACCAGCTCAGCATGTTGATGAAGCCGGGCGCGACCGCCAGCCCGGCGGCGTCCACCTCGGCGGCGGCGCTGGCGCCCGCCAGGTCGCCGACGGCGGCGATCGTGTCGCCGCTGATGCCAACGTCGGCGTTCAGCGGGTCAGCGCCGCTGCCGTCGTACACCAGGCCACCGCGAATAATCAGGTCATAGTCGGGCATCTCAGTCTCTCTTTTTCAGCAGGCCCCAGGCCGCCAGCACAAACAGCGCCGCGTCCAACCACTGGTCGGCGCGCAGGCCGGCCAGCGCGGGCGTATAGTCAGCGCGCGCAAACCCGATCACGAACATGCCGGCGCTCAGCAGCGCCAGCAGCAGCCAGAAGCGCCGCCCACTGAACCAGCCGCGCCGCGCCAGCAGCGCCGCCAGCGGCAGCAGGGCCGCGCCCAGCGCCATCCCGAAAAGCTGTGTGTTCCAGCGCGGGGCGGGCAGGCCGTACACGTCGGGCAGCTCAGCGGCCGCCCAGGCCGGGTAGCGCGCCAGCGTGTCCACCTCGGCGCCGTAGCCGCAGGCCGCGCCCAGGCAGCCCCACCACACCGCGAAGGTCATCAGCGGCAGCGCCAGCGCCAGCCGGTCGAGCAGGGCGGCGGCGTCCACCGCGCGCCAGCGCGCCAGCAGCCACAGGCCCGCCAGCCCGCCGACGACCGCGCCGTGCCAGTTGAGGCCGCCGGCGCTGAGGCGCAGCGCCTCGGCGGGCGCGCCGGCGAAATAGCTGGCGTTGAGCAGCACGTGAAACAGCCGCCCGCCGGCGGCCGCCCCGGCCAGCGCGGCCAGGCCGCAGTCGGCGGCGGCCCCGGCGCGCACCGGCGCGCGGTACAGGCTGATGCCGGCGGCGGCGGCGGTCGCCAGCGCCAGCAGCAGCGTGAAGGTGGGCAACGTTACCGGGCCAAGAGTCGTATACGGCATAGGGAATAATCCACCAGGGAAATTGTAGACAGGAAGCCGGTGGGCGTCAAAAATACGCCGAATATATAGGGGGCTTCGCCCTGTATCCGCGCGCGGCATGTTATAATGACATGATTTTATTCGATCTGTGACACCATACCGGCACAGCGCCGGCGCACAGGTATGTGTAAAGGAGTCTGTTGATGGGCGGTATCAGCTCTTTATTGGGCACAATTGCCCTGCTCGGCTTTCTCGCTTTTCTGGGGGGAGTCGGCCTGGTGGTTGTCGGCGCTTCGCAGGGGCGCCCCGTGCGCAGCGGCGTGCTGATCGCGGTGATCGGCCTGGTGGCCGGCCTGCTGTTCAGCGTGGTCAGCCAGGGCATTCTGATCGTGGAGCCGCAGCAGGTCGCGGTGGTGTTCAACACCCTCAGCGGCGAGCTGGAGACGCCGCGCCGGGCGGGCACGTCAATCGTCGTGCCGGTGCTGCAAACCTCCACGATTTACCCGATTGACCAGCAGGAATACACGATGTCCGGCGTGCCCACTGAGGGCGCCACGTCCGGCGACGATTCGGTGCGCGGCCGCACCGTGGACGGCCAGGAAATCTTCCTGGAGATCACCGTGCTCTACAGCATTGACCCCAACAACGCCAACCTGGTGCACACGCGCTGGCAGAACCGCTTCCAGAATGACTTCCTGCGGCCAACCGTGCGCGGCATCACCCGCGATATGGCGTCGCGCTTCCGCGCGGAGGAAATCTACGGCGAGCGCCGTTCAGAGCTTGAGGAGTCGATCCGCGAGGAGCTGCGCACGCGCATGGACCGCGAAGGCTTCCTGCTGACCGACCTGCTGGTGCGCAACGTGACGTTCTCGCAGGCCTTCACCGACTCGATCGAGCGCAAACTGGTGGCGGACCAGGCGGCCCAGGAGGCGGCCTTCCGCGTGCAGCAGGAACGGCAGAACGCCGACCGCGTGCGCGTGACCGCCCAGGGCGAGCGCGACGCCGAGATCGCCCGCGCCGAGGGCGAAGCCCAGGCGATCGTGCTGCGCGCGCAGGCGCAGGCCGAGGCGCTGCGGCTGGTGAGCGAGCAGATCGCCGCCAACCCCAGCCTGATCCAGTACGAGTACATCCAGAACCTGTCGGACAACATCAGCCTGGCGCTGGTGCCGTCGAACAGCCCCTTCCTGTTTGACTTCAACAGCCTGGCGGGGGCCAACCCCGACTTTGTCGCGCCGGCAGTGCCTGACTTTACGCTGCCGGAGATTACGCCGGAGACAACGCCGACGCCGGAAGGCTCAGGCAGCTAAGCCGGCGGCCATCTAAACACGCAGCAGGCAGGGCGGGGCGCGCATCTTCCCCCGCCCTGTTTGATTCCCGCCCACAGCGCGGACGGCGGCAGAATCGGTTACAATGGGTGGGGTAGCCTGGGCGCACACGGCAGGGAGACACGGCTGTGACACAGAAAATCCGCTGGGGCATCCTCAGCACCGCGAACATTGGGCTGAAGCGGGTCATACCCGCCATCCACGCCTCACGGAACGGCGAGGTGGCCGCGGTCGCCAGCCGCAGCCCGGAGAAAGCGCAGGCCTTCGCCGCCCAGGCCGGCATCCCCCGCGCTTACGGCTCTTACGACGAGCTGATCGCCGACCCGCAGATTGACGCCATCTACAACCCGCTGCCCAACAGCGAACACGCCGCCTGGAGCATCCGCTGCGCCGAGGCGGGCAAGCCGGTGCTGTGCGAGAAGCCGCTGGCGCGCGACGCCGCCGAGGCGCAGACGATGGTGGACGCCTTCGCCGCGCGCGGCCTGCTGTTCGCCGAGGCCTTCATGTACCGCTTCCACCCGCAGACGCAGCAGGTGCTGCGGATGGTCGAGGCGGGCGCGGTGGGCCAGGTGACGGCGGTGCAGGCGACCTTCTGCTTCCCGGTCGCCAACGAGGACGACATCCGCCTCAGCCAGCCGCTGGCCGGCGGCGCGCTGATGGACGTGGGCTGCTACTGTGTCAACGTGATCCGCCTGCTGGCCCGCGCCGAGCCGGTGTGGGCCAGCGCCGCCGCCGTGTTCGGCGCCCGGTCGCAGGTGGACGAGACGCTGGCCGGCGTCCTGACGTTCGACTCCGGTGTCGTGGCGCATTTCGACTGCGGCCTGCGCGCGTTCCGCACCAACACTTACGAGGTGCGCGGCACGCGCGGGCGCATCCAGGTCCCCGAAGGCTTTATCATGGAGCCGGGCGCGGGCGCCGTCATCCGCCACTGGCAGGGCGCGCGCTACGACGAAATCGGCATCGGCCCGGCGGATCATTATCAGTTGATGGTGGAGGATTTCGCCGACGCGCTGCTGGCCGGGCGCGCGCCGCGCTTCGCGCCGCAGGACGCGGTCGCCAATATGCGCGCCCTGGACAGCCTGATCGCCTCGGCGCGGGGCCACAGCGCCGCGCCCACAGCTTAAGGAGAACGCACCGGAATGCTGAAAGAAGTGAAGATCATCACGTTTATTCTGGAACACGGCCCCGGCTACGACAGCGAGGGCATCCTCAGCCGCTCCGAGGCCGAGTGGGAGATCGCCAAGCGGCTGAACGACGGCTGGGTGATCGCCGGCGCGGGCGGCGCGCCCGGCGCGCAGGACATGAGCCACATCGGCATCGGCTTCGTCGTGCTCCAGCGCGAGAGTGAGCCGCGCGACTGAGCGCCGGCTAACCGAACACCTGCGGGCGGATCACAATGATGCGCCGCCCCGAACTGATGTACACCCACCCTTCGCGGCTGACGGCCACGCCGTAGGGCCGCGACGGGTACAGCCCGCTGAGGCGGTAGTTCAGCTCTTGCAGCGTGAAACCCTGGGTCTGTGTGGTCTGCGGCTCTTCGGGCAGAATGACGTGGTAGCCGGTCGGCGCGCCGCTGGCGTCGAAATAGACGGCGGCGACGGCGCTGCCGCGCAGGTCCACCCGCCCGCGCGAGCCGCCCAGCGCCACCAGCAGCGCGCCTTGCAGCGACGGCAGCGCGCCGCCCCGGTAGGCGGCCAGCGCCTGCGGCTGGCTGTGCGTGGGGAAGGTCAGCGCGGGCGGGGCCGCGCCCGCGCAGTCGAACGCGCCGGCGGGCCAGTCCGGGCTGCTGGCCGCGCCCACACAGAACGGCCAGCCGAAGTGCGCGCCGGGCGTCACCCGGTTGAGTTCGTCCAGGCCGGGCGTGTCGAACAGGCCGTCGCGGGCCGTGTCCACCGTCCACAGCGCGCCGGCGGCGAACGCCAGCCCGGCGGGGTGGCGCAGGCCGCGCGCCTCAACCCGCCGGTCGTTTCCATCGAGCGAAAAGCTGAGCACCGCGCCGCGCGCCGGGTCGTCAGGCACGCAGTGGTCGCAGGGCGCGCCGGTCGCCACGTACAGGCGCTCGTCCGGCCCGACCGCGACGCCGGCGTTCCAGAAGCCGCCGCCCGCCGGCAGGCCGTCCACGATCACGCGCAGCGCGCCCCCGCGCAGGCGGTAAACGCGCGCCGCGTCCACGATGTAGAGCGCGCCGTCATGATAGGCCAGCGCGGCGGGGCGCGTCAGGCCGCTGGCGGCGGCGCGGGCTGTGTCCGGCAGGCCGTCGCCGTCGCTGTCGCTGATCGCCAGGACCGTCCCCGCCAGCGGGCGGGCAGCGTAGAGCGTGCCGTCGTCGGCGGCGGCCAGCGCCGTGAACGCCAGCTCGCCCGCCGCGTCGTCCTGAATCACCAGCTCCAGACAGAAGCGCAGCGCGTCCACCCAGGGGCGCTCTAAATAGCCGGGCCGCTGGCCGCAGGGCGGCAGATCAGCCTGCGCGGCGGCGGGCGCGGCCAGCAGCAGCAGCAGCGCGGGCAGCAGCAAACGGATGAATGGCGGTGGCGCGTTTCGGGTCTGCATGATTTCTGACAGCTTTGCCTTTCGGTGTCAGCCCTGCATTCTACAGCAGAACGCGCCCGCTGCGTTATAATGACCAGCCCCTGCCCGTGTGTGGAAGGATAATTGGCAGCGTGGACAAGCGAATGGTGGATTTTGTCCGGGCGCTGCGCGCCGCCGGCGTGCGCGTGTCGCTGGCCGAAAGCCAGGACGCTATGTACGGCGTGGACGCGGTGGGCGTGGCCGACCGTGACCAGTTCGCGGCGGCGCTGAAAGCGACGCTGGTCAAGGAACGCCGCGACCAGGCCACCTTCGACTATTTCTTCCCGCTGTTTTTCAGCGCCGGCCAGCCGCCGCTGGAGGACATCCCCGCCAGCCTGAAGCCAGACGACGCCGACACGCTGCGCCAGGCGCTGCAAACGCTGATGGGCGACCGGCAGGCGCTGCGCGAGCTGCTCCAGCGGCTGATGCAGGGCCAGCCGTTCGAGCGCGACCAGCTTGCGCAGATGGGCGCGCGCGCCGGGCTGGACCAGGGCGACGAGATGTACCAGCGCCAGTGGTTCGAACGGCGCATGCAGCGCGACGCCGGCTTGCAGCAGCTTCAGGCGTTGATCGAGGCGCTGCTGCAGGCGCTGGAGGAAATGGGCATGAGCGCCCCGGCGCGCGCACAGGTGCGCGATCTGATGGAGCAGAACGCCGACGGCCTCAGGGGGCAGATCGCCCAGTACGCCGGGGCGGCGCTGGCGCAGCAGATGGCCGAGCGCGACCCCCAGCCCAAACCCGACCTGCTCGACGTGCCCTTTACGCACCTGGGCCGCGAGGAAGTGGAGGCCATCCGCGACGAGATCAAGCGGCTGGCGGCGCGCCTGCGCAGCCGCGCCGCGCTGCGCCAGCGCCGCGACCGCGCCGGCAGCCCGGACCCGCGCCGCACCATGCGCGCCGCGCTGCGGTACGGCGGCGTGCCGCTGGAGATTCGCTACCGCACGCGCCAGGTCAAGCCCTGCCTGGTGCTCATCTGCGATGTCAGCACCTCGATGCGCTACTGCGCCGAGTTCCTGCTCACGCTGGTCTACGAGCTGCAGGATCAGGTGGCGCGCACCAACAGCTTCATCTTCATTGACGACATCAAGGACATCAGCGACGTGTTCAGCCAGGGCGAGCCGCGCGACGCGGTGGCCCGCGTGCTGGCCGACAACCGCCCCGGCTACTACAACACCGACCTGGGCGCCAGCCTGAGCACCTTCGCGCACGAGCACCTCGGCTGTGTGGACCACCGCGCCACCGTGATTATCCTCGGCGACGGGCGCAACAACCACAACAACCCGCGCCTCGACCTGGCGCAGATGCTTCAGCGCCGCGCGCGCCGCCTGCTGTGGTTCAACCCGGAGCCGCCGTCAATGTGGGGCACAGGCGACAGCGACATGCTGGGCTATGCGCCGCTGGCCGACGGCGTTTACCAGGTGGGCAGCCTGCGCGAGCTGGCCGCCGCGGTGGACAAAATTCTGACGGACCGATAAAGGGGGAAATGCCTGATGGCGCCAGAGATTGTGCGCTGCCCGTCGTGCGACGGCTACGCCTGGGTGACGGCGGACGACGGCAGCGCCGAGGACTGTGACTGGTGCGGCGGCGTCGGCTATGTCTACCGCGAGGCCGGCGACTTACAGCGGCGCATCCCGCCGGCGGACTATGGCCGCGTGGCGGACCTGCTCGAACGCCTGGAAACCGAGCGTCTGCGCGAGATCGGCTACACGGGCGCGGCCAAGCGCCCCTGGGAATCGCAGGATGAAGGGTAAGCCTCAGCCGCCTTCGTCGGCGGCGGGTTCTGCGGTGGCCTCCGGCGGCAGGTCGGCGAACATCTGGCAGCTTCGCATCTGGTCCTCGAAATCGGCGATGAGCGCCTCGTCGCCGCTTTCGCGCGCCAGGCCGTAGCCGGTGCGGAAATAGGGCACGGCGGCGGGGCAGCTTCCCAGCAGCACCTGCGCGCGCCCGGCCCACCAGTAATGGCGCGGGTTGGTCGTGCCCAGGTCAACGGCGGCGCTGAACGACTCGTAGGCCGAGGCGTAATTTTGCAGCCGGTGCTGCGCGCGCCCCAGCGTGTAGTGACAGTTGATGCTCTCCGGGTCAAGCTCGACGCAGCGCGTGAGGTAGTCGCTGGCCTGTTCCGGGCTGCCGACCGTGTTGAGGTACAGCGCGCCCAGCCAGAACAGCGCCCGCGTGTTGCGCGGGTTGAGGTCAATCAGGTCGCGCAGGATGCCCAGGCCGGTGTCGCTGTCGCCCAGGTTGACGTAGATCAGCGCCAGGTCAATCGCCAGGTAGCTGAGGTTGGGGGCCAGGTCGTAAGCGGCCTGGTAGTCGGCCAGCGCGTCCTCGAACAAAAACTGGACTTCCTGCTTGTGGCGCGCGCGCACGCGGTAGGCTTCGAAGCTGTTGGGGTCGGTTTCCAGCGCGCGCTCGACGGTGCTGAGGGCGCGGT
>CAZDVL010000085.1:0-10159 GCA_964508745.1 uncultured Anaerolineaceae bacterium | reverse complement strand
TTGTAGACGGCGGGCTGGCGGTTCTGGATAAACTGGAACTCCTCGCGGTACTTGCGCACCTCGTCGAGGTCAATGCGGGCGACGGCGAAGCCCTCCAGCGGCTCGCCGCTTTCGGGGTCGGTCTCGCTGGCGAGCGAGGCGTGAATCTGCCCGCGCGGGCCGACGACCATGCTCTCGCCGCCGAAGGTGAGCGTCACGTCCTCGCCGATGCGGTTGGCCGCCGCCACGAACACGGCGTTCTCGTAGGCGCGGGCGCGCACGTAGGTTTTCCACTCGTCAATCTGCGGCGCTTCCCAGTTGGCGACCACGCACAGCAGGTCGGCGCCGTCCAGCACCAGGCTGCGCGCCGCTTCCGGGAAGGCCAGGTCATAGCCGACCAGCAGGCCGATATTGCCGATCTCGGTGGGAATCACGGGCAGCTTATAGCCCTCGCGGAAGGCCATCCGTTCCTCGCCGCGCAGGTGGATTTTGTTGTACACCTCCAGCAGCTCGCCCTCCGGCCCCACCAGCACGGCGGAGTTGTAGAGCACGCTCTCGACCTTCTCTTTGGTCACCATGCCGAACGCGATGTAGATGCCGTACTCGTTGGCGCGCTGCGCCAGCAGGTTGACGGTGGGGCCGGGCACGCGCTGCGCCACCTCGGTGAAGCGCAGGCCCAGCTCGTAGCCGCTGGTGATCAGCTCAGGGAAAACGATCAGGTCCACGCGCTGCTGCGAGGCGATGCGGGAGATCGTTTCAGACATCTTGACCAGGTTTTCTTCCGCCTCGCCCAGCTTCGGTTTCATCTGAGCGACGGCGACCGTAATTTCGCGCATGGGTTCCCCCTCTTATGTTGTCGGATGCAGGCCGGACGCACACGCGCCCCATTGTACTTGCGCGCGGGCATTTCTACGACTCACGGCGCGCGCAGTTTCTCCAGCAGATCCTGCAGGCCCGCCGGCAGCGGCGACTCGAACGCCAGCCGTTCGCCGGTGCGCGGGTGGTCAAAGGCCAGGCGCGCCGCGTGCAGGAAATGGCGCTTCAGCCGAACGCGCTGTTTGCGGAAGCCGTAGACGGTGTCGCCGACCACCGGGCAGCCGATGAACGCCATGTGGACGCGAATCTGGTGCGTGCGCCCGCTGAAAATCTGCACCTCGACCAGCGCCTGCCCGCCGCTGAAATTGTCGTCCAGCACGCGAAACTCGGTGACGGCCGGGCGTCCGCCGCGCACCACCGCCATGCGCTTGCGCTGGTTGGGGTCGCGGGCGATGGGCGCCTCGACCCGGCCGGTGTCGGTCTGCGGGCGGCGCTCCAGCAGCGCCAGGTAGCGCTTCTCGACGGTGCGCGCCTGGAACTGCTCCGTGAGGCGGCGGCGGGCCGCGTCCTGCTTGGCGACCACGATCAGCCCGCTGGTGTCCTTGTCCAGCCGGTGGACGATGCCGGCGCGCTTTTCCTCAACGGCCATCTGCGCGATCTGCGGCCAGCGCGCCAGCAGCGCGCTCACCAGCGTGCCGCTTTCGTTGTTCACGCCCGGATGCACGGTCATGCCGGCGGGCTTGTCAATGACGGCCAGCTCGTCGTCCTCGTAGACGACCGCCAGCGGCAGGGCCTCCGGCTGGACGCGCTCCGGCCCGGCTTTGCGCGGCACCTCCAGGCGGACGCGCTCGCCGCCTTTGAGCCGGCTGCCGGCTTTGACGTGCCGGCCGTTGACCGTCACCGCGCCGGCGGCGATCAGCGCCTGAAGCTGCGCCCGCGACAGGCGGCCGCCGATGTGCGCCACAATCGCATGGTCCAGGCGCGCGCCGGGCGTCTCGGCCGTAAATTCGATCAGGTCCGCTTCCACAGGCGTTTGCCCTCCGCTGCCGCTGAAAAATAGCACATCTGTTCGTTTCTGACAAGGGTTAAATCGGGGGCGGCCGCGCCCGGCTAGCGCAGCGCGTCCAGGCGGCGGCGCAGCGCCTCGGCGACGGCCTGCGGGTTGCCCCTGCCGCCCAGCGCCCGCATCGCCTGGCCCATCAGCGCGCCGAACAGCTTGTCCCGGCCCGCCAGGTAGTCGCGCACGGTGTCGGGGTTCTCCGCCAGCGCGGCGTCCACGGCGGCCTCGACCGCGCCGGCGTCGCTGACCTGCGCCAGCCCGCGCTCCGCCACGACGCGCTGCGGGTCGGCCCCGCTGTCCCACATTTCCGCCAGCACGCCGGTCGCTGTCCCCTTGTTGAGCGTGCCGTCCTCGACCAGGCGCACCAGCGCCGCGAACTGCGCCGCGCTGATGCGCGTGTGTTCGATCTCCTCGCGGCCCACGCCGCTGGCGTTCATGATGGTGAACAGCCCGCCCAGGATCCAGTTGGCCGCCGCCTTCGGCTCGGCCCCGGCGGCCAGCACGGCCTCGTAATAATGCGCGATGGCCTGCTCGGCCACCAGTTGGCGCGCGTCGTACTCGTTGAGGCCGAAGGCGTCCATAAAGCGGCGCTGCTTGGCGTCGGGCAGTTCGGGCAGGCGCGCGCGAATGTCGTCCACCCACGCGCGGCTGGCCTCCAGCACGGGCAGGTCCGGCTCCGGGAAGTAGCGGTACTCGTCGGCGCGCTCTTTATAGCGCTGGACGACGGTCCGCTGGCGCTGCTCGTCCCAGCCCATTGTCGCCTGTTTGACGCCCTCGCCGCTTTCCCAGGCGCGGATCTGGCGCGCGATCTCGTAGGCGGCGGCGCGGCCCAGGCTGCGGATGCTGTTGAGGTTTTTGACCTCGGTGCGGGTGCGGTATTCGCTGTCGCCGGCGTGCATGACGCTGATATTCGGCTCGACGCGCAGCACGCCCTTCGACATGTCGCCGCTGTTGACGCCCAGATACTGAAGCACAGCGCGCAGCGTGCGCGCCAGCGCCTCGGCCTCGGCGGCGCTGCGGATGTCCGGCTCGGTGACGATCTCCAGCAGCGGCACGCCGGCGCGGTTATAGTCCACCAGGCTGCTGCCGCCCACGTGCGTCAGCTTGCCGGTGTCCTCCTCTAGGTGCGCGCGCCGGATGCGGATGCGGGTGGTGTAGGGCGCGCCGTCCTCCGGCGCGACATCCACATCCAGGTAGCCGCCGCTAGCCAGCGGGCGGTCATACTGGCTGATCTGGTAGCCTTTGGGCAGGTCCGGGTAGAAATAGCTCTTGCGCGCGAACTGGCTGACCGGCGGAATCGCGCAGTTGAGCGCCAGCCCGACCATCACGGCGTACTCGACCGCCCGCTGGTTGATGACCGGCAGCGTCCCCGGCAGCCCCAGCGACACCGGGTCAACGGCGGTGTTGGGCGGCGCTTCGGCGCTGTCCACCACCGGGCACGGGCTGAACATTTTGCTGGCGGTTTGCAGCTCGGCGTGAATCTCCAGGCCGATAATCGGCGTCCATTCGCTCATGATCCCCGTCCTGTTCGGTGCGCGCGGCGCGGCGTTGTGGCCAGCATTGTACCACAGCTCGCCGCCCGCCCGACGGGGCCTGGCGGCGGTCAGGGCGTGGCGCGGCGGTAGACCGGGTCGCTGGTGTCGAAGCGCGCGCCGCCGGTCGCCGTGTCCTTGCCCAGCGCCAGCCGCACGAACGCCGGCCACCAGTTGACCTGTTCGGCGGGGTCGGCGTAGGCGGTGAGCACGTTCTCGGACTCGATGGCGCGGCGCTGGCCCAGCTTCACGAAGTCCTCGCGGCTGAGGCCGCTGGCGGCCAGCCCCCACTGCCGCCCGATGTGGACGTGCAGCACCTCGTCGGCCCAGTCGAAATCCTGGAACAGCTTCGCCAGCGGGTCGTGGGCTTCGTCGGCCGTCGTCCACTCATATTTCTTGCCGGTGTCGGCGGGCATCAGGCTTTGCTCGATGGTGTAGAGCACGGCGTGCGCCTCCAGCGGCGACATGTGTTTGTTCAGGCGGATGGCGAAGCCGGGGTGCAGCGGAATTTCGCCGCGCCAGTCAATGCCGCGCGCCTCAAAATAGACTGATCCCATCATGGCGTGGCGCGCCTCATCCCAGAGCTGGCGGCACATATCCACGTAAAATTCCCAGGGCTGCGGGCCGGCCTCGGCGATCATGCGCGCCATCGCCTCCGGCACGTCCATTTCCAGCGTGCGTTTGCACATCAGCGCCAGCGTCCTTTCGTCGGCGGGCACGCCCGCCATGCGGGCGACCTCGTGCGGCGGAAAGACGAAATTGCCCTGCTGGCGGAAGCGCCCGTCGCGGCGCGGGAAATAGTCCGGCTGGTAGGGCGCGGCGGCGCGCGGCGCGGGCAGCTCTGCGCCGGCGGGCGCGGCGTCAGCGCCGCTGATGCCGCCGGCGGCCAGCAGGTAGGCGTGCAGGTGGGCGGCCCAGGCGGCGGCGCGCTCGCGCTGGCCGTCGGTGGCGCTCACGGCGTCAATGGCCGCCGCGCCCCAGGCGACCGCTTCCTCGTCCTCGGCGATGAGCGTCCGCAGCAGGCGGCGCGTGGGGTAATCTACCAGCGGGTTGGTTTTGTCGTAGTGCTGGCGGCAGGCCGCCAGCAGCGCGGGCCGCAGCACGCCGTAGACGCCCACCAGCTTTTCCAGCGTGTCGGCGGCGCGCAGCGCCTCGTCGAGGAAGGCGTCCAGCTTCGCGTCCGGCGCGATGTCCAGGCGCGGCGGCGGGTTGCGCATTTCGCCCACGCGGCGGCGCAGCATGGCGGCGTGGTCGGCGTCGAGGTACAGGTGCAGGCTGAGCGCCTCTTTCACTTCCCAGTCGGGCGTCGGGTTGAGCCAGTACAGCCCGTATTCCATGAGGCGCTTTTTGACCCAGGCGCAGCGCACCAGCAGGCGCACGGTGTCGTCCACGCCGCAGCCCAGGCGCGCCGCTTCCTCATAGGTGCACAGGCCAGCCAGAGGGGGTATTGGCATCAGGTTGTCCTCCCGTAAACTGAGCGCCGGAAAACGCGGCGGTTTACAACAGGTCGGGGCGGCGGTCGGTCAGCGCCGGGATGCGGCGGCGCACGTCGTCCACCAGGTCCAGCTCGATCTCGGCGGTGAGCAGCAGCGGCCCGCCGCCGCCCTCGACCACCACCTCGCCCCAGGGGTCAACGATCATCGAATGGCCGCCGAACAGCGTGTCGCCGGTCTGGCCGGCGGCGTTGCAGGCGATCATGTAACACTGGTTCTCGATGGCGCGCGCCCGCAGCAGCGCCCGCCAGTGTTCGATGCGCGCGGCGGGCCACTCTGCCGGCAGGATCACCACGCGGGCGCCGTCGGCGGCGTAGCGGCGGAACAGCTCAGGGAAGCGCAGGTCATAGCAGATGGCCAGGCCGGTCGCGCCCCAGGGCAGGTTCAGCAGCAGCGGGGCGGTGCCGGGCTGAAGCCAGCGATCCTCGTCCATCAGCCGGAACAGGTGCAGCTTGCGGTAAACGCCGACCATGCGCCCGGCGGGCGTGAAGAACGCGGCGCTGTTGGCGACCTCCAGGCCGCGCTTTTCCAGCATCGAGCCGACGATGCTGATTTTGTTCTGCACGGCGACGGTCGTCACCTGGGCGAACAGGCCGCTGTTGAGCACGCTGGCGAGTTCCTTGCTCTGTTCGAGCGCGTAGCCCGACGGCCACAATTCGGGAAAGACGACCAGGTGCGAGCCGCGCCGGGCCGCCTCTGCCGCCCATTCCTGCATCGTGTTGAAATTCCTGCGGGTGTCGCCCAGCGCGATGTTCATCTGCGCCAGGCTGATGTTGAGCTTTGCCACGCTAAACCGCCCCTGTCTGCATCCCCGTCCGCGCCGGGGCGAACCGATACACGGTGCCGCGCCCAGACTATACCCCATTTTCAACCGCCAGGCACAAGCGCCCCTCAATAATTTGGGTATTACCGGGGCTGTTTGGGTTTATAATGGAGCTGATATGAACAAAGTAGGCGGCGTGAACGTGACAGGAGCAGGGTGATGCTGGCAGTTCCGCAGATTGATCCTAACCTTGTGTACCTGGCGCTGGTGTTTGGCCTGTGGCTGGGTGTGACAGCCATCTACCTGCCGGGTACGGGCGTGCTGGAGGGGCTGGCGGCGCTGGCGGTTGTCGGCAGCATTGTGCTGCTGACCGCCATGCCGGTGCACTGGGTGGCGGCGCTGGCGATGGTGGCGGGCATCCTGGCCTTTATCGTCATCCCCTTCCTGCAGCAGCGGCACACCGCTATCGCGCTGGGCGGGCTGGCGCTGCACACGGTGGGCGCCTGGCTCATGTTTGATGGCATGGCGATCTCGCCGCTGCTTATCGCCCTGACGGTCAGCCTGTCACTGCTCTACTATCACTACGCGCTCATCCCGATCTTCACGCGGATGCGCCAGCAGGCCGGCAGCCAGGACGAACTGCTGATTGGGGCGCGCGGGCGGGTGGTCAAGGCGCTTGACCCGACCGGCACGATCAACGTGCGCGGCGAGATGTGGACGGCGGTCAGCGACCGCCCGCTGCAGCCCGGCGACGAGGTGATCGTGGTGGAGCGCGAGGGCCTTCAGGTGACAGTCGAAGGCGTAAAGGGCAAACGCCGGCCCGCCGCCGGCGCTGAGGAACAGGTCCATGAAAACGGTTACGAGGAGTTGAACTGATGGATACAACAGCACCCCTGCTCATTATCCTGCTGATTGTGTTTGTGTTCTTCGTGCTGGTGCGGCTGGTGCGTGTCGTGACCGAGTACGACCGGCTGGTGATTCTGGCGCTGGGGCGGTACGCGGGCACGCGCGGCCCCGGCATCGTGTTCATCATCCCGATGCTGGAGCGCGCGATCAAGATTGACATGCGCGAGAAGTTTCTCGACATCCCCTCGCAGACGGCCATCACGCAGGACAACGCGCCGATCGCCATTGACTTTCTGGTGTACTACCGCGTGGTCGAACCCAAGCTGGCGGTGATCGCGGTGGACGACGTGGTGGCGGCCTCGACCAACATCGCCACGACCACGCTGCGCGCGGTTATCGGCGACATCTCGCTGGACGATGTGCTGTCCAAGCGCGAGCAGATCAACGACACGCTGCGCGTCAAGCTTGACGAGGTGACGGAGCGCTGGGGCCTGAAGATCACCAGCGTCGAAATCCGCGAGATCGAGCCGCCGCGCGACGTGCAGGACGCCATGAACCGCCAGATGAGCGCCGAGCGCGAGCGCCGCGCCCAGGTCACGCGGGCCAGCGGCGAGCGCGAAGCGGCGATCGCGGTGGCCGAGGGCGAGAAGCAGGCCGCCATCCTGCGCGCGGAAGGCCAGAAGCAGTCCGCCATCCTGTCCGCCGAGGGCGAGCGCCAGGCGCAGCTTCTGCGGGCGCAGGGCTTCGCCGCCGCGCTCCAGGCGATCAACGAGCAGGCGGACGACGTGGCGCTCAACACGATGGCGCTCCAGTATATGGACACGCTGCGCGCCGTCGGGGCCAGCCCCTCGACCAAGTTCGTCCTGCCGATGGAGCTGATGACGATGGCGCAGCAGGTGATGACCACGATGACCGAGAACGGCCACGCCGCCAGCCAGCGCGAAACGACCCCCAGCGCCGACTGAGCGCGCGCCGCCCGACACAAAACAACAGACGCGCCTGTGTGGGCGCGTCTGTTGTTTCTGTGAGCAGCCTCCCGGACAGCAGCGCTGTGCCCCGCAGGGGACACAAACACCGGCCCGCCTTGCGGGATTGATGGGGTGCCAGGTTTTTCACGCTGGTCGGTGATGCTCTGCGCTCTATTGTAGCACATTCCGCGCCGCCGCAACGACTCAATTCGGGGATTTGGTGGCGCCCGCCGCCAGCCGCGCATAATGCCCGATCACCTCGTCCATCATGGCGGGCCAGGACTGCGTTTCGGCGAAGGCGCGCGCCGCCCGGCCCATCTCCACCCGGCGCGCCGGGTCCTCAGCGAGCCAGCGCACAGCCGCCACCAGCGCGCGGACATCGCCCGGCGCGAACGTGCAGCCGCTGCGCCCGTCCTCGACCACCGCGCCCACGCCGCCCACGCGGGCCGCCGCCACCGGCAGCCCTGAGGCCATCGCCTCCAGCACCACCAGCCCGAACGCCTCCAGCGCCGACGGAAAGACGAACACGTCGGCGCTGGCGTAGGCCGCCGCCAGCGCCTCGCCGCGCAGATAGCCGGCGAAGTGCGCCGGCAGCCCGGCGAAAGCCCGTTCCAGCGCGGGCCGCGCCGGGCCGTCGCCCACCAGCGCCAGCCGCACCCCGCCGACCTGCTCCAGCGCCGGGCGCAGGTCGGCCAGCCGCTTTTCTGCCGACAGCCGCCCGACGTAGAGCAGCAGCACAGCGTCAGGGTGATTGTCCGTCAGGCGGGCGCGCGCCGCCGCGCTGGAGCGGCGCGGGTGGAAACGCTCGGCGTCCACGCCGCGCCGCCACAGATGCACCTCGCGCCGCACGCCGATCTCGGCCAGGCGCGCGCGCGTCGCCGCCGAAGGGGCCAGCACCGCGTCCGCTGTGTTGAGCACGTGCCGCGCCAGCGCGTTCACCGGCGGGCCGATGAACGCCGCGCTGAACGGCCCGACGCGAAAGTGCTGCGCCACGCGCGCGTAATCCACATGAAACGACACCAGCGCCGGGCAGCCGGCGCGCCGGTTCAGCTCGTACAGCGCCAGCCCGAACACCGACGGGTGCGCGAAGTGGATCACGTCCGGGTTGAAGGCCCGCAGCCGCCGCCACAGGCCGGGCGTGGGCAGCGCCACGCGCAGGTCGGGGTAGAAGGGGAACGGCAGCCCCGGCGCGGTGATCACCGGCGCGCCGCCGTAGCGCGCGATGTCCCCCAGGCGCGGCGCGAACACCATCGCCTCGACGCCGCGCGCCGCCAGATGGTCGAGCAGCAGGCAGAGGACGGTGACGATGCCGTCTACTTTGGGCAGGAAAGTGTCGGTGACGAGGGCGACGCGCATGCAGACTTACTGCGCGGCGGGGAAAACGCCGGTGAGCGTCAGGTCCTTTGCGAGCGCGGACGAACGGAACGCGCCGCCTTCGGTGAAGATGCCCAGCCGGACGAAATGCTCGCCCTGGCGCTGCCACACCTCGATGTGCTGCGCGGCGGGGTCGGCCAGCCAGTACTCGCGCGCGCCGTGCCGCTGGTAGAGGTCGAATTTGTCGCGCCGGTCGCGCGTGCTGGTGGCGGGCGACACCACCTCAACCACCAGCTCAGGCGCGCCATAGAAATAGCCGCTGCGCTCGACACACCGGCTGTCCGGCGCCAGCCAGAACACATCCGGCTGGAGCACATTCTCGTCGTCCAGATGTACATCCATCGGCGCGATAACCGTCTTACCACCCGGCATGACGCCTCTGATGAACACCGCGAGGTTAAACACCAGGTCCTGATGTGTGTCGATTGGTGAAGGTGTCACGATCAGCTCTCCGTCAATGAGTTCCATCAGGCGGTTGGTTTCGGAAAGCTGGCTGAACTCTGCCGCTGTCATGCGCGTTTTCGTCTGCTCGACCATTGATCGCGCTCCGTCTCACGTGCTGCCAGTATACCACGTTATCCGAACAGGCCGCGCCGCTGGCGGGGCGCGTCGGCGCCGTGCGTGAGCGTCGTCAGGCCGCCGCCGCCGGGGTCGTCCACCGGGCGCAGCTCGTCGAGGAACAGCGCCACATCGCGCGAGCCGCCGCGCCGCCGCGCCAGCTCCCAGAAGCCGGCGCGCGCCCGGTAGAGCGCGCGGCCCTCGTCCACGCTGATGGCGGCGTCCCAGCGCCAGCGGTCGGGGTAGTAATAGTAGTAGAGCAGGTAGGGGATGGGCGTCATGACCGAGACGCCGCGCGCCGCGTAGGCCCACAGGTCGTCGCCGGCGTGCGCCGCCGCCTCCGCCGCCAGGACAAGCGCCTGCTCCGCCCGCAGCATCGTGTCGAGCGTGCGCCCGTCCCTGGCCTCGACAATCGCCGGGATGTAGCCTTCGGGGTGGATGTCATGCGCCACCGCCGCGCGGAAGGCGTCCGCCGCCGCCGCGAAGCGCGCGCCGTCCTCCAGCGCGACCGCCGCCGCCACGCCCAGCGTGATGCGCCACAGGCCCTCGGCCAGGCCGGCCGGCGGCTGGCGTTCGACGCGCGCCAGGTAAGCCGCCAGCGCGTCCAGCCAGGGCTGCTGCGCCGTGTCGGGGTGGCTGCGCGCCAGCTCGAAACACTGGACGGCGGCCGCCGCCGCGGCCAGGTCGTCGCCGCCCACGCCCGCCGGGAGCAGGCCCGCCGCCAGCAGCGCCGCCGCGCGCCGCCCGGCGTCGTCGTCGCGGTCACAGCG
>CAZDVL010000084.1:6041-10606 GCA_964508745.1 uncultured Anaerolineaceae bacterium | reverse complement strand
GCACATCGCTGCTCTCAGGAGTCAACGTGGACGACGCGGCCCTCACCCCCTACCTCGACGCGCTCGGCACCATCGTGCGCCCGGTGCGCGCCGGCGCCTACCCCCGCCCGCTGGAACCCTTTCAGGCGCTGCTGCGCGCCCTGGGCGACCCGCAAACCGCCTTCCCGCTGGTGGTCGTGGCCGGCTCGGTCGGCAAAGGGACCGCCTGCCACCAGATCGCGGCGGCGCTGAAGGCGGGCGGGCTGCGCGCCGGCCTGTACACCGGGCCGCACATGCACAGCTTCCGCGAGCGCTTCGTGTGCGACGACGCCACGATCGGCCGCAGCGCCTTTGTCGAGGGCGTGCGCGCCGTCAGCGCCGCCGCCGCGCCCGCCGCGCCGGGCTACGCCTTCAGCACGTTCGAGCTGGCGACGGCGCTGGCGCTGTGGTGGTTTGGCCGCCGCCGCCCGGACGCGCTGGTGTTAGAGGTGGGCCTGGGCGGGCGCTTCGACGCGGTGGGCAGCCTGCCCAATACGCTGGCCGCCTTCACGCCGATTGAAACCGAGCACGCCGCCATGCTGGGCGGCACGCTGGAGAGCATCGCCTGGCACAAGGCCGGCATCATCCAGCCGGGCCGGCTGGCCGTGACCGTGCCGCAGCCGCCGCCGGTGATGCGCGTGCTGCAATCAGAGGCGGCCCAGGCGGGCGCGCGGCTGATGACCGACCCGCAGCCGCTGCCGCTGGCGCTGTTCACCGGCCGGACCGCGCCGCTGGACGAGCGCGGGGCCGCCGTCTCGTTTTACAACGCGCTGCTGCCGCCGCCAGGCGGGCTGGCGGGCCGCGGCCTGGCCAGCGCGCTGCCGGGGCGCGGCGAGCGTGTCCACGTGGGCGGGCGCGATGTCATCATTGACGGCGGGCACACGCCGGGCGCGGGGCGCTGGCTGCGCGGGCTGGTGGACCTGCTGGCGGGCAGCGACGCGCCGGTGCGGCTGGTGGCGGGGATGCTGGTGGACAAGAACGCCGCCGGCTACCTGAGCGCCTTCGACCAGCCGCGCTTCCGCATCACGCTGACGCAGGCCGCCGGCCACCGCGCCGCCGCGCCGGAGGCGCTGCGCGCCGCCGCCGCCCTCCAGCGCGCCGCCGTTGACGTGCAGCCGAACACCGTGGACGCGCTGCGCGCGGCGCTGGCCGGGCCAGAGGCGCTGGTCGTCGTCGGCGGGTCGCTGCGGCTGGCCGCCGCCGCGCGCGAGGCGTTCGGCCTGCTGCCGGCAGAGCTGGCCGCTGAGGCGCGCGCCACCCGCGCCCTGTTCGACGGGCCGGGCTACCTGGGGAAAATGGTCTAGAGGCCGCCGGCGCGGCGTCCCCCTCACCCCCTGGCCGTGAAAGAACATCTGTTCCCTCTGAGCGCAAAACACCGTATAATGCTGCTTATGCGTCTGACGCCTGCGCTGCCGGGTTGTGACCCAGGGAGGGGAATACATGTGCCGAAACATCAGGCCGCTGTTCAATTTCGAGCCGCCGGCGAACGATGAGGAAATCCGCGCGGCGGCGTTACAGTACGTGCGCAAGATCAGCGGCTTCAACGCGCCATCCCAGGCCAACGCCGCCGCTTTCGAGGCCGCCGTTGACGAGATCGCGGCCGCCTCAGGCAGGCTGCTCGCCGCGCTGGAAACCCACGCGCCGCCCAAAGACCGCGCAGCCGAGGCGGCCAGGGCGCGGACGCGCGCCGCGCGGCGCAGGACAGAGACGGTTCCATCACGCGAGGAGAGCGAGCCATGAGAAAACTGGTGGTCACAGAATTTATGTCGCTGGACGGCGTCGTCGAGACGCCCACCTGGACGTTTCCCTACTGGAACGACGAGATCGCCGCCTTCAAGGGCGAAGAAAGCCGCGCCAGCGACGCCCTGCTGCTGGGGCGCGTGACCTACGAAGGGTTCGCGGCGGTCTGGCCGCAGCGGACGAACGCGGACGACGAGGGGGCCGATTACTTCAACAGCGTGCGCAAATACGTCGTGTCAACGACGCTGGAGCGAGCAGACTGGAACAATTCCAGGCTGATCAAAGGCGATGTCGTGGCGGAGATCGCCCGGCTCAAGCAGCAGGACGGCGGGGATATCACGGTTCACGGCAGCGTGGCGCTGGCGCAGACACTAATACGGCACGACCTGGTGGACAGCTACCGGCTGCTGGTCTACCCGCTGGTGCTGGGCACAGGCCAGCGGCTGTTTCAGGACGGCACGACCGCCAGGCTCAGGCTGGCGCAGACGCGGGCGTTCAGCTCCGGCGTGGCCGCGCTGATCTACGAGCCGGATCGCGGCTAGGGTGTGCTGATGTTGTGTGCCCTCCCCCCCCGGCCTCCCACACATTGGTCTGGGGGGGAAAGCGGCGTTCGGCGTGGCTCAGCCGGCGGGTGCGCGGCGCTGTTTCCTGGTGGCCGGTGGTGAAAGAAAGGACACACAATGAATATGCTGCTGGCGCTGCTGGCGCTGCTGCTGACGTTCTCGCCTGCTCAGGCCCAGCCCGCGGACACGCGCCCGTTTTACCTGGGCTTCACACCGTTCCCTTACGAGGTCAGCCTGGACGCGGTGCGCTACACCTACGCGCGCATCGCCAGCGACGCCGACCTTATTGTGCACCATTTCGACAACGGCGTTCCCTGGACGGAGGCGCTGGCGCAGACGGCGTACAGCGACCACGTGCTGGACGACTGGTCGTTCCGGCGCTCGCTGACGCCCGACACCCATCAGGTGATGGTGACGGTGACGCCCATCCGGCTGCTGCGCGATGGGCTGGCGCTCTACCGGGGCAGCGCGGACGATCAGCCGCTGCCGGCCCCGTTCGACAGCTACACATTCGATCACCCGGACGTGATCGCCGCCTTCATTCACTACTGCGACACGATCATTGACTACTTCGACCCGGACTACTTCCTGTTCGGCATTGAGGTCAACCTGCTGATGAAGAACGCGCCCGACCAGTGGGCGGCGTACATGACGCTGCACCGGCAGGTGTACGCGCACCTGAAAGCGGCTTATCCTGACCTGCCGGCCTTTGTCTCGCTGACGGGCATTGACCTGGTCGAGGGCTACACGGACGCGGACCACGCCGCGCAGGCGCAGGCGCTCAGCGATGTGCTGGGCTACACCGACATCCTCGGCCTGTCCGTTTACCCCTATTTCACGCGCTACATGACCGAGGCCATCCCGACCGCGCTCTTTGACGAGCTGGCGGCCCTGACGGACAAGCCGCTGGCGGTGACCGAGACCGGCTACCCGGCGCAGGATTTCCGGGTGGATGCCGGCGGCGGCACGTTCCTCAACTTTGCGTCGGACCCGCAGAAGCAGGCCGACTGGGCGCGGTATCTGCTTGAATCGGCGGCGGAGCACGACCTTGAGCTGGTCGTCAACTTTATCGTGCGCGATTACGACGCCCTGTGGCGGCAGATCGGCGCGCTGGAGGACATGAGCATCCTGTGGCGCGACACCGGCCTGTACGACGAGGACGGAACCGCGCGCGCGGCCCTGGACGTGTGGCGCGCCTGGCTGACGCTGCCGCGCCGCGAGCCGTGAGCTACCGCCCCACCGCCCGCCGCGCCGCCGCCGCGCCCTGCGTTAAGCGGTCCTCGAACAGGCGGGCGCGGTAGTCGCTGCCGGCCAGCGCGACGCCCGGCGGCAGCAGCGCCTCGATCTCGTCCATCAGCCGGTCGTGCGCGGGGTCGTGCGGCCCCAGCGCGTGCGCTTCGGGCCAGTAATCGGCGCGCGCCAGCGCCGGCGCGGCGCTGAGGCGCAGCGCCCGGCAGGCCTCGGCGATCAGGGCGTCGGCGCTGGCCTGCGGCAGCGGGAAGCGCACGCCCATCTGCGCCAGCACGTGGCCGGGCGGGGCGCGCCGGGGGCTGGCGGTCCAGCGCACGAAGGCGCAGGCGGTGTCGGGCGGGCAGCGCAGCGGCAGCGGCGCGTCGGCGGCGCGCAGGCCCAGCGTCACGCGCGTGACCGTGTCGTAGCGGAAACGCAGCAGGCGCAGCGCGATTTCCGGGATGAAGCCGTAAAACATGCGCTCGGCGTAGCGCGCCGGGGCGGCCACCACCAGCGCGTCGGCGGTGTAGACCATGCCGTTTTCCAGGCAGACGGCGAAGCGCCGGCCGGCCATGCCGACGCTGCTGGCGGACATGCGCGTCAGCACGCGCCCGCGCGCCAGGCGCGCCGCCAGCGCGTCCACCAGCGTTTGCGTGCCGTCGCGGAAGGCGACCAGGCGGCCAGCGCCCGGCAGCGCGGCCACCACCTCCAGCGCGTCGCCCAGGCCGACGGCGTCCAGCAGCGGCCAGGGGCGCGTCTGCTTCAGGATGAACGGCCCGCCGTCCAGCAGCCAGCCGCCGCGCCGTTCGCTGGTCACGCTGCCGCCCAGCCGCCCCTTGACCTCAATCAGCGTGTAATCCAGGCCCAGGCGCTCCAGCTCGTAAGCGGCGGCCAGCCCGGTGACGCCGCCGCCAATCACCAGCGCGTCCACAGCGGCTACCCTTCCCGCGGCAGCGCGTCGCGGGCGGCGCGCAGCGCGTCGCGCATCCGGGCGCTTTCGAACAGCGCGTCCAC
>CAZDVL010000084.1:0-5941 GCA_964508745.1 uncultured Anaerolineaceae bacterium | reverse complement strand
CGCGGGCGGCGCGCAGCGCGTCGCGCATCCGGGCGCTTTCGAACAGCGCGTCCACGGGGGCGAAACCGGGCGCGTTCATATATTCGACGCAGACGACGCCGCGGTAATCGGCGTGGTACAGCGCGTCCAGCACGCGCGCGGCGTCCACCCGGCCGCCCTCGAAGGGCGTCTGCGGCTTGCCCTTCGCCGCCTGGCGGATCTGAATGTGGCGCGTGTGCGGCAGCAGCGTGCGGATGTCCGCCTCGGCGACGCCCTGGGCGACCAACTGCGCCCAGTCCAGCGTCAGGGCCAGCCCCGGCACGTCCTTGAGCAGGCGCAGCGCGTCGTCGGGCGTCTGCGCCATCGAGTCGGCGTGCGGCTCGACGCTGACGCGCAGCCCGGCGTCCTGGCCCAGGCGCAGCATCTCGCGCAGCGCGGCGGCGGTGCGGTCGCGCGCGCCGGCGTCGGCGGCGGGGTGCGCCAGCCCCGGCGACAGCGTGATGCCGGGCGTGCCCAGCGCCTGCGCGAACGGCAGCAGGGCGCGGTACAGGTCGAGGTCCTTCTGGCGCTTGTCGTCGTCGGCCAGCGAGATGCGCGGCAGCAGCAGGTAGAGGTCGCTGAGTTTGAGGTTGAACAGCGCCAGGTCGCCCTTGATCTCGGCGGCGGCGCGCAGCGGGTCGGCGGCGGCGCGGGGCGCGTTGAGGTTCGGCCCGCTGCCGATGTCGGCATAGCGAAAGCCCAGCCGGGCGATCGTGCCGAGCGCCTCGGTCAGCGTCAGGTCGCTGACGGCCCAGGTGTGACAGGAAAACTCGATCATGGCGCCGAGTATAGCGCGCCTGAGACAGCCGTGCCGCATCAGATTTGTTGCCGCGCGCGGTTTCCATGCTACAATAATTAATCGAACGGACATTTGATTATTGATGGGCTGGAGAGCAGAAAGATGGCAGACATGACAGCGACAGGCGGCGTGGACTTTGCGCTGACCCAGGAACAGTTGGAACTGCAGAAGATGGCGCGCAACTTCACCGCCAAAGAGATCACCCCGGTCGCGGCTGAATATGACGAACACGCCGTTTTCCCCGACGCGATTTTCCACAAGGCGCACCAGCTCGGCCTGACGAACATGAACATCCCGGCGGAGTACGGCGGGGTGGGCGCGTCGGTGCTGGAGGAATGCCTGGTGGCGGAGGAATTCGGCTACGGCTGCACCGGCATCGGCACGAGCGTGAGCACCAACAACCTGGGCGCGCTGCCGATCATCCTGGGCGGGAACGAGCAGCAGAAGCAGTACTGGCTGGGCGAGCGCCTGATGGAGCAGGGCCAGCTTGTGTCCTACGGCGTGACCGAGGCGGCGGCTGGCTCTAACGTGGTCGGCATCCTCACGCGGGCCGAGAAGAAGAACGGGGCCTACATCATCAACGGCTCGAAAACGTTCATCACCAACGCCTCGCACGCGCATTTCTTCACCGTCTTTGCCAAGACAGACCCGAACGCCGGCCACAAGGGCATGAGCTGCTTTGTGATCGAGCGCGACGCGCCCGGCGTCAGCGTGGGCAAGAAGTTCGACAAGCTGGGCCAGCGCGCCTCCGACACGGCGGAGATCGTGTTCGAGAACGTCGAAGTGCCGGCGGAGAACCTGGTCGGCGGCGAGGGGCGCGGCTTCTACCTGGCGATGGGCGTGTTCGACCACAGCCGGCCGGGCGTGGCGGCGGCGGCGGTGGGCCTGCAGCGGCGCGCGCTGGAGGAGTGCGTGAAGTACGCCCGCGAGCGCGAGGCCTTCGGCCAGCCGATTTTCCAGCACCAGGCGATCGGCCACAAGATCGCGGACATGGCGATCAACTATGAGGCGTCGCGGCTGCTGGTGTGGCAGGCGGCCTGGCAGGTGGACGCCGGCATCGCCAACCCGCGCATCCCGGCCATCGCCAAGGCGTTCGCCGCCGACATGGCCACCAGGGCGGCGGTGGACGCGGTGCAGGTCTTTGGCGGCTACGGCTACATGAAAGAGTACCCGGTCGAGAAGCTGCTGCGCGACGTGAAAATCTTCCAGATTTACGAAGGGACCAGCGAGATTCAGCGCAACATCATCGTGCGCGAGCTGTTCAAGTAAGGCAGCGCGCGCCAGCGGGGCAGGGGCGGGGGCGGCTACCCCCGCCCTTTTTGTTTTGTGCAGATATCCTGACGTTTAGTACCTGTTCTCTATGCTTGCGCTGTGAAAGTTGCGGTATAGTTGAGGTGTTGATCCTGCGGTTAAAGGTATTAATGTAATGTCCAGCAGCAACCTGCCCAAACAGGAAATAAGCGGCACGCAGCTTCTCAGAGAAACCGCGCTCAGCGCCCTGCCGGCGACTATCGTGCGCGCGACTGGCCCGCTGGACGCTGTGCTCCCCTGGGTGATTGAATTTCGCGTGGTCGGCACGGCGTCCACCATTCAGGCGCGCGTGACCGAGCACATGATAATTGGCCGGTCTGACGCGGAGCGCGGCATCCGGCCAGAGGTGGACCTGACGCTGTACAACGGCTATAACCTGGGCGTTTCGCGTCAGCACGCGGCCATTATGGCGGTTGACAGCAGCATCCGCGTGAAGGACACCGGCAGCGCCAACGGCACGCGCCTCAACGGTGTGCCGCTGGAGGCGCACCGCGCCTACCGCCTGCGGCACGGCGATGAGCTGGCGCTGGGCCGGCTCAGGCTTCAGGTGTCGTTCGCGGTCGTGCCGCTGGTGTCTGAGGCGCTGAGGCCGGGCAGCGCGCCGGCCCCGACGCTGGGCAGCGGCCAGCGCGTGCTGATTGTGGAGGACGACGCCGACGTCGCCGCTGTCTTTGGCCTCATCCTGGAACAGGCTGGCTTCAAGGTGCTGATCGTCAACAGCGCCACCCGCGCGCTGGCGGCGCTGGCCGCTGAATCCCCCCAGGCGCTCATCATTGACCTGATGCTGCCGGACATGAACGGGCTGGACCTGGTGCGCTATGTGCGCTGCCGGGAAGCCGGCGGCGACGTGCCGCTGGTGGTAATTTCCGGGCAGACGGGCGGCTTTCAGATGAGCCAGGCGCTTAAGGCCGGGGCGGACGTGTTCCTGGGCAAGCCGATTGGCGTCGATGAGCTGCTGGGCGCGTTCACGGCGCTTCTGCCGCAGATGGCGGCGCAGCGGCCCACCGTTTCCACCCGCCCGCCCAGCCCGCACCAGTAAGGTTTGCCCGCCGCCCGCCGGCCAGTTGTCCGCCGCGCGGTTGCAGGCGCCGCCGCCCTGGGCTACAGTTAGCGCTGGTAACGCGCGCGTTTCAGGGACGGATCTATGGGCTGGCGGCTGTATCTCTCTAACCAGGCTGTGCAGCGCCTCGACATTCTGCCCGGCCAGCCGCCGCTGCTGGCGGCCTGGCTGCGGCGCGGGCGCGTGTATTACTTCGACCTGAAAACTGGCGCGCAGGCCGGCGAGCGCAGCTTTGACGAAACGCCCGCCGCCGCCCGCGGCGACGACGCCTGGCAGGCGTTCACCGCCGGGCTGGCTGCCCCCAACAAAGCCTGCCTGCCCTATGTCCGCACCGCGCTGGGCGATGTCTACAGCAGCAGCGATGGCCGTCTGCGGCTGGTGCATGTGCCGCCGGCGGGCCTCTTTCTGGAGCTGGAAGGGAAGGAAATTCCGCTGGACACCGGCCAGGCCGCGCGCCTCAGCGCGGTTGACCTGGACCCGCTGCTGGGGCTGGCGGCGGCGGTGGATGAAAGCGGCCTGCTGCGCCTGTTCCAGCAGCATATCCCGCTGGGCGCGTTCGACCTGGGGCTGAAGCCCGCCGAGAACCTGCCGGTAAGCGTGGCGGTGGCGCAGGGCGGCGGCGCGGTCTTTGCCAGCGATGGCCGCCAGATCGTGCTGACCGATTCCAGCGGCGCGGTTAAAAGGCGGCTGGACGCGCATTACACCGTTGGGCGTATCGCCTGCGCGCCGGATGGCCGGCTGCTGGCGACGACCGACCTCGACACCAACGTGATCCGCGTCTACAACGGCGCTGACCTGACGGCGACTCACCAGCGCCACGCCGTTGATGTGCTGGCGGCGGCGCAGCAGGTGCAGCTTATCGCCGACGAGCCGCCGGCGCTGGGCGCGCTCAACGCGCTGGCGCTGGGCGGCAAGGGCGCGCTGGCGTTCGCGCTGGCGGGCGTGGTCTGCGCCAGCGCCACCAGCGAGCTGAACGCGCTGCCGCGCGCGCGCAAACTGCTGTAGCGGCTGTGGCACGCCTGCACGCGGCTGCGTTCGCGCTCTGCCTGCTGGCCGCTGCCGCCGTCACCTGGCCGCTGGCAGCCGCGCTCGACGCGCGCCTGCTGGGGCATCCATTCGGCGACGCCGGCGAGTACACGCGCCATATCTGGTGGATCGGGCACGCGCTCCAGACCGGCCAGCCGATCTTCTTCCAGCCGTACCTGGGCTGGCCCAGCGGCCTGCCGGGCGCGTGGCTGTGGGCCATACCGCTGCAATCCTTCCCCGCCTGGCTGCTGGCGTTTGCGCTGCCGCTGCCAGCGGCGTTCAACGCCCAGGCGCTGCTGACGCTGGCGCTCAACGGCTGGGCCATGTTCGCGCTGGTGAAGCGCCTTACAGGGCAGGCGGGCGCGGCGCTGGTGGCCGGGCTGATCTTCCTGGCGTACCCCGCCGCGCAGGGGCAGCTCGCCGCCGCGCACGTCGGGCTGCTGGCGCTGTGGCCGGCCCCGCTGTGCGTCTACGCGCTGGACCGCGCCCGCGATAACCGCCGCTGGGTGTTCGCCGCTGGCGCGCTGTTCACGGCCAGCCTGTGGGGCAGCCCGCTGCTGCTGGTGTATGTCACCGGGCCGCTGACGCTGCTGCTGGCGCTGCGGGCGCTGCTGGTCCGCGACCGGGCCGCGCTGGTTAACGTCGGCGCGGCGGCGGGGCTGGGCCTGCTGCTGGCGCTGCCCTTCCTGCTGCCGTATGCGCTGGAAACGCGCAGCGCCCCGCCCTGGGTGACGGCTGAGGGCGGCGCGGTGGCCTTCAGCGCGGACCTGCTGGGGCTGGTGACGCCGCTGTTCTATCACCCGCTGTTCGCGGGCCTGGACTACAGCCGGCGCGCGCTGGGCGTGGACCCATTCGAGCGTGTCGCCTATATGGGCATCGTCGCCGCGGCGCTGGCGGCGGTTGGCGCGCGGCGGCAGCGCGCGGCGCGCGGCTGGCTGGCGCTGGCGCTGGCGGCCTGGGCGCTGTCGCTTGGCCCGCTGCTGCGCGTTGGCGGCGCGCCGCTGCTGCTCGACGTGGGCGGGATGCGAACGCATATCGTCCTGCCCTGGGCCTTGATCGGCGAGCTGCCGCTGCTGAACATGACGCGCACGCCCGCCCGCTTCAACCTGCTGATCGGGCTGGCGCTGGCTGTCGCCGCCGGGTATGGCGCGGCGGCGCTGCTGCGCCGCCCCTGGCGCGCGCGCTGGCCTGGCGGCGCGCTGGCGCTGGCGCTGGGCGCGCTGATTTTGTTCGAGTACCAGTCGTTCTGGCCGCTGCCGACCGTGCCCGCCGCTGTGCCTGCCGCCGTGCGGGCGCTGCGCGACCGCGCCGATGTCCGCGCCGTGTACGATGTTCCCTGGGACCATCTGCTGGCCGCGAAGGACGGCCTGTACCTTCAGACCGTTCACCACAAGCCGCTGATCGCCGGGCAGATCGCGCGGCGCACGCCGGTCAACCCGGCGCTGCTGGCCGTGCTTCAGGGCACGCTGGACGCGGCGCTGCTGGACGCGGCGCAGGTGGATGTGATCATCCTGCACCGCGAATGGGACGACGGCCAGCTAGAGCCGCTGCTGCGCGCGCGCCTGGGCGAACCCAGCTATGAAGACGCGCGGCTGGCGCTGTTCGAGCCGCCCGCGCCCGCTGGCCCGCCGCCGTTCGCCGCTGTTTACGAGCCGCAGGTCACGTTCACACAGTTCTACGATATCCACCTGCACGCGCCCGCGCCCGGCTGGGTGACTGTGCGCGGG
>CAZDVL010000083.1:6914-10732 GCA_964508745.1 uncultured Anaerolineaceae bacterium | reverse complement strand
ACCGTCGTTCGTTCCCGTTCGACTCCGCTGGCCTTTTTACTGATGGCCGACAATGCGGTGCGGCACGTAGGGTTCTTCCAGGTAGGCAACCTCCTCCTGCGTGAGCTGCATGGACAAAGCCCCGACGGCATCTTCCAGATGTGAAAGCTTCGTCGCCCCGATGATGGGCGCAGTCACCGGTTCCTTCTGCAGCAGCCACGCCAGCGCAGCGTGAACGCGCGGAACACCGTGCTTCTCCGCGACTTCGGCGACCCGCTTCACGACCAGTTGATCGGTTTCAGCGGAGGCGTCGTATTTAGACCTGGCGATCTGGTCGGTTTCAGCGCGCAGCGTGCTTTCCGGCGACCAGTCGCGGGTCAACCGCCCCGATGCCAGCGGGCTGTACGGGATCACCCCGATCTTTCGGTCACGGCACAGCGGCAGCATCTCCCGTTCTTCCTCGCGATAGATGAGGTTCAGGTGGTCCTGCATCGAGACAAACCGCGTCCAGCCGTGCAGCTCAGCGACGTGCAGCGCTTTCTGGAACTGCCACGCCCACATAGCGGAAGCCCCGATATAGCGCGCCTTGCCCGCCCGCACCACATCGTTCAGCGCCTCCATCGTTTCCTCGATAGGCGTTTCATAATCCCAGCGGTGAATCTGGTACAGGTCTACGTAATCTGTCTCAAGCCGTTTGAGGCTGCGGTCAATCTCGCTCAGGATCGCCTTGCGCGACAGCCCGCCGCCGTTTGGCACATCCGACATTTTGCCGTGCACTTTGGTGGCGATGACCACCTCATCCCGCCTGGCAAAGTCCCGCAGGGCG
The DNA here is from genome assembly GCA_964508745.1 of uncultured Anaerolineaceae bacterium. GTDB lineage: Bacteria > Chloroflexota > Anaerolineae > Aggregatilineales > Phototrophicaceae > DAOTWC01. The sequence goes on along the minus strand of CAZDVL010000083.1, from coordinate 9,927 downwards.
CGGCCGAGAATTTCCTCGCTCACCCCAATCGAGTAGATATTCGCCGTGTCAAAGAAGTTAATCCCCAGTTCGAGCGCCTTCTTAATGATCGGGCGGCTGTTTTCCTCGTCGAGGACCCATTTGTGGACCCAGTGTGCCGCGTCACCAAACCCCATGCAGCCGAGGCAGATGCGCGAGACTTTCATGCCTGTTGAGCCTAAGCGAGCATATTGCATGAGCTTGTCCCTCCAAATTCGTGTTTAAACGTACTGCTATCGGGGGCGCGTTCCGGCCCCCAGAAAGCGATCTGCTGCCGGCTTCACACCGTTGAAAGGTCCCACTCCTCGTGGAGCTTGGGCACGTCATCGAGCAGGCGCCTGGTATAGTCCTGCTTGGGCCTGAGGATCACATCGTCGGCTGACCCGCTCTCGACGAAGCGGCCCTGCTCCATAATGTAGACGGTGTCTGAGACGTAGTAAGCCAGGCCGATATCGTGCGTGATGAAGATCGGCGTCATATTGATTTCAGAGCGCAGGTCCATCAGCATATCGAGGATGGTCGCGCGCGAGCACGCATCAATCATGGACGTAGGCTCGTCCGCCAGCAGGATTTTAGGCTTGAGCAGAAAGATGCGGGCGATCATCAGGCGCTGCTGCTGCCCGCCTGACAGCTCGAACGGGTACTTGTTAGTCAGCTCCTCCCACTTCAGGTTGACGAACCGGAAGGCCTCGCGCATCAGCTCGACTTTCTTGTCAGCAGGGATGCTGCGCCCGTGCCGCATGCGAATGCAGTCCAGCAGCACGGCGTCGATCTTGCGGAAGATGTTGAAGGAAGCGAAAGGGTCCTGAAAGATCGCCTGGCAGTTCTTCCAGTACTCGTGCTTCTGCCGGTGGGTGCGGATGGTGCGGAGCTGCCCCTCGAAGTAGATTTCGCCCGCCGAAAGCGATGTCAGCCCAAGCAGGAGCTTCGCCAGGGTCGTTTTACCGCTGCCGGACTCGCCAACGATCGAGATGACCTCGCCCTGCTTGAAGCTGAAATCGACGTGGTCAACGGCAACCGTCCTGTTAGACCCAAAACCGTAGGTCTTGGTAACCCCTTTGCCGCTCAGGATGACTTCACCGTGTTTCATTTTTGTAAATCTTTCTCAGGTCCTGTTCCGGTATGATACAGCGGTAGGAACGCCCCCCGCCGATGTTGCGCATCTCCACTGGCGCGGCCCTGCATTCGGGCATGACATATTTGCAGCGATCAGCAAACCGGCAGCCAAAGGGCGGCTTTTTCAGGTTCGGCGGGGTGCCGGGGATAGCGGTGAGCTTGACTTCGCGCAGGCCCGCCTCAGGCACAATGATCGACCCCATCAGCGCCCGCGTGTAGGGGTGTATCGGGTCGAAGACGGTCTCGTCGGCTGTTCCCACCTCAACCGCCTGCCCGGCATACATGATCATGATGTCGTCGGTCACGTTGTAGAGCAGCGGAAGCTCGTGCGTGATAAAGACCAGCGATTTGATAATCCCCTTGTCCATCAGGTCCAGGATCATCTTGATCACCGTCTTCTGCGAGGTTACGTCAAGCGCGGACGACGGCTCATCGGCGATCAGCACTTTAGGGGAGAGGATCACTGAAGTCGCGATCACCGTCCGCTGTTTCATCCCGCCAGACAGCTCGACCGGGTACTTTTGCAGCACCGCGGCGGGCAGCCGCAGCAGCTCGAAGCGCTCCCGCGCGCGCTCGTAGATCTCTTTTTTAGAAGTTTTGGGGTAGTGCGCCAGGATAACGTCTTCGATGAAGTTGATAACCCGCCGCGTCGGGTTGAGCGCGTTCATCGCGGCCTGCGGGATGTACGAGACTTCGCGCCCCAGGATCGTCTTGCGCACCTCATCCGGGTCCATGCCCGTGATCGCGCGCCCGTCGATGATGATCTCGCCGCTTGTGTAGTGCAGCGGTGGGAAGTAGTAGCCGATCAGGCTGAGGGCGAGCGTGGACTTGCCGCAGCCGGATTCGCCCGCGATCCCCAGCGATTTTCCCGCGCCGACCTTCAGGGAGACGTGGTCAACCGCATAGATGCTCTCCCGAAACCGCGTGATATAGCGGGTGGTCAGATTATTGACTTCAAGTACGGGGCCAGTCATCAGGCTTGTCAGTTCCTCAGCGTGGGGTTAAACACCTGGTCGAGGCCGGTGTTCATCAGGTTCATCGAGAAAGTGATCAGGGCGATAACGAGGATCACAGGGAAGTACGCCCACCACTTGCCCAGGATATGCGCCTGATAGATCATGCCCCAGTTCATCATCAGGCCCAGCGTGGGCATTTCGGTTGTCTTGGGGCCAAGGCCCAGAATGGATAAGCCGGCCTCAGCCAGGATGCCGGACGAAATTTGCAGAATAAACGCCATGACGACGTAGGAGGCGATGTAGGGAAGGATGTCGGCCAGCAGGATATAGGCAGTCGAATGGCCGGACAGGCGCGACAGATTAACGTGGTCGCGGTTGCGGAGCGAGATGACCTGCGCCCGCACGGCCCTGGTTGTCCACACCCAGGACGTGAACCCAATGACCACGGCGATAGTGATGGCGCCGCGGCTCTCCTGGCCGATGCTGAACGAGATCAGGATCAGCAGCACGAAGCTGGGGATGACAGTAAACAGGTTCGTGATGAACATGATCACGTCGTCAACGGCGCCGCCGATAAACCCTGAAACCAGCCCCAGCAGCAGCCCGATCAGAGTCGCTATAGTTCCTGCCACGAAGCCGATGATGAGCGAGACACCGGTCGCGGCGACCAGCTCCGTCAGCACGTCGCGGCCGAAGTTGTCGGTGCCCAGCGGCAGCAGGCGCGAGTTCGGCACCTCACCGATGTTGACGTAAGCCGTTTGCTCCACCACGTCCCGCTGTTCGAGCGCACCTGTGCTGGGGTTGACGGCGGCCACCACCATATCTTCGGTGGCGAGGAGGCCGTCGAGGGAGGCCGTCAGGCGGATATAGTAGTTGCGGTCGGCGTTGGTCATGCCGGGCAGGCGCAGGCTGGGGTCAAAGTT
>CAZDVL010000083.1:0-6814 GCA_964508745.1 uncultured Anaerolineaceae bacterium | reverse complement strand
AGTAGTTGCGGTCGGCGTTGGTCATGCCGGGCAGGCGCAGGCTGGGGTCAAAGTTGGCGTGCCACAGGTCGAGCAGGGCCGCTGTGTCTGCTGTGTCAATCTCGCCCTCAGGGACGCCCGCGCCAACCAGCCACTTTTGCATCGCTGCGCGATCCTGCTCGCTCAGCCGCGCTGCGATCCGCCGCTCGGCCACGCCGTCAAGAATCAGGGTGTAGCGCGGGGTGAAATGTACGCTGTCGTAGATATTGACGTAGATCCCCGGCGCGAGGAACGTCCCCCGGCTGACGATCTGCAGCGGCGGGTGCCTGACAATCAACGGGTAGATCAGCACCGTCAGGACGATGACGGCAAAGATCGTGAAGCCGATGCGAAAGCGCCACGTCCCGAAAATCTGGTTTAGTAAGTGTCTCATGGCTGCGTCTCAATCTATTCCGACTGCGCCGCTCGAATGCGCGGGTCGATCAGCCCGTAGATGATCTCCAGGCCGAAGAACGCGACCAGCACCATCATGGTGATAATGAGCGTCGCCGCCGAAATAAGTGGATAGTCACCCCCCAGCACGGCTGAGAGCATGGTGGAACCCAGCCCCGGATAGCTGAAGATAATCTCAGCCACCAGCGCCCCGCTTACCATCGTCCCGATTGCCAGCGCCAGCCCGGTTATCTGCGGCAGCATCGCGTTGCGGAAGACGTAACGGATAATCTTGCTGTCCTTGATCCCCAGAAAGCGCGCGTACTTGACGTAATCGGCGTTCAGCTCGTAGATCGCCATCGAACGCATCCCTATCGCCTGGCCGCCGATTGTGATCAGCACGATTGACCAGAAGGGCAGTTGATAGTGAACGATGACCGACCATACGAATTCCCAACTGGCGCTGGGAACCATAGCATAGTCATAGCCGCCGGAGGTGGGAAACCACTTCAGGTTGACGCCAAAGATCACCAGCAGAATGACCGCCATACCGAATGCCGGCAGGTTGCTGAGGAAGAGGCTGGCCGGCAGAAGCACCCGGTCAAAACCCTTCCTGATATAGGCGGCAAGCACCCCCAGCGTGTTGCCCAAGGTCCAGCCAACCAGGATCGCGGGGAGCTGGAGCATAACGGTCCACCAGATAGCCGAGGAAATTACGTCGGCCACAGTGCGCGGATACTGGCTGATGGAATAGCCAAAATCGCCGCGAGCGACGTTGCGCAGGTAGATCACATACTGTTCGTGTATGGGCCGGTCCGTAGCGAACAGTTTCGTGTACTGCTCGTACACCGCCTGAACGCCCGTGGCGTTCGACGTGCCCTGCGCCATGCGCACGACGATCGCGGTCACCGGGTCGCCCGGCATCAGGCGCGGCAGAATGAAGTTGAGAGTGAAGGCGACTATTAGTGTAACAACAAACCAAACCAATTTCTTGAAAAAGTAATTCCTGTAGCCTTTCACCCGAAGCTCCTCACCTACGTGGGTCGTGATCAACGAGTTAGCAGCCGCCTCGTCGGCCTGGGCAGGTGCTGCATATCATGCCCAGGCCGGTTTCGCGAGGCGGCTGCTAACGTTCTGCGTGCGGTTGAGCTACGGGTTTACCAGCTCCAGGTTATAGAGGCCGGCGATGCTCCACCCATCCGTCAGATCAAGCGGCGGAACCGGCGGGTTCGTGCCATCGCCCTCATACGGGAAGTTGGTCCAGACACTCTCGTTCACGGTGTGGAAGGACTGCGGGCGATACATGAGCGTAAACGACGGCACATCGGTCAGGTAGATGCGGACAAGCTCGGTGTAGATTTCTTTGAGCTGGTCGGCATCGGTGAGGCCCGGGATCTCATTGATCAGCGCGTCCGCGTCTGGGTTCGCATAACCGCCCCAGTTGCCGTTCCAGTTGCTGGACATGCCGATGAACTCAGAACTCATCAGCTTGCGAATGCGGCTCCACGGCTGCGTTGGGCCAGCGCCATCGGTCCACATCATGAAGATGTCATAGCCTTCCGGCAGCGGCGTGTCGGAGCGCGTCACAACGGTCTGATACACGGACCATTCCGGGAAACTGGTGGTGATCTCGATGCCAATCTGCGCGCCCGCGGCAGCGACTACTTCGATGGCCGCCTGCCAGTCGGACCAGCCGTTGGGGCAGGACGCGACGTACTTCAGGGGCTTGCCGTCCAGGTCGCGCCATCCGTCGCCATCGGTATCAACGATACCGGCTTCGTCGAGCAGCGCATTGGCGCCGGCGATGTCGTTGCCGGCCCACTGCAGATCAGCGACCGCCGCGTGGTCGTACATGGCCTGCTCGCCAGGAGTCGGGTTCATGAGCGACCGCGGCACCTGCTCGAACGTTGCCGACTGGTTGGTCATGGCGTTGGAGATGATGGTGGGGTAGTCAACGGCCATCGCGATCGCGCGGCGCACGGCCACATTGTCCAGCCCCGGCGACTGCAGGTTGTAGAACGCGGTCGGCAGGCTGGCGCCAATGCCGTAGGGCGGGTCGGGCAGGTACGTCGAGATGGGGAGGTGGTTGACCAGCCACAGGTCCTGCACGTTGGAGTTAAACTGCTGGCTGACATCAACCTCGCCAGCCTGCAGCGCCGTCGTGCCTGCGGCGTTGTCGGCGAAGATGTTGTGGGCGAGGTAGCGCGGAACCGGCAGACGGCCCCACATGCTCGCGTCCTGGCCCCAGTAGTTGTCGTCGCGAACGTAGATGACCTTCGTCTCGTCCTGGAAATAGCGGTGATACGGGCCGGAGAAAACGACATCTTCGGCGGTATCCGCCAGCAGGGCGATCGGGTCGTTGTTCACGCGGGCTTCCAGCACCTGGGTCCACGCGGCCTGGATGACGTAGTTGGTGCTGACATAGGCCTGAACCAGCAGCGGGTTGACGGGCGCCCCTTCAGCATTCAGCTTGGCTTTGATGACGACGGTGTAGTCATCTGTGGCGACGATATCCTCGATGAAATCAATATTGGCGGCGGCGACGGGGGTGTTGTAGCGGACATGTGTCGCCCAGGTGTAGGCAACATCGTGCGCCGTCAAAGCTGTGCCGTCGCTCCAGTGCGCGGCCGGGTTGATGTGGAAGGTGAGTTCGGTGCGGGCCTCGTTCCACTCATACGGCCCCTGCGCCAGCAGCGGGTACACCTGCCCGTCAAGCATGTTGTACAGGTATGGCGTCTCAAACATGATGACGCGGGAGTTATCCTGCTGGGCGATTGCCATGGCGTTGTTGTTGTTGTTGGAGTACGGGTTCCAGCCGACAACAGCGCCCCACTGCTGACCGTTGAAGTACAGCGTTTCGTTGCGGGGCAGAGTCTCCTGGGCGATGGATGGCGAGATCAGAACCGCCATCACAAGCACAAGAAGAAAAGCGATGATCGCGAAACGTGTGAATCTCATTGTATTTTCTCCTGATTCGTTCTTTCACTTCATATTTCGTGCTGATCCCTTGTCGGCGCGCGGTGCAGCAGCACGCCGACAAGCATGTGAAACGGGCGTTTATTCGGCGGTTGACCTCCATCGTCTAGTGTTAACGCACGAAAACCGGTAGATGCCAGACGCTTTACTCCGGTCACAAAGCTGGCTTCCGCTGGTTGGTGAGGGGGGCTGGGGAATTGTGCCGCTGTGCCGGCCGCCCTGGAGGGGGCAGGTGTACGCCTGTGCGCCGCCTGCCGGGCCACATCCCCTCCTGGCAAGCGGAAAAGCTCCCCAGAGATTGTCTGCAGCTATCTGTAAGGCTCATATTCAGGTTAAGTAGAAGAACATTATAAAGAATAACTTTCTGGGCGCTTGTTCTGAATGCGGCCAACAATCCTGATTGATCTTTGCGGCAGAGTGTAACCAATTGTTTCGCGCGCGTCAAGCTGTCCGCTTTGCCCGCCGCAAATCCAGCGCGCGCGGCACGGGCGAGTTCCGCTTGGAACTCGCCCGCCTGGCCGGGCAAGCCCGCGCCGGACAGCGCCGCAGCTAGTCGGGCCACTCCTGCGTGTCGGCCAGCTCGACCGCCGCTGTGCCGCGAATATCGCGCGAGGACGCGCCGACCAGCACATCAAACGTTCCCGCTTCCGCCACCCACTGTCGTTTGGCGTCGTCGAAGAACGCGAACGACTCGCGGGGGAGCGGCAGGGTGACTGTCGCGCGCTCGCCGGGTTCAAGCGCCACTTTAGCGAACGCCTTCAGCTCTTTCTGCGGGCGGATCAGGCGCGCCTTCCGGTCATGCACGTAGACCTGCACCACCTCCTGGCCCGCGCGCGACCCGGTGTTGATCAGGTCAACCGACACAGCCAGGGTTTCGCCGGCGCGCAGGGTTTCGGCGCTCAGGCGCAGGTTCTCATAGGCGAATGTCGTGTACGAGAGGCCGTAGCCGAACGGGAAAAGCGGCTCGACCTTGCGCGTGTCGTAATGCCGATACCCGACGAAGATGCGTTCGCCGTACAGGGACCTGCCGTTTTCGCTGGGGAAGTTGCCGAACGACGGCGTATCTTCCAGCCGGATTGGGTAGGTCTGAGTCAGCTTGCCGGAGGGGTTGACATCCCCGAACAGCACGTCGGCGATTGCGTTTCCGGCCTCCTGGCCGGGGTAGCTGACCTGCAGAACCGCCGCGACCTGCTCCAGCCACGGCATTGTGACCGCAGAGCCGGTGTTGAGCACGACGACTGTGTTCGGGTTGGCCGCGGCAACACGCTCGATCAGCTCGTTCTGCGCGCCCGGCAGCTCCAGGTCGGGGCGGTCAAACCCTTCCGCATCCCATTCGCCGGACATGCCTGCGAAGATCAGCGCCAGCTCCGATTCCGCCGCCAGCCGGACCGCACGGCCGATCATGTCGGACGGCAGCGGGTCCAGCAGGCCCAGGCGCAGCACCCGGAACGGGAACTTCTCGCTCACGTGGTAGTCAATCTCAACCAGGTACTCGCGCCCGGCGGCGATCTCGACGGTGTAAAGCTGTTCGTCCGACCCCATCGCAAAGTAATTGTTCTGTTTGCCGGGCTGCCAGTCGTCCCACTCGTTGAGGACCTGTTTGCCGTCAATCGCCATGCGGCACGGGCCGACGCTGATCAGGCTGAACTGGGTGCTGCCGGCGCTGTCAGACACGAAGCGCCCCGTCAGGCGGGCGGAGAAATTCTGGGAATTTATGCCGGCCGGCAGGCTGCCGTACCAGACAAACTCAGCCAGCCCCGTGTACACAGCCGACGCCGCGGGGGCGCCTGTGGGCGTTGGGGCGTTGAAGTACTCAACCTGCAGTCCGGGCGCTGTCCCGGTCCGGCCTGCCAGAAAGCGCGCGGAGTCGGCCAGCGGCAGCAGCCTGTGAATCGTGCACCCCTGCTCGAACCCTACCGTCACGCCGCCGCCGAGCTTCGCGATGACGCCCGTATACGGCGAGACCCGGTAGTGCGCGTTAACCTCCGAGCTGCCCCCGCCCATGATACGCGCCTCTTTGGCGTTCGGCCCGATGATGGCGATCGTGCGCAGCGCCGCACTTTGCAGCGGCAGGACGCCGCGCGCGTTCTTGAGCAGCACGATGCCCTCACCGGCGGCGCGGCGAATCAACGCGCGATGCTCCGGCAGGTCTACCGCCTTCTCCGGCGCCTCCTCAGGGTGTTCGAATTTTCCGGCCTTCACCAGCAGGTGCAGCAGCCTGCGGATGCTCTCGTCCAGCTTTGACGGCGAGACTTCCCCGTTCTGCACCGCAGCGAGCAGCTTCTCGCCGCGCCAGATGCCGGGTCCCGGCATCTCCAGGTCAAGCCCGGCGTTGACGGAAGCCGCCGTGCTTTTCACCGACCAGACCCAGTCGGACACGATCGGGCCATCCCAGCCCCATTCGAGACGCGGGATGCCCAGCAGGTACGGGTCCTCGCTCACGAAGACGCCGTTAACCCGATTGTAGGACGCCATGATCGACCAGACATGCGCCACGCGCACCGCCGCTTTGAACGGCGGGAAGTAGATTTCGCGCAGCGTGCGCTCATCCACCTCCGAACTCATGCTGTAACGCTCGTCCTCCTGCTCGTTGCCGACATAGTGCTTGACCATGGCCCCAACGCCGCGGCTTTGCACGCCGTTGATATAGGCCACGGCCATGCACGCGGCCAGGAATGGGTCCTCGGAATAGCTTTCGAAGTTTCGCCCTCCCAGCGGCGACCGGTGAATATTGACGGTGGGCGCCAGGAGGAGCAGCGCGCCCTTGGTTTTGGCCTCCTCAGCGATCGCAGCGCCGATCTGCTCCACCAGCGCCGTGTTCCATGTCTGCGCCAGCAGGATGCCAACCGGGAACACCGCCGCGGTTGTCCCGCCGCGAAAAGCGTCGCCGCGCGCGCCGTTGGGGCCATCGGTCATCTTCAACGCGGGGATGCCGAGGCGCGGCACGGCCACCGTACGCCAGACATCTGCTCCCGCCATCATGGCGACCTTCTCTTCAAGGGTGAGCTGGTTAATCAGTTGGTCGAGTCGTTCAGGGCTGTACTGCTCTTGGGGGAACATAATTTTTTACCTGCAGGTTAAGCAGCCAGGATAATAAGCGACGTTTCGCCCACCGGGCTGACGTCAGATTACGGCTGAACGCGGATTGTACCATCGCCCTCCCCCAGGCCGCAATAAGCCCCACGCCGGTGGACTCAGCGCCGCGCCGGGGCAGGCTGCCGCCCTTTTCCAGGCGTTTACCGGTTTGGCTTCTTGCTCACCGCGCGCATCTGTTATATGATTTAAGCGTGGCGAGAAAACGATTTCTCATCAGGCTGTTAAGCCCAGGAGGTGGCTAACACTCGAAAAACAGCTTCTTACTGCCAGACACTCGTTCAGTCTTAGTTTGTCAGGAGAAAACATGAAACGCTTTTCGCTGCTTCTGGTT
>CAZDVL010000082.1:0-10844 GCA_964508745.1 uncultured Anaerolineaceae bacterium | reverse complement strand
GAGGTAGCTCAGTTGGTAGAGCACCGCACTGAAAATGCGGGTGTCCCCAGTTCAAATCTGGGCCTCGGCAAGCCCCAGCCCAACTTTTCAAGTTGGGCTTTTTCTTTATAGTCTTCGGTTTTCCGCATTTAATCTGCTATAATGTAATAGTTCGACCAACATGAAGATAAACACGCCTTCCGCCGGGGATACGAGGTTAAAGGGGGGACGTATGCCTACACGCACATTCTTACTGCTCAGCGCGCTTCTGATCGCGGTCACGCTGCTGGCCGGCGGCGCGGCGCTGGCCCAGGAAAACGCCGACGCCGCCTGCCCCGCGCTGGTGCAGCGGGCGCTCGACGACCTGGGCGACAACTGCAGCGTCCTCGACCGCAACAGCGCCTGCTATGGCTTCAACCGCGTGGATGCCACCTTTACCGAAGTCATGACAGCCAGCTTCTTCAGCAAACCGGCGGACCGCGCCGGCCTGGAGGCCTTCCAACGCATTACCACCGCGCCCCTCGACACCGCGCGCGACTACTGGGGCATCGCCCTGATGAACGTGCAGGCCAACGTGCCCGGCAGCCTGCCCGGCCAGGCTGTCGTGTTCCTGCTGATGGGCGACACCGAGGTGGAAAACGCGGTGGACCCGGCGGAGATGTACACGCCCGCTGAACCGCTGGCGATCGAAACCGTGGCGGACGCCAGCCTGCACAGCGGCCCCACCGACGCCGCCAACCTGGTCGCAACAGCCGCCGCCGGCGAGACGCTGCTGGTGGACGCCCTGAGCGCGGACGAAACCTGGCTGCGCGCCCTGACCGACTTCGGCCCCGCCTGGGTGAGCCGCGCCGCGCTTGACCCGCAGCCGGACCTGTCCGGCCTGCCGCGGATTACTGAAAACAGCCGCACACCCATGCAGTCATTCCAGCTTCGCACCGCCTTCACCGACCTGGAATGTGCCCAGGCCCCCTCGCTGCTGGCGCTGCAAAGCCCGCGCGGCATCAAGGTTGACCTGACCGCCAACGGCGCGGATATTCGCATGGGGTCGCGCGCCATCCTGCGCATGCTGCCCCCCGGCAACATCATGGAAATCATCACGGTTGAGGGCCTGGTCACGCTGGAGCCGGGCACGCCTAACGAGCGGGTCATTCCGGCGGGCATGCGAGTGCGCGCCCAGCTCGACGAAAACGGGCTGATCATCCTCACAAGTTTCTCTGACCCCGAACCCATTGACCCGGCGGACTTCGAGTTTATCGAAACCGTCAACGCTGCCTACGCACGTCTGGGCCTCCAGGAAGGCGACAGCGTTCAGCAGGTGCAGCAGCAGGCGGGGCCTGTCTCCGTTATTGACGCCAACGCCTGCACCGCGGGCGAGCAGATCAGCTATACGGTTGTGTCTGGCGACACGCTGTTCGGGCTGGCGCTGACCTACAGCACCTCGGTGGACGCGATCATCCAGGCCAACGGCCTGCGCGGCACGCTGATTACGCCCGGCCAGCAGCTCGCGATTACCTGCGGCGCCACCGTGCCGCGCACGCTGCCGTCGCTGGGCGCGCCGCCCGCAAACGGGGGTTCGGCGGCGGCGGTAGACTGCCGGCCCTTCCGCGCCACGTCGCCGCTGGACGGCCTGCCTTACGGCAGCGGCACCTTCTACTGGGACGCCGCCCCCGGCGCGGACGGCTACCGGGTCGTCGTCACCGGCGAATCGGGCGCGACCATTTTCAACGCCGACGGCGTCCAGACCAGCCTCAGCGCGGACCTCTCGATTAACAGCATCGGCTACGGCTTTAACTTTAGCTGGTATGTCGAGGCGCTGTCCGGCGGCGCGGTGGCCTGCGGCACGCCGCCGGTCGGCATGTTCCGCGAAGCGCCCATCCCGGACGCGCCGCCGTCCACTGGCGGCCCATCTGATGATCGGCCCGGCATACGCCCTCTCAGCCTGACGCCGCTGTGTTCATTTGATCCGTTCGAAACCCGCAGCTGGCTCGTGACCAACCCCAACCCATTCGCCGTTCCAGTGCGGTGGGTCGGCCAGGGCGAGCAGTTTGGCAGCTTCAGCGCGCTGCCCGGCCTCAACTTCTTCCTCACCGACGCGATCATCGAAGGCTCGAACGCCGTCACGCTGTTCTGGACGGACGCCAGCGGCGCCGAGCAGCAGGTCACCAGCGAGGGCAGCGATGAGCCTTGCCTGGCGCAGGAAAGCGGCGGCTGAGGCGAGAATTTTCAGAGGCCGCTGGCCCGCAGCCAGCCGCGAATAACGCGCTCCGTTTCGCCGGGCGCGCTGTGCGGGAACAGGTGCCCGTGCCCGGCGATCGTGGCGTGCGCGGCGCGCGGCAGCAGCGCGCGCGCTGTCTCGCGCGCGTCCGCCGTGAACGTGGTGGTCGTCTCACCGCCGATCACCAGCGTCGGCAGCAAACCGTCCAGGTGCGGCAGGTCGTCCCAGGAATCAATGTACACGGACTGGTAGTAGTACGCTTCCCAGGCGGGACTCCACGTCAGCTCCAGCCCGCCGCCCGCCGCGGGGCGCGTCATGCTCTCGGTGTAGAGGCGCAGCGCCGCGTCCGGCCAGTCGCTGAACAGCGCCTTGCCGCGCCAGTAAGCGAACGCCTCGTCATGGCTGGCAAAGCGGCTGCGGCGGTTAAGCGCGCCCTCCACCAGCGGCAGACGCGCCCCGCCGTTGTGTTCGCGCAGCGCGCGGATCGCGTCCATCGCCAGCGGCGGCAGAATCGTCGGGTCAAGCAGGATCAGCCCGCGAAAACGCCCCGGCTCTGCCAGCACCGCCAGCAGCGACGCAACCCCGCCAAACGAGTGCCCGACAGCGATCACGTCCGTGAGGTCATGCTGGCGCAGGCCGGCCAGCAGATCGTCGGCCAGCTCGCGCCACGAGCCGGTGCGCGCCGGCGGCTCGCCGATCCCCGGCCACAGCGGGCGCGGCGGCAGGCTCAGAATACGGTACGTATCAGTCAGGGGCAGCAGCAGCGGGCCATACGTGTGCGGCGGAAAGCCATTGGCGACTGCCAGATGCAGCGCCGGCCCTGCGCCGCCAAACTCGAACAGTGGATACGCCTGCATGCGTCAGCCCCCCTCGCGCAGAAATCGTTCACAGTCGCCCATGATCTGCCGCAGCGCCGTCACCGACGCGCGCCAGTCATCCTTCACCATCAGCGCGTGATCAAGCCCATCGTACACGCGCCACTCGATATGCGCGTCGCCTTCGGTCAGCCGCACGGCCTCCGGGGAGTAGAGCGGGTCGTCTGTGCCGATCACCGCCAGCGTGCGGATGCCGTCCAGCGCCTGCATGACGCCGCTGACCGGCGTCAGCAGAATCAGCGATACCTGCTCGGCCTTCGCGCCGCGCGCCACGTCCACCGCCAGCGGCGTCCCCAGCGATTTTCCCGCCACGCACACCTGCCGGTAGCCGCGCGCCAGCGCCGGCGCGGCCGCCAGCGCCACATCCTGCTGCAGCAGCGGGAACTGTTCCGGCCTGAAGTCGCCGCCGGCGGCCTGGAACCCATACGAGACAGCCAGCGCGTCCCAGCCGTTTTCGAGCGCCAGATGCAGCAGATGGAACAGCAGCGGGTGGCCGACCGTGTAGCCGCGCCCCGGCAGCAGCACCAGCAGGCGCTCTGCAGGCCCGTCGTGATGGTGCAGCGGGCTGCTCACCTCAACGCCAAACGGCGAAGCGTGCGTCAACGTGGTCACTTTAACGCTCATGCGCGCCCCGTATCCAGGTTCAGCGGCAGCAGCAGGCGCATCTCCCCGCTGGCTGCGAACCCCAGCGCCTCGTACAGGGGGCGGCCCGCGTCGCTGGCGTGCAGCGACAGGCCGCGCAGGCCGTTCTGCTGGCACCAGTCCAGCAGCGCTACCAGCAGGCAGCGCGCCAGGCCGCGCCGGCGGTGGCCCGGCTGCACATAAACATTCATGATATAACCGCGCCGCGTGTCAAAATCGCCGGGCAGCGGCGCGCCCTCGCGGATGTCCAGCCCGGCCCCGGCCACCGGCTCGCCCGCCGCGCTGTACGCCAGCCAGCCCAGGTAGACTCCCCGCGCAATGCGGTCTGCCACCCAGGCCGCGAAGCGCTCGTCCATGCCGGCGATCTCGGCATACGCCGGGTCGCCCATCTCCACGAACATGGCGCGCCGCTGCGCGGCGATCACCGGCGCGTCGGCAGGAATCGCCAGCCGCAGCCTGTAAGTCATCTCCAATATCCGGCCTCCCGGCGCGCCACCCGAAAAAAACAGCGCGCCGCGACGATTATCCATCGCGGCGCGCTGCAAAGCAACCAGCCTGGCTGCTTATTTCGCTTTTGGTTTTTTCGCCTTGGGGCTGGCCTCGGCGGTCTCCGCCAGCTTCACCTTCTCGATGGAACTGACCACCTCGTCAATAACCGTGTTAAACAGGCGGCGGTAGCCTTCCACAGCTTCCTTGACGGCGGCCTCGCCGTGCTCGCGGAAACCCTCCGGAATCAGGCTTTCCAGCGCCCGGCCCACTTCCGTCGCGGCCTTGCGCTGGTGGTCAATGAACTCGTCGAAAGGCGTGTCCTCGAACCGATCCTGCACGTCCTCAGCCAGTTCTTTGGCTTTCGTGCGGGTCTTGTCCTGCACATCCTTAACCTTGTCGCGCAGCGCTGTTTCGGCGACCTTGACCGTTTCCTCCGCCGCTTTCACGGTGTCCTGGGCGGCTTCCTCAAACGACTTAATCTTATCCTCTGCCATCGTTGACTCCTCTTTGGCTGACTTATGAGTGGTTGCAGATGCGGGGCGCGGCGCGCCTGCGGCAGGTCGCCCGCGCTTGCCTGTAGCCGATGCTGACGGTGGCGACTTCGCCGGGGCTTTATCCTTCGGACTGAGATCGTCGCTCATAACCAGCGGCCCCTGGGGGCCTTAAGCTCCTCTTTCTGCTTACAGTTAATACGCTCTTCCCCGTGCAAAAGTTGCACAGTTTTCCATTAATTGTGAATTTTAACGCAATTATGCCGCTTAGTCCAGCTTTTGTCCGCTCAGCCGATGCCCTGCGCGCACTTGATCAGCTCCTGGGCAGACTGCGTAAACGGCATCAGGCGCATCAGCGAGCCTTTGGCCAGGCGCAGCTTGCCGCGCACAATCAGCGGCAGCGGCTGCGCGCGCCCGTTCAGCACGTCCATCCAGGTGTCATAGTCGCCCTCAATCACAAAGGCCGCGCGCTGGCGCGCCTCGGCGGGCGGCAGGCTGAGCGCGTCGCGGCAGCGGCCCCGGTGCAGGTCCAGCCACACCGCGCGCTCGGTCGGAAATCCGCGGCTGGGCGCGGGCTTGAGTACAAACGTCAGCGGCCCGGCCTCCCAGCGCGTTGAAGCTTCGTAATATGCGCGGCTGGCGTTGATGGCGACCAGGTACTGCTGCGCCCACCCTGCCGAGAACAACGTCACTGGCTCCGGGCTGGCCTCTGCCGCGCTGGCGGCGGGCTGCGTGTCGGGCGCGGGCTGCGCGTCAGCGAGCGGCTCCGGGCTGGCCTGCGGCGGCGCGTCAACGGCGGCGGGCTTCGCGCCGTTCTCCGCCGCCACGACCGGCGCCGCCGCCGGTTCGGGCACAGCTTCGGCTTTGGGCGGCGCGGCGTGGCGCGCTTCTACAGGTGTGTCAGCGCCGACGGCGGCGGCCGGCGCTGCGGCGGCGCTGACCACGACCGCCGGCGGCTGCGGCCGGGGTTTGCCCGCAGGCTGCGAGTCCTGCGGCTGGACTTTCGCCGCCCGCCGCAGCGCCTCATAGCTGGCTTCAAGGTCGGCCCGCAGTTCTGTCACGTCCGGGATAATCGCCATGTCGGTCACCAGCGTCATCGTGATGCGCTGGTTATAGCTGAAGATCACGCACGCCATGCCGTTGGACGCATTCAGCGGGAAGTAGCCGTAAGCGTGGATCATCTTGCGGCCCAGCATATACACCGGAATCTGCGGCCCGGCGACGTTGGTGCACCAGGTGTGCGCCAAAAACGCGAACACCGCGGGCGCTGCCCCCCACACCAGCGGCTGCACCCCTGACAGCGCCAGCGACGGCAGAGTCAGCGCCAGGTCCAGGCCGGTGGAGAGCGAGGACTGCTTCATCAGGCGCGTGTATTCCGCCGTCTGGCGCAGCTGTTCCAGCGGGTCAGACGTGCCGAAAGGAATGTCAATCGGCAGCACCGAAATGCGGTTGCCGAACTGTTCCTGCTCTTCCTCGCTGCGCACATTCACCGGAATCAGCGCGCGCAGAAAATTCTGTTCGCCATAGCCGCCGTGCCGGTTCGAGTAAGCCTCGACTGCCCCGCCCAGCACCGCCAGCATCACGTCGTTGACGGATGCGCTATGATGCTCTTTGATCGCCCGCACCTCTGCCAGCGAGAACTCCGCCCACGCCAGCGCCATCCGCCCGCTGTTCTTGCCGTTCACCGGCAGCTTCTGAATCGGCTTCAGGTTGTCGTTGATCAGGTTCGCCAGCCCGACCAGCATCCTGCGCCGGCGCTCTTTGTCGCCCAGCACCGAACTCATCATCCGCGTGTCATGGGCGATCTTTTTAAATACGCTCACCCGGTCGGGCACGAACCGTTCGAAGGCGTCCGCCAGCAGGCCCAGCGTGTCCGGCAGCGGCGCCGGGCTGAACGGCGGCGGCGTGGGCAGGTCCGGCATGTCCGCCGTCAGGTCCATCAGCATCGTGATGATCTGAACCGCGGCGATGCCGTCCACCATGCAGTGATGCACCTTGAAGAAGATCGCGCTGTGGCCGTCGGCCAGGCCCTCGATCAGGTACATTTCCCACAGCGGCTTTGTCCGGGACAGCATCCCGGAAGCAAGCTGCCCGGCAAGCTGGCGCAGCTGGCCGTCCGTCCCCGGCGCGTCCAGCGCCAGCCGAAAAACATGGTTGCTGACATCAAAGTTCGGGTCGGGTATCCACGTGGGCGGCCCGACGTGCAGGGGGGCCTGCACGACGCGCTGCTGGTAAAGCGGGGCCTGAAAAATACGAGCAGCGACAAGCCGTTTGAGCAGATCAAATTCGATCTTGCCGTCAAAGACCGCCATCGCGCCGATATTCATCGGCGTTTCAGGCGTGTCCACATAAAAGAAGGCCATATCCACCGGGCCGAGTATGTGATTGCGCTGCTTCACAGGAAAACCCTTTCACCTTGCCCGTGCGCGTCCGTACCGTCAGCGCAAGTAGCTACCAATATTATACTTTCAAACGAAAATTGGCCATATTCCCGTATATTGATATATGCTCATAGAGTAACATATATCACTATCAGTAAAAAGCTGCGGAAAGGAAACTGATAGGCATGTCGAACGGCACACCTGGCAGCGGCTTCAACCTGGATGCAGAAGCGTACCTTGACCCCGCGATCGTGCCCCAGCGCGGCTCGGTGGACCTCTCCGTCCCGCCGCGCCAGATTCTGCTCACTGGCGCAACCGGTTTCGTCGGGGCTTATCTGCTGCGCGACCTGCTGGCCCAGACAGAGGCGGATATTTACTGCCTGGTGCGCGCCGTTGACCCCGCGCACGGCCTGGATCGCCTGCGCAAAAATTTGCAGGGCTATGGCATCTGGGATGAAAGCCAGGCCGCCCGCGTGCGCCCGCTGCTGGGCGACCTCAAGCTGCCGCTGCTGGGCCTGGCCGAACTCGAATTCGACACCCTGGCCGGCCAGTTAGACAGCATTTTTCACTGCGGCAGCAAATTGAGCTATGTCGCGCCCTACGACTGGCTGAAAGCGCCGAACGTCGGCGGCACCCAGGAAGTGCTGCGCCTGGCGGTGCGCGGCAGGCCCAAGCCGGTGCATTTCGTGTCGTCGCTGGGCATCCTGCTCGCCTACCGCAACCTGGAAGGCGGCGGCGAATCGGCCCCGCTGGACGCCGAAAAATGCCCTGATGTGGGTTACTTCCAGACTAAATACGTCGCCGAAGCCGTCGTCCGGCTGGCGCGCGACCGGGGCATCCCGGTGACCA
Organism: uncultured Anaerolineaceae bacterium; assembly: GCA_964508745.1. Classification (GTDB taxonomy): domain Bacteria; phylum Chloroflexota; class Anaerolineae; order Aggregatilineales; family Phototrophicaceae; genus DAOTWC01. The sequence continues at coordinate 2,923 of CAZDVL010000082.1, read as the reverse complement.
TCCACCGCATCGGCCTGATCGTCGGCGACAGCCGCACCGGCGCGTCGAACGTGGACGATTTCGTCGCCCGCATGCTGATCGGCAGCATCCAGGCGAGCCGCGCGCCGGATGTCAAAAGCCCGATGGACATGACGCCCGTTGACTTCGTGTCCCAGGCGATGGTGTATCTCTCGCGCCAGCCGGGGTCGCTGGGCAAGGTGTTCCACCTGCTGAACCCCCGCCCCATCAACTGGAGCAGCATCTTCGACATGGTGATCGCCGCCGGCTATCCGCTGAAAAAGCTGCCCTTCAGCGCCTGGGTGGACGCCGTTGAGCAGTACGCCAACCCGGAAACAAACCCGCTCTACCCACTGCTGCCCTTCTTTCACATTGATTTCGCGCGCCGGATGCTCGGCGTCAGCGACTCCGCCTTTATGGCGCTGGGCACGGCGGACACACAGCGCGCGCTGACACAATCGGGTATTATCTGCCCAGCGATTAACGACAGCCTGATCTTCACGTTCCTGTCCCAGTTTGCCTACAACGGCCGCCTGGACTGGGAGCCGGTGCGGGCCGCAGCGCGGGCGGCGACCCCACCAGCAGACGCGCGGTCAGAGAACAGCTAGGCGCGCGTCGCGCGGTCGGCGCTGTCTTCAGCCAAAGGGCAAAAGCCTATGAAAACCGTGATCCGTTTGCTCGGCGCGCTGCTGGCGCTGCTGGCCGCGCTCAGCGGGTTGATCTTCGTGCGGCGGCGGCACATTATCGCCCGCCTGCTGGCGCTGGACCCGCCGCGCAGCGGCGTCCGCGTGGAGTGGGGCCTGCGCCTGCTGATGCGCGACGGCGTGCGCCTGGCCGCCGACCACTATTATCCGCGCCAGCCCGGCCGCTACCCGACAATCCTCGTCCGCACGCCTTACGGGCGCAACCACAACCACGGCATTTTTGGCTTCCTGCTGGAATTTCTGATGCAGCGCTTCGCGGAGCGCGGCTACCATGTGCTGGTGCAGGACATTCGCGGGCGTTTCGATTCCGAAGGCGTCTTTGACCCCTATTTTCAGGAACGCGCTGACGGCCTCGACACGCTGGCCTGGATCAGCACACGCTCCTGGTTCGACGGCCAGTTGGCGACCTGGGGGCCAAGCTACCTGGGCATCGTCCAGTGGGTGATCGCCGACGCGCCCCAGCTCTCCGCCGCGCTGCCCATCGTGACCAGCGCCCGGCTGCACAGCATCCTGTTCCCCGACAGCGCCTTTGACCTGGGGCTGGCGCTGCGCTGGATGGGCCTGTTCCAGATGCTCGACCGCCGCTGGCACACGATGTCGCCCAACGCGCTGCGCAGCCATCTGCGGCTGCTCCTTCGGCCTGACTACCGCGTGGCGCTGCGCGCCGTGCTGGAGCACGTCGAAATCCAGTCGCTGCTGGCGGCGGCCCCGCTGCTCCAGGATGTCGAAATGACCATCGCCCCCGGCTTCGACCACCTGCCGCTTGTCGAAACCGACGTGCTTGTGCGCGGCGAGCCAGTTGAGTATTTCCGCAACTGGATCAGCCGGCCCGACGCCAGCGACCCCATGTGGCAGGAGGTCGAACAGGCTGTGAATATGGCCGGCGTCAGCGCCCCGGTGCACCTCCTCGGCGGCTGGTACGATTTCTTCCTGCGCGGCCTGCTCAACGATTACGCTGAGATGCGCGCCGCCGGCAAAAACCCACACCTCACCATCGGCCCCTGGGGCCATTTCAGCAACGGCATGATGATGCTCGACGGCCTGTACGCCGGCCTGGACTGGTTCGACGCCCAGCTCAAGGGCCGCGCCGACCGGCTGCGCTCACAGCCGGTGCGCGTTTTTGTGATGGGCACCGACGAATGGCGCGACCTGCCCGCCTGGCCGCCGCCCGCCCACGAAACCCGCGTCTACCTGCACAGCGGGCGCAGCCTGACGTTCGAGATGTCGCAGCAGCCCGAAGCCACCGACACGTACCGCTATGACCCCGCCGACCCTACGCCGATCATCGGCGGCGCGCAGTTCAGCCCGCTGGCGGGGCCGGTCAACAACGCCCGCCTTGAGGCCCGCCGCGATGTGCTGGTCTACACGTCGCCGCCGCTGGCGCGCGACCTCGAAATTATCGGCCCGGTGCGGCTCGAACTGTTCGTGCAGTCCAGCCTGGCGCACACCGATTTTTCTGGCCGGCTGTGCGATGTCCACCCCAGCGGGCGCTCGATCAACATCTGCGACGGCCTGTGTCGCGTCCACACCGGCCGCGACCTGGGGTGCGTCTCGGTGGATATGTGGGCAACGGCCTATCGCTTCCGGGCCGGCCACCGTCTGCGGTTGGTCGTCAGCAGCGGCGCGCACCCGCACTGGAACCGCAACCTCGGCACCGACGAGCCGCTGGCCACCGGCACCGCGCTCTGCGCGGCTGATCAGACCATTTATCACGACGCGGCCCGCCCCTCAGCGCTGGTGCTGCCGGTCACCGCGGGGTGGGCCTGAGGTCTGCTGAGAACGCCCATGCCGCCCGCCCGCCCCGACATCCTGCTGATCGTGCTCGACACCCTGCGGCGCGACCGGCTCGCCAGCTACGGCCACGACCGCCCGACAGCGCCGGCCTTCGACGCCTTCGCCGCCGACTCGACGCTGTTCACGCAGGCTGTCGCCCCCGCGCAGTGGACGATTCCGGCCCATGCGTCGCTGTTCACCGGGCTGTACCCCGGCGCCCACGGCGTCACCCAGGCGCACCACAAACTCTCCGGGCTGCACCCGACGCTGGCCGAGACGCTGCGCGCCGCCGGCTACCACACCGCCGGTTTCAGCAGCAACCCGCTGGTCGGCGCGCTCGACAACGACCTGACGCGCGGCTTTGCCGAGTTTTTCGCTTACGCCGGCGCGGCCATCAACCGCCCGCTGGACGCCGCCGGGCCGCTGCGCCAGCGCTGGCAGCGCTTCGC
>CAZDVL010000081.1:0-10881 GCA_964508745.1 uncultured Anaerolineaceae bacterium | reverse complement strand
GCGCCAGCCCGTCGGGATGATGGGCAGGTCGGTCGGCGCTTTCACCAGGCCGATGCTGCCGGCGTCATCCGCCGCTTTGGGGGCGGCGTCCGGCTGCGGCGGTGGGACGCTGCCGCCCAGCCAGCGGGCCAGGGGCCGCTGCTGCGGCGACGACGTGGCGGACACCAGCAGGTAGCCGCCGAGCAGCGCCAGCGCCACGCCGACCCAGCGTGTCTGGCCCACGTTGGGCAGGTTGAGGCCGGCGTCCTGCCACGCCAGCAGCAGAAACACCAGGCCGAACGCGGCCGCCTCGCGCAGCGTCAGCGCCAGGCTGCCGCGCTCGCGGTCGGTCAGCACCGGCGCGGTGTCGCGCAGCTTCCGGTCTGCGGCGCGCCCTACCTGCGTGCCCGCGCCGATGCGGGCCGCTTCGTCGTAAAAGCGCGCGGCTTCAACGTGCTCGTCCAGCCCTTTGTGCAGGTCGCCGGCCAGCAGCAGCAGCCGCTGGCTGCGCGGCCAGCGGCGCAGCGCCTTCTCCGACAGGTCCAGCGCGCGCGTGAGCTGTTCCTCGCGCAGAAAATACTCGACCACCGCCGCCGCGCCCTGGTCGTCAGCGCCCGGCAGGGTGAACAGGCGTTCGGCCAGGTGGGCGACTTCGCCAGAGCTGCCCTGCACCCGCGCGATGTCAATGGCGGTCAGGTAAATGGACGGGTGCGTTGTGCCGGCGTCGAGCGCGCGCCAGACCAGCTCGCGGGCGTCGTCCAGGTATTTCAGGCGCGAGAGATAGCCCACCGCGCTGCGCATGGCGGTTTCGTGGTCGGGCTGGATGTGGAGCACGTGCACCCAGTTGGCGATCGCGCCTTCCACGTCGCCCTCGCCCAGCAGTTCCTGCGCCTGTTCCAGCAGCGCCTCGATCTTGCCCTGTTCAGCTTTTGTGGGCGCGTGCAGCCGGGCGGATGGCGCTGCGCCGGCGTCGGCGCTGGCTGGGGCGGCCGGCGCGGGCGCGCTCTGTTCCAGCAGCGCAGCGCGCAGCGCCAGCGCCTGTTCATTGGCCGGGTTGATGGCCAGCGCGCGCTCCACGCATTGCAGCCGCTTGTCGGGGTCGTTCGTGGTGCGCGACAGCCACAGCCAGGCCATCTCGTTGTGCGGGTTGAGTTTGAGCGACTGCGTTAGTAGGCTGCGCGCAGCGGCGGCATCGCGGCGCTCACGCAGCGCCAGCACGCCTTCGCGAAACAGCGATTGAGCCTCATCCATAACGGATACCTCGCGTTAGCTGCGCATATGTTATGTGAGCTGCGCATCTTTTCGCTCTCAATTATACGTCCAATATTGTCTCCGCGAATCCTTAAGGCGCGGCAGAACGGGGCGTCAGTGCTGGTCGTCGTCGGCGCGCTGGCGGCGGTGTTTGAGCAGCGCCCCGGCGGTCGTTTCGCCTTCGGGCGCGGGTGAAACCGGCGGCGCGTCAGGGGGGGCGGGGGGCGCGCCGGGCGTGGGCGTAGGCAGCGGGCGGTGCGGGTTTTCCGCGCGCTGGCGCCCGCGCGTTTTGGCGTCCAGCAGCGTGCCGATGCGCGCCGCCGGCTGTTCCGCCGGGGCCGCCGCCGGGGACAGCCAGGCGCGCAGCCGCAGCAGGTCGCCGCGCGTCACGACGACCCGCCGCACGGCGATGTCGAACGGCAGCAGCAGCAGCGCCGCCAGCAGCAGCCAGGGCCACAGCGGCGTCCAGGCGCTGCGCGCGGCCAGGTTGTGGGCGAAGGCCAGCGCCGGCGCGCCGCTGAGGTCGGTGCCGCCGGTCAGCGCTGCGATGTCGGCCAGCAGGTTGCGGTTGGCGCTGCTGGCGGCGGCCGCGTATTCGGCGGAGTAGCCCTGCACCCAGCCGCTGGTCTGGCTGACCGCGACCGGCTGGCCGTCCGCCACGCCCTGGCCGCTGACGCCGACGAAGTAGGCGCCGGTGCCAGCCGGCACGAACGCGCCCGCATAGCGCCCCGGCGCGACCTGCCGCAGCGGGACGCTGCGCGCGTCCAGCGCCGGGTCCACGACGGCGGCGGCCAGCGTCAGCCCGTTGAGGAAGCCGCCGCTTTCGTCGCGCGCGTCCACCGTGATCAGCGCCTGCTGTCCCTCAAACTGTACCTGGGTTTCAAGCTGGCTCGCCGCGCCTTCGGTGATCGTCCAGCGGACGGCCTGGCCCCAGAAGCGCGCGTAGTCGGCCCATGTGACCCAGTTGGCCGCCCAGCGCGCGGCGGCGTCGCTGGTGAAGGCCGCCGCGCGCCCCAGCCCGTACTGCCAGGTCGCCAGCAGCGGGTCGGCGTGCGGTTCCGGGCCGCGCAGCACCACCTGCGCCGTCTGTTTGGGCGTGGTCGCCACATAGCCCAGCAGCGGCGGCGCGCTGGCGATGCCCTGCACGATCGGGCTGCTGGCGCTGATCGCCGGGACGAACGACTCCTCGATGATGTACGAGCGCGTCGCCAGCACCGTTTCCAGCGTGAAGATGGTCGGGATGTTCTCGATCACGTCCACGACGTGGTAGTTGCCGCCGCCCGCCGCCGCCATCTCCGCCAGAAAGTCGGACGCGCCGGCGCCGATGGCGATCACCGAGGTGGTCACGCCGGCGTCCTGGTTGAGGCGGCCCGCCAGCTCAACCAGGTTCTGCGGGCTGGCCCCGCCGTCGGTCAGCAGGATGATGTGCTTGCGGTCTGAGGGGTCGTCGGCGATGGTCTCGGCCACCAGATTCATGCCCGCCAGGATGTCCGTGCCGCCGGACGCGCGCAGCGTGGCGACCAGCCGCTGGAGCGAAAAACGGTCCAGCACCGGCTGGATGTCCGCGATCCAGTAGCCGGCTGTGTCAAACGACACGATCCCGGCGCGGTCGGTCGGCTGTAGAAAATCAATCGAGCGGATGATGGCCTCTTTGGCCAGCTCGACGTTGGCGACGCCGCTCGGCCCCACGCCGCCCATGCTGCCGGAGCGGTCAATCACATAGGCGATGGTGAGCTGCGGCAGGCGCTGCTGGTCACGAATCTGCATGTCAACCGGCAGCACGTCCTCCAGCGGCGTCTGGAAGTAGCCGCCGGGGCCGTAGGCGTCCGGCCCGCCGATGGCGACCAGCCCGCCGCCCAGGTCGCGCACGTAGCTTTGCAGCGCCTCCATGCGGCGCGTGGTGAGCTGGCTGGCGGGCACGTTGGCCAGGATCACGGCGCTGTACTCGGCCAGCGGGGCCAGCCCCACCGGCAGCGCGGCGGGCGCGGCGCGCACCGCGTCAATGCCGGCCTCGGCCAGCGCGGGCAGCAGATACTCGACTTCGGCGTCGCTGGCGCTCACCACCAGCACGCGGGGCGGCCCGACGATGCGCGTAAACGCCGCGAGCTGGTTGTTCTGGTAGAAGCCGTCCGCGCCTGCCGGGTCTACCTGCACCTGGAAATCGCGGAAACCGGCTTCGGCCCCCGGCAGGCTGATGGTGTAGCTGTTGCGCCCGGCGCGCAGGTCAACCGCCTGGCGCTGGACGATCTGCCCGGCGGCCAGCACGGTGACGGCGGCCGGGCCGGCCTCGTCGGCGTCAATCACCAGGTTGAGGTCGAACGGCTGGCCGGCGGTGATCACGCTGGGCGCGCGCAGCTCGGTCACCTGGACTTCCGGCTGCGGCGGGCGGGCCAGCGGCACATAGCTGATCTCGACGCCAGCGGCGGCGGCCAGGCGCGCGGCGGCCAGCGTGTCGCCGGCCGTGGCGCGGCCGTCGCTGAGGATCACCAGCCGGTGCGCGGCGCCCTCCGGGAACAGCGCCAGCCCGTGCCGCACGGCGGCGGCGATGTCGGTCGCGCCGGGGGGCGGGGCGGATTGCAGCGCGTTCAGCTCGCGCGTCGGGCTGGCCGGGCGCTCGGTGACCGGGGACGCGCCGAAAGCCACCACGCCCGCTGTGTCGTCCGGCCCCATTTCCTGAAGCGCGGCCTGGATGTACTCAATCTGGGCGGCGCGCGCTTCCGCGCCCATGCTGTCGGACAGGTCCACCAGGAACACGGTCGCCAGGCGGTCCGCCGGGCGGTTGAGCTGCAGCCCGGCCAGCGCCAGCGCCACCAGCGCGACCATCAGGGCGCGCAGCAGCAGGCTGGCGGTGTCGCGGCGGCGGCGGTAGGCGGCGCGCGGCCAGCCGATGTACGCTACCAGCGGCAGCGCCAGCAGCAGCGCCAGGGCGGGGGCGTTGGCGAAGGCGATCATCGGCCCAGCCTCGCCTGCGCCGGGCGCGGCGTGGGCACGCGCATCCGGCGGTGATAGACATGCCATTCCAGCAGCAGCAGCAGCAGCGCCGCCAGCGCCAGCAGCGGCCAGAACTCTGTCTGGCCCACCTGCTCGCGCGCGCCAGGCGCGACCGTCTGGCGGCCCAGCGTGACCGTCGCCCGCGGGCGAATGGCGCTTTCCAGCGGCTCGAACAGGTTGACAGCGAACAGGGCGCTGGCGGTGGGCGCGTCGTGTTCCAGCGCCTCGACCGTGTAAATTCCGGGCTGCGCGGTGTCGGCGAACACCAGCGGCCCGCCGCCCACCGTCAGCGTCTGCTGCGCGCCGTCGGGCAGCGTCACGCGGACGGCCTCGGCGGCGGCTGGCGGCTGGAGTTCAAGCGCGCCGCCCACGCTCAGGTTGTGGACGCCGCCGGTGAGGCCGGGCGGCGTGTACCAGTCCATCAGGTTGGCGAGCAGCACGGGCCAGGCGATCTGCAGCGGCAGGTCGGAATCGTGCAGGTCGAACGTCAGCAGCGCGACCTGCCGCCCGTCGGCGTCGCCGGCCAGCAGCAGCGGCCCGCCGTCGGCGCTGATGAGCGCCTCTGCCCAGCCCGTGTCGGCGACCTCGCGGAACGCCCGGACGCTGACAGCGCTGAAATCCACAAACGCCGTGCGCGGGTCGTCGGCGTTGACGACGATGCCGGCGCTGCGGTCGCTTTCCGCGCCCACCGTGAACAGCGCCGTGTCGGACGGCGGGTTCAGCACCAGCAGGTCGCCGGCGGGCAGCGTGGGCGGCAGCCAGCCGTCGAAGATGTACAGGTCGAACGGCTGCGCGGGCAGGCCGCGCGTTAAGTCGCCGCGAAAGGCCTGCACGCCGGGCAGGCTGCGCAGCGCCTGCTCCAGGAACAGGTTGCCGGGCGTCATCAGCAGCACGCGCCGCGCCGCCGCCGTGCCGGGGACGGTCCAGGCGCGGTTGTCCAGCGCCAGATAATCCGCCGCCGCCGTGTCTGCCGGCAGTGTGAGCGCCGCCTCGACCGTCTGCGCGCCGTCCGGCAGCCGTTCCGACACCAGCGCCACGTCCGCGCCGGCGGGCACGGTGTAGAACTGCGAGTCGAACAGCGCGCCGTCCACGTGCAGGCTGAACACGACTTCGGCGTCGGCGTCGCCGTAGTTGGTGATCTGCGCGAACAACTGCGGGCGCTGCCCCGGCAGCGCGCGCACGGCCAGCGCCGTCAGCGCCAGGTTATCCGCCGCCTGGCCGACAGGCACATACACGACTTCGCCGGGGACGGCGGGCAGCAGCGCCGGGTCGCCCAGGCCGCCGTCGCTGATGAGAACGACCGTCAGCGCGGTGTCGGCGGCCAGCCCGGAGGGGTCAATCAGCGTCAGCGCGCCGGGCCAGTCCGCGCGGCCCTGGCCGGGCTGGGCGCGGCTGATGGCGGCGCGCAGCGCGGCGCGGTCCGCGGCCGCCGGGACGAGCACTTCGGGCGTTTCGGCCACGCGAATAACGGTCATGGTGTCGCCCGCGCCCAGCGTGTCCACAATGGCGAGCGCCTCGTCCTGGGCGGCGGCGAAGCGGGCGCGGCCCTGCACGTCGGCGGCGCTCATGCTGGCGGAGGCGTCCAGCAGCACGACGATGCGCCCGCTGCCCACCGCCGGGACGGCCATGAACGGGCGCGCCAGCGCCAGCACCAGCGCCGCCAGAATCAGCAGTTGGAGCAGCAGCAGCAGGCTGCGGCGCAGCCGCTGCCAGGGCGTGTTGGCCTCGCTGTCCTGCAGCAGGCGCTGCCACAGGTAGGTGCTGGAAACGTGCACCTCGCGGCGGCGCAGCCGCAGCATATACAGCAGCACGATGGGGATCGCCAGCAGCGCGCCCAGCAGCGCCAGGGGGGTCAGGAAGGCCATAAAACGGCTTTCGGCGCGCAAATGCACCCAGGCTGCCCACCTGGCCGCGAGGCTGCTGGAGAGGGTGTTGGGGGTGCGGTTGGCCCGTTCGCGCGCATCGCGTTATGTTTTCCTAGCGTACCAGGCCCTGCCGCCGAAGCTGCGACAGCACCAGCTTTTCCCAGGGCGCGCCGGTGTCCGCCAGCGCGTAATGCGCGCCGCGCCGCGTCAGGTCCGCGCGGATGCCGTCCAGCCAGGCGGCCAGGCGGCGGTCGTACAGGTCGCGCATGGCGGCGTCCACCGTGACTTCCTGCGGCTGGCCTGTCTCGACATCAATCAGGCGCAGGTCGCCGGCCAGCGGCGGCGCCAGTTCCTCAGGCGCCAGCGTGTGAATCAGCGCGACTTCGTGGCCGCGCCCCAGCAGCGCGTTGACGCCGTCCAGGTAGCCGGAGGGTGAGAACATGTCGCTGATGACGATGGTCAGGCCGGGCCGCGCGGCGCGCAGCGCGTAGGCCGCCAGCGCCTCGTTGAGGTCGGTCACGCCGCCGGCGCGCAGGCCGTCCACGAAAATCAACATGCCGACGCTGCGCCCGCGCCCGCGCGCCGGGCCGAACGACTCGACGCGCTGGCTGCTGGCCCCCAGCAGCACGGCGCGGTCGCTGGCGTTGAGCGCCACATAGGCCAGCGCCGCCGCCACCCGCCGCGCGAAGGCGAATTTGTTGGCGCCGCTGTCCTGGCCCGGCGGCCAGTCCATGCTGGCTGATGTGTCCACCAGGATGTGCACCGCCAGGTCTTCCTCGTCCTCCAGCAGCTTGATGTACGGGCGCTGCAGGCGGGCGTAGATGTTCCAGTCCAGCCGGCGCAGGTCGTCGCCGCGCGTGTAGCTGCGGTAGTCGGCAAACTCGATGCTCGTGCCGCGCCTGGTCGAACGGCGCTCGCCCTTGATGGCCCCGGCGCGCACGCGCGCCGACCACAGCGTGATCTGCTCCAGCTTGCGGCGCGTGGCCTCGTCAAACAGCGTCGGCGCGGCCATCGGCGCTCAGGTCCAGGCGGAAGATTTTCTCGCCGTTTTCGATCTCGCCGGTGTCCACAAAGCCGACGCTGGCGTACAGCTTCCCGGCGACGTGGTTATCCACCGCGAACATAATGTAGATTTCAGCGCAGCCCAGCCGCGCGCGCATCAGCGCGATAATTTGCAGCAGGGCGGCGCGGGCATAGCCTTTGCGCTGGTGGCGTTCGTCGATCATCAGGCGCCAGATTTCCCAGCCCAGCCTGCCGTTAAAGTCGCTCTGGCCGTACATGGTGAAGCCCACCATCGTGTCGCCGTCGTAGATGCCGAACGGCGCGAAGGTGTCGGTCGGGTCCTGGTAGAAATATTGCAGCAGCGACTTCATGTTGGGCGCGATGAAATGGCGCTGTTCCTGGGCAACCTGCAGGCTGGCGCACGCGCGCCAGTTCTCGCGGGTGATCTCACGCAGGGCGATCGTCATGGTGGCAGGTCCTAATTCCTCGTTTTGCGCACGGCGGCCAGCAGGTCGTTCACGAGCGCGTCGGGGCTGATGCCCTCGGCCAGCCCCTCGAAATTGAACAGCAGCCGGTGGCGCAGCGCCGCCGCCGCGACGGCCTGGATGTCCTCGAAGGCGACGTTAAAGCGGCCCTCCAGCAGGGCGTTGACCTTCGCGCCGATGATGAGCGCCTGCGCGCCGCGCGGGCTGGCCCCATAGCGCACGTAGCGCCGGATGCTGTCTGGCGCTGAGGCGTCGCTCGGGTGCGTGGCGACCACCAGCCGGGCCACGTAGTCGGTGATGTGGCTGGCGACCGGCGTCGCCAGCGCCAGGCTGCCCATCGCGATCACCTGGCGGCCGTCCGCGACCTGGCGGAGGACGGCGGCCTCGGCGCCGGTGGTGCGGTCAATGATGCTCACCAGGTCGCTCACCGACGGGTATTCGACGTTCACCTTGAACATGAAGCGGTCAAGCTGGGCTTCGGGCAGCGGATAGGTGCCCTCCATCTCCAGCGGATTCTGCGTGGCGAGCACGAAGAACGGCGGCTCCAGCGCGAAGCTGCGGTTGGCGACCGTGACCGTTTTTTCCTGCATCGCCTCCAGCAGCGCCGATTGCGTTTTGGGCGTGGCGCGGTTGATCTCGTCGGCCAGGATCAGGTTGGCGAAGATCGGCCCCTGGTGGAAGCGGAACACGCGGCGGCCTTCCTCCGTTTCCTCCATGATGTCCGTGCCGGTGATGTCGGACGGCATCAGGTCGGGCGTGAACTGGATGCGCGCGAACTTCAGGTCGAGCGCGTCGGCCAGGGCGCGGATGAGCATGGTCTTGCCCAGGCCGGGCACGCCTTCCAGCAGGGCGTGCCGCCCGGCCAGGATGCAGATGAGCACGCCGCGCACCACCTCGCGCTGGCCCACGATGGCGCGGCCGACCTCAGCCTCAACGGCGCGCGCCGTTGCGCTGAAGGCCTCAAGCGACAGTTCTGTTACGGGTGCGTCGGTCATAATCCTGGCTTTCCTGGCTGCATCGAGCTGTGTGTGGTGCTTATTCGCCGCCGGCGGCGCGCGGCTCCAGCGAGCTGAAATAGTCGCGCACGATGTCGCGCATGCCCAGCGGGATATAGCTGCGATCCAGCGCGCGGCTGGCCGACCGGCGGTAGCTGCCAAAGACCCGGCTGTACGGAACGAGCGCCTCGCCGGTGGGGTTTTCGGAAAATTCGCCCTCGACCACCGGCTGGCCGCTGCCGTCTGGCTCCAGCACGAGCTGCGGGCCGCCTTCGCCGCCGGCGCGCTGCGGCGCGTACACTTCCGCGAACTCGCCTTCGCCCTGGCCGTCGGGCCGGTTGTTGGTGGCCGCCGCGTCGGCGCGCCCGGCCAGCCCGCTGTCTTCCTCGCCCACGCCGCCCGGCTGGTCGCCCGCGCCGCTGCCCACGCCGCCCGGCTCGTCGGAGCGCAGGCCGGCGGTGGCGCTGTCCTGGCCCTGCTGCGCCGGCCGGATGCCGCGCGCGCCGTCCTGCTGGCCCTGTTGGCCTGCCTGTTCGCCGGGCTGGCTGGACGCGCCCGCCTGCCCCTGCTCGCCCTGTTCGCCGCCCTGTTCGCCGGGCTGCTGGCCCAGCGCCTGCAGGCCCTCGGCGGGCTGTTCGCCGCCCTGCTGCATCTGCGCCGCCTGCTGCTGGCCGGCCTGCTGATTCTGGCTGCGCGCGACCTGCTCCGCCGACTGCTGAAGCTGCTGCGCGCCGGCGCTCATCTGCTCCGCCCCCTGCTGCTGGCGCTGCGCCTGCTGCTGGCCGGCCTGCAGGCTCTCGCTGGCGCGCGCCAGCGCGCCCTGCGCCGCCTGTGTGTCGCCCTGGCGCAGCGCCTCGGCGGCGGCGCGCAGCGCTTCGGCGGCTTGCGGGTTGGTCGCCTCCAGCGCGGCGGCGGCGGCTTCGAGGGCGCGGACGGCGTCCGCGCGCTGCTGCGCGCTCATCTGCGGGACCTGTTCTGTCACCTGTTCCAGCGTGGGGATCGCGCCTTGTGGCTGTTCGCCCTGGCCCTGGCCTTCAGGCGGCGGCGCGGCCTCGCGCAGCGCCGCGGCGGCCTGCTGGTCGGCGGCGCGGCTGTCGCCGGCCTGGCGCTCCAGCGCGGCGGCCAACTGGCCCATGTCGGCGGCGGCGCCGCCGAGCGCGGCGAAGGCTTCTTCCGCCGTTACCTCCGGCCTGCTGAGCGTTTCGGCGGCGCGCTCAAGCTGCTGCAGCAGCGGCGCGCGCTGTTCCTCGGTCAGCGCGCTGGCGGCGGCCGTTTCCTGGGTGATGTCGGCCAGGCTGTCGCGGGCGTCCGCCAGGGCGGTGTCGCGGGCGGCGCTCTGGCTGGCGGCCTCGGCCTGGGGGTTGGGCAGCAGCAGCAGCGCCAGCGCGACGGCCAGCGCCGCCGGCAGCAGCCAGACGCGCCCGCCGGGCCGCAGCGGCAGGCGCGCCCGCGCGTCAACCGCGTGGGCCGTCTGCCAGGCGTCAGCGAGCTGGCGCGCCGCCAGCTCGGCGTGCGTGTGGATGCGGCCTTCGGCCAGTTCGAGCGCCGTCGAGGTGCGCTCGTTGAGGCCGAACAGCAGGTCGAAATGGCGGGCAGAGTCCAGGCCGGAGCGCGGCCTTAACCACGCCAGCAGTGGCGTGAGCGCCGCCGCCAGCGCCAGCGCGACCAGCGCCAGCCCGGCCGCCTGGCCGGTGGCCAGCACCGGGAACAGCCGCGCGACCAGCGCCACGCCGCCGCCCGCCGCCAGCCCGACGCTGAGGCCGAACGGCAGCCAGCGCAGCGCCCGCTGTGCCCGCGCCCGGCGCTCCCAGGCGCGAATCACGGCGCTCAGCGCCTCATGCTGCTCACGGAACGCGGCCTGTGTGGCCATCACCTGCTGCCTTTCAACCCGCCGCGTGGTCAGCGCGGCGGCGAAATCTACTGAACAATACCCGGCGGACGCGGTCTGCGTTCATTACCCGGCGCGCAATCAGGGCGCGGGCCGCCGCATGCGGCGCACGGCCAGCACCACCAGCGCCGTCGAGATCGCCAGCCCGGCCACCGTGAAGCTGATCCAGGGCGACACCAGCGGAATCGTGCTGCCGTCGCTGCTGAGCGTGACCGTCCAGAAGCCGAGCACCTGCCGGTCAACCAGAAGCTGCTGCGTGGTCAGCGCGGCGGCGATGGGGTTGAGGCTGATCAGCGCCAGGCTGATGTAGATGAACACCGCCTCAACCACCGGCGACCCGCTGATGCCGGAGCCGTAGCCGCCGGCCGCGCCGACAAAGGCGTTCAGCAGCGGCAGGCTGACCAGCAGCGGCACGCCGAACGTGA
>CAZDVL010000080.1:0-10982 GCA_964508745.1 uncultured Anaerolineaceae bacterium | reverse complement strand
ACTCTGAGTGCCGCGCCTACCTGGGCGACACGGACGAAATCGTCAACAAAAAAGTAAAAGCGGCCCTGGCCTACGGCCTCAAGCCGATCGTCGCAGTTGGCGAAAGCCTGGCGCAGAACGAATCCGGCGAGACAGCCAGCTTCGTCGGCGGGCAGGTGCGCGCCGCGCTCGACGGCATTCCTGCCGCCAGCATGAGCAACATCGTCATGGCCTACGAGCCGATCTGGGCCATCGGCACGGGCCGCAACGCCAGCGGTGAAATCGCGCAGAACATCGTCGGTGGCACCATCCGCGCCACCCTGCGCCAGCTTTACGGCGCTGTTGTGGCCGACACCGTTCGCATCCAGTACGGCGGCAGCGTCAAGCCCGGCAACATGGCTGAGTACATGTCCCAGCCCGACATTGATGGCGCGCTGGTGGGCGGCGCAGCCTTGCAGGTGGAGGACTTCGCCCGTTTGATCGAAGTGGCGCAGGCCGAGAAAGGCGCCTGATTCTGTCTGGTCTGGAAGCTTTAGTCCCGTGGCTTGCCGCCGCCCTGCTGTTCCTTGTGCTGCGCCAGCTCGAGCGCTGGCTGCACCAGCACATCTTCAAGGTCGGCTGGCTGCTGACCAAAAACTTCCAGACCACCACTATCCTCTACTACACGTTTTTCCTGCCCGGCGTGGTCCTCAACCAGTTCACCGTCTGGCTGGTGGCCGGCATCGTCAACGTGCGCGCCGACCGCGCCATCCAGTGGCCAGAGCCGCAGGAAATCGCCGAGCTGCGCCTCAACTTTATCCGTCTGGCAAAGGGCGTTGGCCGCTTTAAGCTGGCCCTGATCGCCCTGTCGCCGCTGCTCGTCGGCATCGGCTTTATCTGGCTCATCGCCAGCCAGGCGCTCAACATCAGCGACGTGATCAGCGTCGCCGGCGGCGGCCTGGACGCCGTGCTCGCGGCCATCCCGCGCCTTGTGGCCGTGCCCGATTTCTGGCTGTGGGTCTATCTGGTTTTCGCCATCGGCAACACCATGATGCCCGACCTGAAGGCGCTGCGCGGCCTGCGCGTTATCCTGTGGATCCTGCTCGCCGCGACGGCCGCCGTCGTGGTGATCGGCGTCGGCAGCGAGGTGCTTGGGCGCCTGCTCAGCGGCCCGGTGGCCGGCGCGCTCAACCTGCTCGCCGGCGCGTTCGCCGTCATCATTGCCATTGACCTGTTCGCCGTCGCCTTTCTCGGCGCTGTCGAGGCCGTCATCGAGCGCGTCACCGGCGACAGCGCCACCTTCGAAAAGGGCAAATTGGTCGCCATCACGCGCAAAGAGCTGCTTGAGCAGAAGAAGAAACAGGCCGCGCGGGCTGCGTCGGCCAACAGCCGCGCCGCGTCCGAGTCCGGCCCGCCGTCCATTTATCGTCTGCCGCTGCCCATCCCTGGCGGGCCGGGCCAGGGGGCGGTCGCGCCGCCCGCCGCCGCCGTCCTGCCGGTGGCTGACCCTTCGCCGCAGCAGCCCGCCGCCGCGCCGCGCCCCCCGGCTGACGACCGCGCCGGCCCGGACGTGATCGAAGGCCGCGCCGTAGCCCGGCCCATGCCCGCCACCGCCCCACCGCAGCGCCCGCTGCCGCCGCCTCAGCCCGCGCAGCCGAGACAGGATGCCGCTGATAACGACAGTGACGACGACCCGGACGCGATCACCTATGTGGATATTGATGAATTAGTCTGATTCAGCCGCGCCACAATGCCAAACCCGACGACCACCAGCAGCAGCAGCACGCCCAGCGCCACAAATTTGAACAACTGGCTGGTGGTGACCAGCGTCAGCACACCGAAGAGCGCGCAGAAGATGTAATAGGCCAGCACGATCTGCCGCTGGCTGATGCCCATGTCCAGCAGCCGGTAGTGAATGTGCCCCCGGTCGCCAGAGAACGGGTTGCGCCCCTGCCGCAGCCGGTTGACGAACTGCCAGGCGACATCCAGCAGCGGCAGCCCCATCACCAGCAGAATCGTCGCCATCTTCGCCCCGCCGATGATGCTCAGCGTCCCCAGCAGATAGCCCAGAAAATACGCGCCGCCGCCCATCACGATCCGCGCCGGGAAGAAGTTGTACAGCACAAAGCCCAGCGCCGTCCCCATCAGCGCCAGCGGCAGCAGGCTGACGCTCGTCTGCGCCGGGTTCAGCACAAACGCGCTGTTGACAAACAGCATCGCCCCGGCGATAAACGCCACACCGCCCGCCAGGCCGTCCAGTCCATCCAGAAAATTGGTGGTGTTCATCATCGCCACCAGCCAGAAAAAACTGAGCGTCACCGTCACCAGGTGCGGCCAGGGGTCTGTCTGCTGGCCCGTCAGCGGGTTATTGAGATATTCGATAAAAATCTGAAACACAATCGCCACCGCCGCCGCCGCGAACTGCGCCAGAAACAACCAGAACGCCGACAGCTCGCGCGCGTCGTCCACCACGCCCACGATAAAAATCAGCGTGCCGCCCAGCAGCAGGCCCACCAGTCGGATCAGCTCGCGCGGGTCAAAGCGCGGCACCAGCAGAAACTGCGCCGCCACCGCCGCCGCCACAAACCCGCCAAACAGCGCCAG
The DNA here is from genome assembly GCA_964508745.1 of uncultured Anaerolineaceae bacterium. Lineage (GTDB taxonomy): Bacteria > Chloroflexota > Anaerolineae > Aggregatilineales > Phototrophicaceae > DAOTWC01. The sequence continues at coordinate 8,420 of CAZDVL010000080.1, read as the reverse complement.
CCCGCCCAGCTTCGACACGCCGCGCTTGTCAACGTCGGTCGTCCGCCGCCCGCCGAAGCGCGTCATGATGCCGAACCGCCGGCCCAGCCAGTCCGCCGCCGGAACCAGCGCCAGCGTCGTGCCCAGCGCCAGCGAAAAGACAATGAGAAATGGCGCAAAGTCGGCCACGCCGCCCCCCTACCCCGTGCCGAACTGGCGGTCGCCCGCGTCGCCCAGCCCCGGCACGATAAACCCGCGCTCGTTCAGGCGCTCGTCAACCGCCGCGACGTGAATCGGCACGTCCGGGTGTCTGCCCGCCAGGTGCGCCACACCCTCCGGCGCGGCGATCAGCCCCAGAAATTTGATGCGCGACACGCCCCATTTCTTCAGGATGTCCACCGTCGCCACCGCCGAGCCGCCCGTCGCCAGCATCGGGTCAAGCACGAAACACACCTGCACAGTGGGTTCCACCGGCAGCTTGTTATAGTACTCAACCGGGCGCAGCGTGTGTTCATCCCGGTACAGGCCGATATGCCACACCTGGGCGTTGGGCAGCAGCTCCATCACCCCTTCCACCAGGCCCAGTCCGGCCCGCAGAATGGGGACAAGCCCGATCATCTCTTTGGTCTTATAGCCGGCAGCCCTGCCCATCGGCGTCAGCACCTCCGCCGCCGACAGCGACAGGTCGCGCGTCGCCTCGTAGCACAGCAGCAGCGCCAGCTCGCGCACCAGGTCACGAAAGGCTCTGTGGTCTGTGCTGGCGTCGCGCAGCACGCTCAGTTTGTGCAGAACCAGCGGATGCTCCGAAATATATACCCCGCTCATCATCTAATCCGCCCCCTTAAGCGCCCCGAAGATTGTATGTCTAAACCCCCTCGTCGTCAAAGCGGCCTTTGCGCCAGCGCCCCGCCCCGGTATACTCTACACACTAGAACAGATTAGCAACTGCGGAGAGCTAACCCCATTATGTCCGACGCCGGGCGGCTGGTTGGCGGCGCGCGCCGCCAGGATGATCGCGAAAACATCGCGCTGCGCCCCAAACTGCTCAGCGACATCATCGGTCAGGATCGCGTGCGTGAAAACCTGAAGATCATCATCGAGGCCGCCAAGGCGCGCCAGGAGCCGGTTGACCATATCCTGTTTTACGGCCCGCCTGGGCTTGGCAAAACCTCGCTGGCGCACGTCATCGCCAACGAGATGGGCTGCAACATCCGCATCACCGCCGGCCCGTCCATCGAACGCGCCGGCGACCTGGCGGCCATCCTCACCCACCTCAAACAGAACGACATCCTGTTCATTGACGAGGTACACCGCCTGGGCCGCGCCGTCGAAGAGGTTCTCTACCCGGCCATGGAGGATTTCGCCCTCGACATCGTCATCGGCAAAGGCCCGGCGGCCAAAAACGTCCGCCTGAACCTGCCGCGCTTCACCGTTATCGGCGCGACAACGCGCCTGGCGCTGCTGGCCGGGCCGCTTCGCGACCGCTTCGGCGCGCGCTTTCGCCTCGACTTCTACGACACCGACGCGATGGTCCACATCATCAACCGCGCCGCGCACATGCTCGATGTCCAGATCGCCGCCGAGGGCACCGCCGAAATCGCGCGCCGGGCGCGCGGCACGCCGCGCGTCGCGCTGCGCCTGCTGCGCCGCGTCCGCGACTACGCCCAGGTCCGCGCCGACGGCGTCATCACCCACGACATCGCCGCCGACGCGCTCGGTCTCATGGAAATTGACCAGCTCGGCCTCGACGACATTGACCGGCGCATCCTGCACACCATCATTGACAAATTCAACGGCGGGCCGGTGGGCCTCGACACCATCGCCGCCTCGATCAGCGAGGACAGCGCCACCATCACCGACGTTTACGAACCCTATCTGCTCCAGCTTGGCTTCCTGGAGCGCACCCCGCGCGGGCGCACCGCCACGCGCCGCGCCTATCAGCACATGGGCATCGCTTACGAGGACGGCGGTGGCAGCCAGCCATCGCTGTTATAAACCGCTGTGGACCTTCAGACCATCGGCCGCGCCCTGTTGATTGTCGGCATCGTGCTGGCGCTGCTGGGCGGCCTGCTGCTCGTGCTGGGCCGCCTGCCGCTGTTCGCCAGCCTGGGCAGCCTGCCCGGCGACATCCGCGTGCAGGGCCGCGGCTTCTCGTGCTTTGTGCCCATCGTCAGCATGATCCTGCTCAGCGTCGTTCTCACCGTCGTCCTCAACATTATCATCCGGCTGATCAACCGCCCATGAACCTGTCCGACTTCGATTACAGCCTGCCCGAATCGTTCATCGCCCAGTCTCCGGCCGAGCCGCGCGACTCGTCGCGCCTCATGGTGCTCGACCGCGCGTCCGGCGCTGTCACGCATCGCGCCTTTCGCGACATTCTCACCCTGCTCGCGCCGGGCGACGCGCTCGTGCTCAACACCACCCGCGTGATTCCCGCCCGCCTGCGCGGCGTGAAAGCCGAAACTGGCGGCGCCGTGGAGCTGCTGCTGCTGCGCCAGCTCGACTCCACCCGCTGGCGTGCGCTGGTTGGCGGCCGGCGCGTAACCACAGGCACGACGATCGCCTTCCCGCCCACCGCCTTCACCGCCGCTGTGGCCGAGGAACACGACGGCGCGGAGCGCACCATCGCCTTCAGCGCGCCGGTCGGCGCGCTGCTCGAACAGCTCGGCGAAACGCCGCTGCCGCCCTACATTCACGCCGCGCTCGGCGACTCCGAACGTTACCAGACCGTCTACAGCCGGCAGGAAGGCTCAGCGGCCGCGCCCACCGCCGGTCTGCACTTCACGGGCGACCTGCTGCTGGCGCTGAAGGAAAAAGGCGTTCGGCTTGCCTACTGCACGCTGCACATCGGCCTGGACACGTTTCAGCCGGTGCAGGCTGACCAGGTGGAACAGCACCACATCCACCGCGAGCGCGCCGTCCTCACCGCCGACAACGCCCGCGTCATCAACGAGGCGAAGCTCGCCGGCGGGCGCGTGGTCGCCGTCGGCACGACCAGCGCGCGCACGCTGGAAACCGCCGCGATCCTGAGCGGCGGCGGCGACCCGGCGCGCCCGCAGGACATGCCCGACATCTGCCCCTGGCGGCCCGTCATCGCCTTCGAGCGCGACACCGAGCTGTTCATCTACCCTGGCTACCGCTGGCGCGTCGTGGACGCCCTCATCACCAATTTCCACCTGCCGCGCTCAACCCTGCTGATGATGGTCAGCGCTTTCGCCGGGCGCGAGCACGTGCTGGCGGCCTATCAGCAGGCCAAGGACGCCGGGTATCGCTTCTATTCGTTCGGCGACGCTATGTTTATCCGCTGACCCCAAACTGGACGTTGACGCGCCCGCCGTCCCTCTTTTATAATGTCCTTTGCCCTCTGTCCGGGGCAGCCTTTACATTTCACTCACCGGCCAATTTTCCCCCCGCCAGCGCCCCCTGTTCGCCGGCGCAGCGGTGGTGGCAAGTGAAGATTGGAGACTTTCTCACACATGTACGCGATCATCCGCACGGGCAACCGCCAGTACCGCGCTGAGGTAGGCAAAACGCTTGACGTGGAGCGACTGCCCAACGCAGTTGACGACAGCTTCGAAATTACCGATGTGCTGCTGGTGGGCAATGGCGACGGCACCGTCATCGGCCAGCCCACTGTCGAGGGCGCGGCGGTCAAAGTCACCGTCGTCGAGCAGTTTCGCGCTGATAAAATCATCGTGTTCAAATATCGGCAGCGCACCAATTACCGCCGGAAACGCGGCCACCGCCAGTACTACACCCGCTTGCGCGTGGACGACATCATCGTTAGCTAACTGAGCGCCCAAAAGGAAGCAGCAAATGGCACACAAAAAAGGCGGCGGCTCCAGCCGCAACAACCGTGACAGCCAGTCGAAGCGGCTCGGCGTGAAGCGTTTCGGCGGCGAATACGTGATCTCTGGCAACATCATCGTGCGCCAGCGCGGCACGAAATTCCATCCCGGCCTCAACGTTGGTGTTGGAAAAGACCACACCCTGTTCGCGACTGCCGCTGGCTATGTGACGTTCGAGCGCATGCGCGGCAAGGGCGGTCGCAAGCAGATCAGCGTTTACCCGGAGAAACCGCAGCCTGAAACCCAGGCCTGAGGCGGCAAGGACACAACCCACCCATGAAAGAAACTATTCACCCTAAGTGGTACCCTGAGGCGCGTGTAATCTGCGCCTGTGGCAACACCTGGACAACCGGCGCCACCGTGCCCGAAATTCGCACCGACATCTGCTCAAACTGTCACCCCTTCTACACCGGCGAGCAGCGTATCGTTGACACCGAGGGCCAGGTGGACCGCTTCCTCAAGCGCCTCCAGATGCGTGACTCGATCCGCACCGAGGCCGAGGAACGCCAGGCCGCCCGCACCTCGCCCAACATCGCCCTCTCTGAATTTGAGGCCGAACTGGGCAAACAGAGCAAACGCTACCTCAATATCCTGGCCGAACACAACATCGAGGTCGTTGGCGACTTCATCCAGAAGCTCGAAGAAGGCGGCGAGGAAGCCCTGCTGGAAATCCCCGGCATCGGTCGTAAGATCATCAGCGACCTGCGCCGGCTGCTTATCAGCCGCGGCTATGAGCTGCCTGCCGCTCAGTAACATCATGTCCTGACAGCCAGCCGGGCAGACATGCACACCACATGTCTGCCCTTTTATTGCCCGCGCGCCACACATGAGGGAATTATGCAGCAGCACAGCGGTCGTGTTGAGGTCATCTGCGGAAGTATGTTCTGTGGGAAAACCGAGGAGCTGATCCGCCGCATCCGGCGCGCCATTATTGCCCGCCGGACTATTCAGGTGTTCAAGCACAGCCTCGACACCCGCTACAGCGGCTCGCAGTATATCACCAGCCACAACGGCCAGAACATCGAGGCCCAGCACGTCAGCAGCGCCGCCGAGATCTTCCCCCTTCTCTTGCCCACAACGACCGTCCTGGCGATCGACGAGGTTCAGTTCTTCGACAGCGCCGTCGTTGAGCTGGCGCAGCAGCTTGCTGACCGCGGCGTCCGCGTCATCGCCGCCGGCCTCGACACCGACTTTCGCGGCGAACCTTTCGGCCCTATGCCGCAGTTGCTTTCCGTCGCCGAAGAAGTCACCAAGCTGCACGCGATCTGCGTGGTGTGCGGCGAAGAGGCCGGGCGCACCCAGCGCCTGGTCAACGGCCAGCCGGCGCGCTACAACGACCCCGTTATTCTCGTCGGCGCGCAGGAAAGCTACGAAGCCCGCTGCCGCCAGCATCACATCGTTGTCCGCGAAACGGCGCCGGCTAATTCATAAGCGCCGCCGCGCAAGCGCGCATTTTGCTTTGCATCCCTAAATAAAATCTGTTATAGTAGCCACGATGCTTATGGGAAGGAGTAAATGGTATGGCTGTTACCAGTCCTAGTCTCTCGCCTATCGTCCAACCGGTCGCCGGAGCGCAGCCCAGCCTGTGGTTAAAAGATCGCCGCTGGGATCTCACCTTTATCATTCTCAGTGTGCTGCTCGTGCCCCTGCCCTATATCTTCTATCTGCTGGGCGTTGAGGCCGGGATGCACCCCGATGTCAGCCGCAACCTGATCAACGGTTTCGTCGCTGTCGCCGTCGGCGGCCCGCACATGATGTCCACCTTCCTGCGCACGGGCCTGGATGGCGATTTCAAGAAACGCTATCCCATGCTGATCCGCTCGTCAATCATCATCCCCCTGGTGGTGGTGTCGCTGGCCTTCCTCAACCTGGAGCTGCTGCTCACGATTTTCTTCTTCTGGGCCATGCTCCACGTGCTGCATCAGGCTACCTATGTGACCGAACTCTACAATCACAAGGCCGGTAAAGTGACCAGCCGCCGCATGACCCTGGTCTCGCGCGCGGCCGACTACGGCGTGATCATTAGCTGCCTGTTCCCGATGGCCGCCTTCAAAATCAGCCAGGGCAGCTTCGAAATCGGCACCAACGACCTGACCAGGGTCATCCCTGGCCTTTTCCAGCAGACCTGGGTCTTCGTGGCCGCCGCCGCCGTCTTCTTCATCGCGCTGGCGGTTTACATCGGCAAGACCGTCGTCGAATACCGCCGGGGAATGATCAACTGGCCCAAGACGCTCTTTATCTCGCTGACCGTGGTCGTCTTTTTCCCGCTGGCCGCCTTCCCCAACCTGGACACCGCTTTCCAGGGCGCCAACATGTGGCATTCGTTCCAGTACCTGCCGCTGACGTTCTACATCATCAAACTGCGCCAGCGCGCCGGCCTGCTCAACAGCGCGCCGCTTGTCTCGCGCTTCACCCGCGTTGACAGCAACAGCACACGCGGCCTGTATATGCTCAGCGCCCTGCTGCTCGGCGGCTCGCTCGCCGTGTTCGCCGGTGTTTACGTGCTTGCCGGCATCATCATCCCGAATATCGAACCCAACCGGCACTTCGACATCGCCTACTACACCGCCATCCTGTCGTTCCTCTGGATTCACTACTACCACGACCATTTCCTGTTCACCAATTACGAGGCGCTCGACGAGAGCTACTACCAGAAGCAGGCTGGCTGACCCTGACATTCCCCTGAAACGACAGCGGGGACACCTGAGGTGTCCCCGCTTGTTTTTGCCCTCCGCGCCGCGCGCCTACCAGGTTTTTCGCGGCAGCGTCCGCTCGGTTGTGGTCGGCTTCCGCGTGACCTCAATGCGCTGGAACGCCGGCACTGTCAGTTCCAGCACACCCGCGTCATAGAACCACAGCGGCGCGCCCTGCCGCTCCAGCCCGACGCTGGCCGGCTCGTCGTCCAGCCCCACCACCTCCAGCTTCACGGCGGCGTATTCCGGGCTGTAGCTGCCGGCTGTGCGCCGCTCAATCACCAGCGTGTCGCCCTGCCAGGCCGTCGTCATGTACACCCAGCGGTAATCGCCCTGCTGGTAAGCCATGCCCTCGCCGCGGTCTTCATACAGCACCGTTTCGTGCTCGCCGGGGTAGCAGCGCAGCAGCAGCGTCCCAATCGGCTTCTCGCCCACATACTGCATTTCCGGCCACAGCGGCAGCACCGTCCCGGCGCGCACAAACAGCGGCAGCCGCTCCAGCGGGGCGGCAACCTCAATCTGGCCGCCGCCTACGATCAGCTCGTTCGTCCAGAAGTCGTACCAGTCGCCCGCCGGCAGATACACCTGCCGGCGCACAGCCCCTTCCTCCAGCACCGGCGCGACCAGCACAGCGTCGCCCAGCAGGTAGCTGTCGTCAATGCTGCGGATTTTCGGGTTATCCGGCTCGGCGGTGAACACCGGCCGCACCACCGGCCAGCCGTACTCGTGGCACAGGGCCACCGCCGAGTACAGGTAAGGCAGCAGGCGGTAGCGCAGCGCGATAGCCGCCCGGTTGATGGCCTCGTATGGCTGCCCATGGCTCCAGGGTTCCTGGTCCGCCGTGCCGCGCGCTGTGTGTATCCGGTAGTAGGGAAGCAGGCTCGCCGCCTGCAGCCAGCGCGTCAGCAGCTCCGCGTCGCACTTTCCATAAAAGCCGCCCACGTCCGGCCCGGTCATCGGCGCGCCCGACAGCCCGGAGTTGAGCGTCATGCTGATGCTCAGCCGCAGGTGGTCCCAGTCAGCGGTGTTGTCGCCCGTCCACGTCGCCGCATAACGCTGCGCCCCGGCATAGCCGGCGCGAATCATGTTGACCGGTCGTTTGTCTGGCCGGAAGCGCTGCTGCGCCTCCAGCGAGCTGCGCCCCATCAGCATTCCGTAAACGTTGTGCTGCTCCAGGTGGCTGGCCCCCATCCCTTCCTGGTCGTGCGGCACATAATCCGCGATCGTGCGCGCCCCTCCTGTGCCGAACACCGCCGGCTCGCACATGTCGTTCCAGACGCCGTCAATGCCCGCCGCCAGCAGCGGCCCGCACTGCTCCGCCCACCAGGCGCGCGCCGCCGGCTTGCTGAAATCCGGGAAATGGCTCATCCCGGCCCACACTGGCCCGGCCACCAGCCTGCCGTCCGGGTACTTCAGAAATACGTCGTGTTCCTGCCCGCTTTTATAGGCGCTGTATTCCGGGTCAATCCTGATGCCGGGGTCCAGGATAGCCACCGCCTTGAACCCCTGCGCGTGCAGCGCGCCGAGCATCTCGCGGAAGCTGGGGAAGCGGCTGCGGTCCCACGTGAACACGCGGTAGCCGTCCATGTAATCAATGTCCAGGTACAGCACATCGCACGGAATCTCGCGCTTGCGAAATTCCTGCGCCAGCGCCAGCACCCGTTCCTGCGGAAAATAGCTCCAGCGGCTCTGCTGAAATCCCAGAAACCAGGCCGGCGGCAGCGTGATGCGCCCTGTCAGCTCTGTGTACCGGCTCAGCACGCTGTTGATGTCGCCGCCGGTAATCAGGTAGTAGCGCAGCTCACCTGCCTCCGCCTCAAAGACCAGCTCGTCCGGCTGCGTCCGGCCCAGGTCGGCGCTGCCCCGGTTGGAGTTGTCCCACAGCACCCCGTACACCTGG
>CAZDVL010000079.1:0-11232 GCA_964508745.1 uncultured Anaerolineaceae bacterium | reverse complement strand
ATCACGCCGTCCATGTCGAAGATCAGCGCACGAATGTCGGCTGTCATAGCGATTGTTTCCTGTTCTGTCGCGCAGCATAGGGCTATAATTCTGCCCTATGCACACAATACGACAATACCCGCCTGTCATTCTCATTATACTGGCGCTGGCGCTGCTGGCGACCGCCTGCGAGCCGCTGGCCCCGCCGGCGACAGCGGCCGTGATCGTGGTCACGCCGCCGCCCAGCCGCACACCGACGGCCACCTTCACGCCGCCCGCCACGCGCACGCCCATCCCCACCGCCACTTCGATTGCCAGCGCCACGCCCACGCCGCCGTCGTGCCTCAGCGAAGGCGGCACGATGCTGGTGTTCGACGAGTTCCGCAGCGAGACCGCCGGCGAGAACCTGCGCTACCGCGTCTACATCCCGCCCTGCTACCTCGAATCGCAGCGGCGCTTCCCGGTGGCGATTCTGCTGCACGGGCAGGCGGCCACCGAAAGCCAGTGGGACAGCCTGGGCGTCGAAGAAGCGCTTGACCAGGGCGTGAAGCTGGGCGCGCTGGCGCCGATGATCCTGGTGATGCCCTACACCGGCTTTATCGCCAACCGCGACTCGTTCCCGCCGGACGCCTCGTATGAAACCGTGATTCTCGACGAGCTGCTGCCGGCCATCGAGCGCGACTTCTGCACCATCCAGCAGCGCGAATACCGCGCCATCGCCGGCATCTCGCGCGGGGGGTTCTGGGCCTACAGCATCGGCCTGCGCCACCCGGACGTGTTCGGCGTGCTGGGCGCGCACAGCGCCGTCTTTACGGAGAACAACGCCCCGGCGGCCAATAACCCGCTGGACCTGGCGCTCAACGCCTCATTTCTCAGCGACGCCAACCTGCGCCTGTACCTGGACAACGCCGCCAGCGACCCGGCGGGCCAGGGAATCGAGGTGTTCTCCAGCCGGCTGAGCGCGCGCGGCATCCCGCACACCTACGTGATTCACCCGCTGGGCGACCACAGCGACGAGTACTGGTCGGCGCATGTGTCGGAATACCTGTCGTTCTACGCGCGCGAGTGGCCGCGCAGCCTGGCCGACCTGCCGAGCTGCCTGGAGCCAAGCCCCTGAGCGCGCCTGTGAAAGGAGTCCGCTGTGCCTGACCTGCGGCTGGTGACGCTGGCGGAGCAGCCCGATCTGTTCGACGCGGCGCACCTGATGAGCCAGGCCGTGTGGCCCAATTTTATGCTGCAGGACGAGGTTTCGCTGCCGATCTGGCACGATGTCACGGCGCGCTTTCCCGCCTGCCAGTTCGTGCTGCTGGACGGCGAGCAGATTGTCGTCTACGGCAACGCGCTGCCGCTGGCGTGGGGCGGCACGCCCGGCGGCCTGCCCGCCGGCTGGGACGGCGCGGTGCTGCGCGGCGTGGCCGACCACGACGCGGGCCGCGCCCCGGACGCGCTGTGCGCCCTGTCCATCACCGTCACGCGCGACTACCGGGGGCGGGGGCTGGCGGCGGCGGGCATTGACGCCATGAAGCGCGTGACGGCCCGCGCCGGCCTGCGCCACTACCTGCACCCGCTGCGCCCGCTGCTCAAAAGCGCCTACCCCCTCATCCCGATTGAGCGTTACGCGCGCTGGACGCGCGCCGACGGCCTGCCGTTCGACCCCTGGCTGCGCGCCCACGCCGTCGCCGGCGGCGCTGTCCTGCGCGTTGAGCCGCAGTCCATCACCGTCACGGGCACGGTGCGCGCCTGGGAAAAATGGGTGAATATGGCCTTTCCCGAAACCGGCGCCTACATCGTCCCCGGCGCGCTGACGCCGGTGCAGATGGACTGTGAGCGAGACCTGGGCGTGTATTATGAGCCGCACGTGTGGGTGCGCCACGCCCCGGCTGTCGAGGGTTGACGGCGGGCGCGCTTTCGCCAACAATGAGCGCGCCTGACGCAATAAGCCTGGAGCTATGGCCCAAGACTTGCACCCGCGCACGCTGGTGATTATCCCGGCGTTTAACGAGGCCGACAGCATCGCCAGCGTCGTCGCCAGCATCCGGCAGCAGGTCCCCTGGGCCGATGTCGCCGTGATTAACGACGGCTCCACCGACGCGACCGGCCCGCTGGCCGAGGCCGCCGGGGCCGCCGTGCTGTACCTGCCGCACAACGTCGGCATCGGCGCCAGCGTGCAGACCGGCTGCATGTACGCCGACCGCGCCGGCTACGACGTGGTCGTGCGCAGCGACGGCGACGGCCAGCACACGCCGGAGGACATCGCGCGGCTGCTGCGCGCGCTGGACGAACACGGGGCCGATGTCGTCATCGGCTCGCGCTATCTCGAAAAGCGCGGCTACAACGGCTCGACGGCGCGCCGCGCCGGCAGCCTGATCCTGGCGCGGCTGATCTCGGCGGTCACCGGCCAGCGCATCACCGACCCCACCTCCGGCTTCACCGCCGCCAACCGCCGCGCGCTGCGGCTGTGCGCCCGCGCCTACCCGCACGACTACCCGGAGCCAGAGGCCATCGTGACGCTGCACCGCGCCGGGCTGCGCATCGTCGAAATTCCGGTCACGATGCGCCCGCGCCAGGGCGGGCGCTCGTCCATCACCAGCCTGCGCTCGGTCTATTACATGGCGAAGGTCACGCTGGCTATCCTCATCGGCCTGCTGCGGCCCGCGCCCGCCGCGCCGGGGGACGAATGACGGCCCTCAGCGCGCCGGGGCTGAACACCTTTTACACGCTGGCGGTCACGCAGACGCTGTCGCTGATCGGCAGCCGGATGAGCAGCATCGCTGTTGGCATCTGGGTGTTTGCCACAACCGGCAGCGCCGCGCCGCTGCTGCTGGTGTCGTTTTTCAACGAAATGCCGGCGATGATCGGCGGCAGCCTGGCCGGTGTGCTGGCGGACCGGCGCGACCGCCGTCTCATCATGCTGCTGGCCGACGCCGGGCAGGCGGCGGGCACGCTGCTGCTGCTGGCCAGCATCGCGGCGGGGACGTTCGCGCTGTGGCAGTTGTACGCGATCGCGCTGGCACAGGGCATCTTCGCCATGTTCCAGCAGCCCGCCGCCGACGCCGCCATCACGATGCTGGTGCCGCCGCGCCACCTGGACCGCGCCAACGGCATCCGCCAGATGGCGTTTCCGCTGGCGGGCGTGATCGCGCCGGTGCTGACGGGGATGCTGTACGCTGCCGTCGGCCTCGGCGGCGTGATCGCGGTTGATCTGGCGACGTTCATCGTCAGCGTGGCCGTGCTGGCCGCCATCCGCATCCCGCGCCCGGCGCAGACCGAGGCCGGCGCGCGCGCGGGGGGCGGCTTCTGGCGCGAGCTGCGCGGCGGCTTCGCCTTCCTGCTGACGCGGCGCCCGCTGCTGCTGCTCATCGGCTACCTGACGATCATCAATTTTCTGCTCAACGGCCCGCTTGATCTGTCGCTGCCGTACCTCATCACGGTGACGGGCAGCGAACGGACCGCCGGCCTTATCCTGGGCGCCATGAGCGCCGGGGCGCTGGCGGGCGCGGCGGGCATCGCCGTGTGGGGCCGGGCGCGCGCGCGTGTGCGCCTGCTGCTGGTGGGTATGGTGTTCACGGGGGCCTTGTTCCTGGTGTACGGCACGGCGCGCGCGCCGCTGACGCTGGCGCTGGCGCTGTTCGCGCTGATGATTCCGCTGCCGGTGTCGAACGCGCTGTTCGTCTCCATCCTCCAGACGAAAACGCCGCCCGACATGCAGGGGCGCGTGTTCGCTATCGCCTTTCAGGTCGCGTTCCTGGTCACGCCGCTGTCGTTTGTCGTCGTCGGGCCGCTGGTGGACCGCGTGCTCGAACCCGCCGTCGGCACGCCCGCCTGGGACGTGGTCGCGCCGCTGGTGGGCAGCGCGCCCGGCGCGGGCATGGGGCTGGTGCTGGTGGCGACCGGCGCGCTCATCCTGGCGCTGACGGCGCTGGCCTGGGCGCTGCCGGGGCTGCGCCATTTAGAGGCCGCCCTGCCCGACTACGGCGCCGCCCATGAGTGAGGCCGCCCGCCCGCGCGTGCTGATGCTCTCCAAAGCCTGCCTGGTGGGCATCTACCAGCGCAAGCTGGAGGAAATCGCGCGGCTGGGCGTGGACCTGCTGGCGCTCGTCCCGCCGTCGTGGCAGGACGAGCGCGGCGAAACCCGGCTGGAGCGCGCCTTCACCGCCGGCTACCGCCTGGAAACCGCGCCGATCGTGTTCAACGGCAGCTTTCACCTGCACGCCTATCCGGGCCTGGGGCGGCGGCTGCGCGCCTTCGCGCCGCAGATCGTCCACATTGACGAGGAGCCGTACAACCTGGCGACCTGGCAGGCGCTCTGGCACGCGCGCCGCGCCGGGGCGAAAACCCTGTTCTTTAGCTGGCAGAACATCGAGCGCGCCTACCCGCCGCCGTTTTCGTGGGGCGAACAGTGGACGCTGGCCCGCGTGGACCACGCCATCGCCGGGACGGAGGGCGCGGCGCAGGTGTGGCGCGCGAAAGGCTATGGCGGCCCGCTGAGCGTGATCCCGCAGTTTGGCGTGGACGCCGACCTGTTCGCGCCGGGCGCTGAGGCGCCGCCGCGCCCGTTCACCGTCGGCTATTTCGGGCGGCTGGTGGAGGAGAAGGGGCTGGCGCTGCTGCTGCGCGCCGCCGCCGCGCTGCCCAACCCCGACTGGCGGCTGCTGCTGGTGGGCGGCGGGCCGCAGCGCGCCGCGCTTGAAACGCTGGCGCAGCAGTTGGGCCTGGGCGCGCGCGCGCAGTTCCGCGACCTGGTTCCGTCGGCGCAGATGCCGGCCCTCTACCGCGAGCTGGACGCGCTGGCGCTGCCGTCGCTGACGCGCCCAAACTGGAAGGAACAGTTCGGGCGCGTGCTGATCGAGGCGATGGCCAGCGGCGTGCCGGTCGTTGGCTCGGACAGCGGGGCGATCCCCGACGTGATCGGCGCCGACGGGCTGGTGTTCCCCGAAGGCAGCGTCGAGGCGCTGGCGGCGCACCTGGCGCGGCTGCAGGCCAGCCCTGAGCTGCGCGCCCGCCTGGGGCAGCAGGGGCGCGCGCGCGCGCTGGCGCGCTACACCCACCAGCGCGTGGCCGCCGCCACCGTCGAGGTGTACCGGGCGCTGCTGGCGACCTGACGCGCGGGCGCGCCTGTGGCATAATCGTCCAGGCACGGAGTTGAAGGAGTCTGTTTATGCGCCTGCGCACACTGCTGCTCTGCGGCCTGCTGCTGCTGGCCGCGCCGGCCGCCGCCGCCCAGGAGAACGCGGGCACGCCGCGCTTCGAGCCGGGGGCGTGCCTGTTCCCGCCGCCGGAAAGCTACACCGTTGAGTGCGGCTTCCTGGTGGTCCGCGAGAACCGCGCCGACCCCGCCAGCGCGGAGATCAGGCTGGCGGTCGCGCTGTTTCGCAGCAACAACCCGGAAAAAGCGCCCGACCCGCTGATCTACCTGGAGGGCGGCCCCGGCGGCAGCGCCTTCAAAGCCACCGCCCCGGTTTTCGAGCAGGTGCTCGCGCCGTATGCCCGCTACCGCGACGTGATCGTGCTGGACCAGCGCGGCGTCGGCTTTTCGCAGCCGGCGCTGGACTGTCCCGAATTTTACGACTACACGCTGGCGTCGCTGGCCGGCAGCCTGAGCGTTGACGAGGACGCGGCGCAGGTCGCCGCGGCGGTCGCGGCCTGCTATGGCCGCCTCACGGCCAGCGGGGCCGACCTGTCGGCCTACAGCAGCGCCGCCAGCGCCGCCGACCTGCGCGACCTGGCCGCTGTGTTTGAGTTCGACCAGGTGAACCTGCTGGGCACGTCCTACGGCGCGCGGCTGGCGCTGACGGCCATGCGCGACGACCCGCAGCTTGTCCGCAGCGCGGTGCTGGCCGGCGTTTTTCCGCCGCAGGTCAGCCTGAGCGCCGACACGCCTGCCAACCTGAGCCGCGCCCTGGCGGCGCTGTTCGCTGCCTGCGCGGCAGACCAGGCGTGCAGCGCCGCCTACCCTGGCCTGGAAGCGCGCTTCTACGAGCTGGGCGCGCGCCTGAACGCCGAGCCAGCCGCCCTGACGGTGATGAACCCGGCGACGCAGGCCCCGCTGGAGGTGCTGGTCAGCGGCGACGAGCTGTACGGCGCCGTCTTTCGCATGCTCTACAGCAGCGACCTGCTGCCGCTGCTGCCGCAGGGCATCGCCGCCGCCGCCGACGGCGACTATAGCGCGCTGACAAAGTACCTGCTGATCAACCTGGTGACGGAAACGCTGATCAGCCGGGGGGTGTACTTCTCGGTGCAGTGCAACGAGGACGCCATCTTCGACGCCCCCGACGCGCTGGAGGCGAGCGTCGCAGCCTTCCCGCAGTTCGAGGGTTTCCTGCGCCGCAGCGGCGATTTTGGCGCGTTGTGCCGCAGCGCGTGGGGCGTCAGCGACGCCGACCCGGCTGAGAACGAGCCGGTCAGCAGCGACGTGCCGGCTCTGCTCATTTCCGGCGGCTTTGACCCGGTCACGCCGCCGGAGTGGGGCGCGCTGGCCGCCGCCACGCTGCCCAACAGCACGCACGTCGTGATCGCCAACGCCAGCCACGACGCCTTCCTGACCGCCTGCGCGACCGAGCTGGCGCTCGCCTTCCTCAACGACCCGGCGGCGGAACTGGACACCGCCTGCGCCCAGGGGCAGGCCGGCATCGTTTTCGCGCTGCCCGGCGGCGCGGCTGACCTGGGGGAGATCGCGCTGGTGCCCTACAGCGACCCCGACGGCCTGTTCACGGCGCTCGTGCCGGAGAGCTGGGTGGAGGTTCAGGCGGGCGTGTACGCGCGCGGCGCCAGCCCGGTGGACCAGATGGCGCTGATTCTGGCGCCGCTGCCGCTGCCGCTGGCCGACTTCCTCCAGGCGGCCGCCGCACAGCTTGGGCTGGACGCCCCGCCCACGACCACCGCGCAGGAAGCCAACGGCCTGACGTGGTCGCTGTTTGAGGCGGATTTCTCCGGCTTTCCCACGGTCGTGGCGGCGGTGGAGCGCGACGGCATGACCTACACCGTCCAGCTTGTGGCGAACAGCGCGGCTGAGCGCGCGGCGCTGCGCGAAGCCGTGCTGCTGCCGGTGCTGGACGCCTTCGCGCTGGGCGAGTGAACGGTGCGGGCGCGGCATCCCCCCTGAATTGGGGGTAGCCGCGTATTTTCGGGAGGCCTAAACTTTTTTGCAGACCAGCCGAAACCTGGCTGGCGCGGCTTGTCAGATGGGGGGAAGGGGGCGGCAGACTATGAATCCTGTCATCGAAACCCGGAGCCTGACGAAGGTCTACCGGGCGCGGGGGGCCGAAACGCGCGCGCTTGACGGCCTGGACCTCAAGGTGCAGCCGGGCGAAATCTTCGGCTATCTTGGCCCTAACGGGGCGGGCAAGACGACGACGATCCGCCTGCTGCTCGACCTGATCCGCCCGACGGCGGGCGGCGCGACGATCTACGGGCAGGACGCGCACGCCAGCGGCGTCGAGCTGCGCCGGCGCATCGGCTACCTGCCCGGCGAACTCAACCTGTGGAAGCACCTCACCGGAAACCAGGTGGCGCGCTACCTGGGCCGTGTGCGCGGCCTGGCCGACCTGGGCTACGCCTACGCGCTGGCCGAACGGCTTCAGCTTGACCTGACCAAGCGCGTCCGCGACTACTCATCGGGCAACCGGCGCAAGCTGGGCCTGGTGGTCGCCATGATGCACAGGCCCGACCTGCTCATCCTGGACGAGCCGACGGGCGGCCTTGACCCGCTGATGCAGCAGACGTTCAACCAGATGATGCGCGAGGTGCGCGGCGAGGGCCGCACGGTGTTTTTGTCGTCGCACATGCTCAGCGAGGTGCAGGCCATCTGTGACCGCGTGGGCATCCTGCGCAGCGGCCAGCTCAGGGCCGTTGAAACGGTGGAGCGCCTGACGCACGTGGATTTCCGCTGGGTGGACCTTGAGCTGCGCGAGCCGGCGACGGCGGCCCTGCGCGAGCGCATCGCCCGCGTGGGCGGCGTGACCAGCGTCGCGGCGGAAAATCACGGCCTGAAGCTGCGGCTGGCGGGCGATTTCGACCCGCTGCTGCGGGCGCTGGAGGGCGTCTACGTGGTGAACATGCGCGTCGAAGCGCCGTCGCTGGAAGAAATTTTCCTGGCGTTCTATGGCAGCGACGGCGCGGCCCCACAGCCGGCCGCGCCCGCCGTGAAGGAGGCGGTCTGATGGCCGGGGCGATCTTCCGCGAAACGCTGCGCCGCCACTGGCGGCAGATGCTCTACTGGGGCATCGGGCTGGGCCTGCTGGGGTTCTATGTGCTGGTCGTCATCAAGGACGTGGACATGCTGGCGCAGTACGCCTCCATTGTGGAGAGCATGCCCCCCGTGCTGATGCAGATGTTCGGCGTGGGCGACGCCGCCGCGCTGGCCACGCCGGAGGGTTTCATCAGCTTTGGCTTCTTCAGCTACACGCTGCTGATGCTGGCGGTGTACGCCGTGATGGCCGGGCTGAACGTGACCGCCAACGAGGAGGAGGAGGGCATTCTGGACGTGCTGCTGGCGCAGCCGGTGCCGCGCTGGCGCGTGATGGCCGAGAAGCTGCTGGCCTACGCGCTGGCGACGGTGGGCATCGTCGCGATGGCGTTTCTGTTCATCCTGGCGGGCATCCAGACAGCCGGGATCCCGGTCAGCGTAGGCCGCATGCTGGAAGGCAGCGTCAACATTCTGCCGAGCACCTGGCTGATGATCGCCTTCACCGCGTTTGCGGCGGTGGTCTTTCGCCGCCGCGGCACGGCGGTGATGGTGGCGTCGGTGTTCGTCATCGCCAGCTACTTCATCAACTTCCTGGGCGAAGCGGCCAGCGGCTCGCTGGCGAACGCGCTGCGGGCGGTGTCGTTCTTCAACTACTATGACCCGAACGCGGTGATGGTCAGCGGGCTGAACGCGGGCAGCATGGCGCTGCTGCTGGGCGTGACGGCGGCGCTGGCCGCCGGCGCGCTGTGGGCTTTCCAGCGGCGCGACGTGGGCGTGTAGAGGCGGCCAGCCTGTCAGCAGGCGTCAGGAGGAAAAACCAGTATGTCGGGGGTCGTGTTCAGGGAAACCCTGCACCGCACATTCGGGCAGACGCTGCTGTGGGCAGCAGGGCTGGGCTTTCTGGCGATGACGATTGTGCTGATAGTCCCAACGGTGGACATGATGGCTTTCGTCGGACTGCTGGAGGGGATGCCGGAGTTTATGCGCAGCGCGCTCGGCGTGGGCGACAACGTGATGGTCATAACCACGCCGGAGGGCTTCGTCGCGGTCGGGTTCTTTGGCAAGCTGGCGCTGATACTGGCCGCCTACCCGGTGGTGATGGGCCTGCACGTGACCGCCAACGAGGAAGAGGACGGCATCCTCGATATGCTGCTGAGTATGCCGGTTGCGCGCTGGCGCGTCGTCGTCGAGAAGCTGGCGGCGTTCGCGCTGTCCATCGTCGTGATCGCCGTCGTGGTGTTCGTCGGGATGTGGCTGGGCACAGTGATCGCCGCTGTGACGCTGGACCTGGGCCTGATGGCGCAGCTCGTCGTCAATGTGCTGCCTGTGCTGCTGCTCATCCTGGCGCTGACGGCGCTGGCCGGGGCCGTGCTGCGCCGCCGCCGTGACGCCCTCGCCGCTGCGACCGTGTTCGTGCTGGGCAGTTTCATGCTCGACACTATCGGCAGCATGGGGGCCGGGTCTCCTGCCGAGAACCTGCGCCACCTTTCGGTGTTCAGCGCCGCCAACGCGGCCAGCGTCATGCAGAACGGGGGGCTGTCCTGGGCCACAATCGCGCTGCTGCTGGCGATCGCGCTGGCGCTTTCCGGCGGCGCGGTGTGGGCTTTCCAGCGGCGCGACGTGGGCGTGTAGCGGCTGGGCCGCGCGGGGTGAAGGCGGACTGAGAAAGCCGCCGGGTTTCTGTTCCCTGTTGGGCCACGATTCGCTATAATGGGCGCTATACTCGTGTGAGATCAGCGACACAATGCCCTACCACAAGCCCGACACTGCGCATTTGTGCATCAACAGCGACCGCCTGCGCGACGACTTTGAGCAGGTGTCCGCCATTGGCCTGACGCCGGACCGGGGCGTCTGCCGGCTGGCGCTCTCGCTGGAGGACCTGGAAGCCCGCGCCTGGTTTGCGAACCGCATCGAGGAAGCGGGTTTTTTGGTCCAGGACGACGACGCCGGCAACCTCAGCGGCGTGCTGCGGGCCGCCAGCCCGCGCGCGCGCACGCTGCTGATCGGCTCGCACCTGGACACGGTGCTCAACGCCGGGCGCTATGACGGCGCGCTGGGCGTCGTGGTGGCGCTGGAGTGCCTGCGCACCATCCACGAGGCGGGCGTCAGGCTGCGGCATCACCTGGAGGCGATCAACTTCACTGACGACGAGGGGACCTGGCTGCCGATGTTCGGCAGCATGTGCCTGACGGGGCGGCTGGACCCGGCCTTCATGAAGGGCATTGACGGCCAGGCGGCCCTGTTCCGCGCCGCGCTGGCGCAGGCCGGCATCCGCGCGGAGGACGTGCTGCGCGCCCGGCGCGACCCTGACACCGTGCTGGGGTATATCGAGCTGCATGTCGAGCAGGGCTGGCGGCTGGAACGGGCGCAGATTGACGTGGGCGTGGTGACCGGCATCGTGGCGCGCATGTCGTACAGCGCCACCTTCCACGGCCAGGCCAGCCACGCCGGGACGGCCAGCATGCGCGAGCGCCACGACGCGCTGCAGGGCGCGGCGCGCTTTATTGTGCGGGCGCACGACCTGGTGCGCGAACATTACCCCGAAGGCACGCTGAACTGCGGCGGGCTGGACGTGCGCCCCGGCACGCTGACGACCGTCCCCGACCAGGCCCGTTTGCTGGTGGAGTGGCGCCACAGCAGCCCGGCGCTGCTGGATGAGATGGAGCGGGCGCTGCTGGCGCTGGCGCAGGAGTGCGCCGCCGCCGCCAACGTCACCGCCGAGATGCGGCGGCTGGCGCACATCCCCGCCGCGCAGATGTCGCCGACGGTCATTGACGCCATCGAGCGCGCCTGCAAGGTGGTCGGCATCACACACACGCGCATGGCCAGCTACGCCAGCCACAACAGCCAGATCATGAGCGCCTTCACGCCCAGCGGCATGCTGTTTATCCCCTCGATGAACGGCCTCAGCCACAACCCGGACGAGTTTTCGCGCTGGGACGACGTGGTGAAAGGGGCCAATGTGCTGCTGCACGCGATCCTCGCGCTGGCCGCCGGCGGTTGAAAAACCCGCGCCGCTGACCCCTCCCCTGACCCCTCCCCTAAATCCCCTCCCCGCTGGCGCAGGG
>CAZDVL010000078.1:0-11351 GCA_964508745.1 uncultured Anaerolineaceae bacterium | reverse complement strand
TGGGCGCTGCGGCCCTGCGCCACCACCTGCATCTCGACGCGGCCCTTGTGCCCCCGGTAGACCTGCATCCGCGTCGGCTCGCCGATCACGACAAAATCGGGCCGCAGCCCCTCCACCTCGACCAGCGCGTGCGGCGCGCTGCCGTCGTTCCACTCCTCCATGTTGCCGAAGTAATAGCCGCTGATGCCGTCCAGCAGGCCCAGGTCGCGCGCCAGCGCCAGCCCGTAGATCATGCCCGGCGTGCTGCCCTTCTCGTCGCAGGCCCCGCGCGCATAAAACACGCCGTCCTCGATCTTGCCCTTGAACGGGTCCCAGCCCCACTCGTCCGGGTTGCCCAGGCCAACGGTGTCAATGTGGCTGTCGTAGAGCAGCTTCACCGGCCCGTCGCCGATGCGCCCGACGATGTTGCCCATGCGATCCCACCACACCTCATCGAAGCCGAGCGCCCTCATCTCGGCCTCGGCGCGCTCCCCCACCGCGCGGATCTGGCTGTCCATGCTGGGGATGGCGCACAGCTCGCGCAGAAAGGTCACGATATCGTCCTGCTGCGCGGCCACACGGCTTTTCACCTGGTCAATGACTGCCTGTTCGATCATCTCTGTCATCCTCTGCAAAAGTAAGCGTCGCTCTTTTTGTCTCACCGGCGGCCTGGAACGGGCGGCATGTACAGCTCGCTGTCGCCGATCGCGCCGTCGTGGATTATCGTCCAGATCGGGCTGTTGGCAAAGCCAGGCCGCACCCGTTCGATATAGGCCAGGTCGCGGTCGCCCAGGGCCGCGTGCTGCGCGGTCGTCCACTCTGCCGCGCCCGGCAGGTTCTGCTCTGCCGCCGCCGCCGCGAACACCAGCTCAACGCGGTCGCGCGTCAGGTCCTGCCAGATGCCCACGGCGTGCAGCGGCAGCGCCAGGCCCTGCTGCTGTTGAAGCTGGCCGGCCAGCGCCTCCCAGGGCGCGCGCTCGCCGCCGCACACCACGCGCGGCAGCACGCGCCCGCGCCGCCCCGGCAGCGTCACCACCCGGCGGAACGCCGCATCCCAGATCACGCCCACCGCCCGCACCTGGAAACGCGCGAAGCGCGGCTCTGGCCGCCCGCGCAGCAGGTTAGTCAACCAGCGCCAGGCCAGCCGCCGCCGGGCGCGGCGCAGCGCCGCCGGGCTGGCGACCAGCACGCGCGGCGGCGGGCGCTGGCCGGCCAGCGCGTCGCGCAGCAGTTCCGGCTGCCACACGGCCGGCAGCGCGTCCGGGGTGAAAAAGGCGTTGGCGCGCGTTTCAGACGTGCGCTGGCGCAGGCTGCCGCCCAGCGGCCAGCCGGCGTAAAGCACCGTCAGGCGCGCCCAACCGGCGGCGTAGTACAGCCCGACGACGCGCTCAGGGTGCGCCACGAGGCCGGTTTCCTCGCGCACTTCGCGCGCTGCCGCCGCCGCCAGCGCCTCGCCGGCGTCCAGCCGCCCGCCGGGCAGCGTCCAGGCGTTGAAGTCGCCCCGCTGCGACAGCAGCACCTGCCCGGCGTCGTCGCTGATGGCGCAGGCCACGCCCAGCCGCAGCGGCATTACTCGCCCCGGATCAGCCGGCGCGAGTGCGCGTTGTGCTGTTCGACCAGCGCCGGCAGGTCCAGCGTTTGCAGCGCGCCGTCGCGCACCACCGCCCGCCCGTTCACCACCGTCAGGTCGGCGCGGGCCGGGTAGCAGAACAGCAGCGCCGCCGTCGGGTCGTGCTGCGCGCCGGCGAAGCCCACGTCGTCCAGGCGGTAGGCCGCGAAATCGCACGCCATGCCGGGGGCCAGCGCGCCCACGTCGTCGCGGCCCAGCACCGCCGCCCCGCCGCGCGTGGCGATCTCCAGCGTTTCCCGCGCCGACAGCGCCGCCGGGTCGCCGCCCGCCCGCTGGAGCAGCATCGCCAGGCGCGCCTCCGCCAGCAGGTGGCCGCTGTCGCTCGACGCCGACCCGTCCACGCCCAGCCCCACGCGCACCGCCAGCTCGCGCAGGCGGCGCACCGGCGCGATGCCCGACGCCAGCCGCAGGTTCGACCCCGGACAGTGGCACACGCCGGTGCCCGTCCGCGCGAACAGGCCGATCTCCGGCTCGTTGAGCTGCACACAGTGGGCGTGCCACACGTCCGGCCCCACCCAGCCGACATCCTCGGCGTAATCGCCGGGGCGCAGGCCGAAGTGCTCCAGGCTGTACGCTACGTCCGTGATGTTCTCGGCCAGATGCGTGTGCAGGTGCACGCCGTAGCTGCGCGCCAGCGCCGCCGACTCGCGCATCAGGTCCTGCGAGACCGTGAAGGGCGAGCACGGCGCGACCACGACGCGCAGCATGGCGTAGCGCCGCGCGTCGTGGTACTGCTCGATCACGCGCTGCGTGTCGCGCAGGATGGCGGCCTCGCTTTCGACCACGCTGTCCGGCGGCAGGCCGCCCTGGCTCTCGCCCACGCTCATCGCGCCGCGCGCCGCGTGAAAGCGGATGCCGATCTCCCGCGCCGCCCGTATCTCGTCGTCCAGCGTGACATCGTTGGGAAAGATGTAGTGGTGATCGCTGGATGTCGTGCAGCCAGACAGCAGCAGCTCGGCCATCGCCAGCCGCGCCGCCGTGTAGACCGCGTCGCCCGTCAGCCGGCTCCAGATAGGATAGAGCGTCGTCAGCCAGCCGAACAGCTCGTCCTGCTGGGCGAAGACGCGCGTCAAACTCTGAAACATGTGGTGATGGGTGTTGATCAGGCCCGGTATGACAACGTGCCGCGCCAGGTCGAACACCTCGTCGGCGGTCTGCGCCGGCATCTCGGCCAGCGCGCCCACCGCCTCGATCACGCCGTCGCGGGCGAACAGCGCCCCGCCGGCAATCTCGCGGCGGGCGCTGTCCATTGTCACCAGCATGTGCGCGTTTTTAACCAGAAGTGTCGCCACAGCGCTGCCCTGTCTGCTTGTCCGTGTCGGAAGATAAACGCCGCCGCCCGCGCCGCGCCTACGGCGCCGCCGGCACGCTTTCGACGCTGCGCCAGGCAGCCCGCACCGTGTTTTGCAGCAGCATGGTGATCGTCATCGGGCCGACGCCGCCCGGCACCTTGCTGATCGCCCCGGCGACCTCTTTGGCCGTCTCGAACTCGACATCGCCCACAAAGCGGTAGCCTTTTTCCGCCGTGGGGTCGGCGACCTGGTTGGTGCCCACGTCAATCACCACCGCGCCCGGCTTGAGCCAACTGCCCTTGACGTACTCCGGCTGGCCAATCGCGGCGATCACGATGTCGGCGCGGCCCACGATGTCGGCGATATCGCACGTGCGGCTGTGGCAGACGGTCACGGTGGCGTTGGCCTTGAGCAGCAGCAGCGCCATCGGCAGGCCGACGATGTTGCTGCGCCCGATGACAACCGCGTTCGCGCCGGAAAGCTGCGCCCCGGCCTCTTTCAGCAGCACCATGCAGCCGGTCGGCGTGGCCGGCGTGAAGGTGGGTTCGCGCCCTTTCATCGCCAGGCGGCCAATGTTGATCGGGTGGAAGCCGTCCACGTCCTTCTCCAGGCTCACCAGGCCCAGCGCGTGCTGCTCGTTGATCTGCCGCGGCAGCGGAAGCTGCACCAGGATGCCGTGAATGTGCGGGTCGGCGTTGAGCGCGCGCACCGCCGCCTCGACATCCTCCTGTGTGCTTTCCGCCGTCAGCGTGTGGGCGACCGACTCGATGCCGACTTTGGCGCAGGCGCGCTGCTTCATGCGCACATACTGCGCCGAAGCCGGGTCGTCGCCGGCCAGCACCGCCCCCAGCCCCGGCGCATAGCCAAACTGCGCCTTGAACCGGGCCGCCTCCGCCGCGATCTCCGCGCGCATCCGGTCCGCCACCACCGTGCCATCCAGTATGATTGCGGTCATAGACGTAATCCTATCTCCTATTAATATTTCCTGAAGAATAGCATAAACTAGAGACAGCAAAACTGACAGGCCACAGCCAGACCAATTGTAAACGCTTTTGAACAACTCACCGACAAAATTAAATCCCGAATGGCCGCGAGTCGAGTACCATTAAGGGTAGGGCGTGAGGGCGCGGTCAGCGCCGCCGGCTTTACACTGAACAATACCCAATCAGATCGCGGTTGATTGGACGAGAGGCGATGCTATGTTCGTCATAACACTGGGAAAATCGCTCCTGAGACGCAGCAGACCAGGCCAGGCGCTGGTGGAATACGCGCTGATTCTGGTGCTGGTCGCCATTATGTTCGGCGTGGCCCTGGCGGCCACCGGCCCGGCCATTGGCAATGTGTTCAGCAACACCGTCTACAACCTCCTGGGGCAGGACCCCGGCGACGTGCAGGACCTCTCGCTGGGCGCGGGCAGCCGCGACAACTTCTGGGCGACCGTCGCCTGGGTGGCGGCCAACCCACCAGCGGACGTGGCCGTGCCGCCGAACCCACCGCGCCCGCCCACCTCCACACCAACCGCCGGGCCGTCGCCCACGCCGACCGACACCAAAGTGCCCGTGCCGCCCACCAACACCCCAACGCACACCCCGCCGCCGACCATGACCGACCACGCGCACAACGCGCCCTGGCTCGACACCATTGACCAGCCGGTGTGGTGGCGCACCGACAGAACCCTCTGGCTGGGCAGCGACGACTGGAAAGGCGAATACTTCGCCAACCGCACGCTCAGCGGCGACCCGGCCTACACCCTCTGGAACCAGCAGATCAGCCCGAACTACCGCGGCAAAATTGATTTTAACTGGGGATCAGACGCCCCTATTGTCGGCTTCCAGCAGGACAACTTCTCGATCCGCTTCACCCGCCAGATTTACGTCCAGGGGACCGACCCCATCAGGGCGACCTTCACCACCACCGCCGACGACGGCGTGCGCCTGTGGATTGACTATGAACCCGGCTGCGCCAGCGTCACCAGCGGCGGCGGCGCCACCGGCAGCGGGCGCGTCTACCAGGACAGCGACTCCGACGGCGGCAGCGCCAAAAACTGCCTGATTATTGACAACTGGCGCGACCAGAGCGCCACCAGCCTGACCGTCACCCGCACCTTGCAGCCCGGCTTCCACATCCTCCAGCTTGACTACTACGACAGCGGCTGGGACGCCTCGCTGCGCCTGGCGATCGAAAGCGCCGCGTCGTCCAACCCGTCGGATGTCGCGCTGGGCGGCGGCGTCCCGGTCTGCGCCTGGAACCGGCCCGCCGACACCCGCGCCAACACGAAGGATTTCATGTGGGAAGAGCAGAAGGACGGCGACTTCCCCGCCAACATGCGCTGCCACCTGGAGCTGCGCGGCTCGGTTGATTTCTCGGCGCTGGCCGCGCCCAAGCTGGTCTTCTGGGACGTGTGGGACCTCTCGGCCGGCACGAACGTGCGGCTCGAAATCGCCGAATACAACGCCGACCCGGCCCTGCGCGCCTGGCAGTCCATCCCGCTGCGCGCCGGCGGCACAACCAACTACGCCTGGACGCGCAACGTCATTGACCTGGTGCCGTATGTCACCGGCTACACCAGCCGCAAGCTCACGTTCCGCTTTGTGATGGAAAACAACGGCGGCGGCAGCAACCGCCGCTGGTACGTGGACGATGTTCAGGTGGCGGACTTCAACACCAACAGCCGCTTCTACACCGTCTGCAGCGGCGCTAAAACAAGCTGCGGCAGCTACTGGAACCTCAACCAGCCCACCCAGTCGCGCGATTTCATCACCAGCGGGCGCTGGGGGCTGACAGCGGCCGGCGGCCTGACCGGCGGCGGCGGCGACATGGGCTGGGACGACAGCCCCAGCGACACCTACTATCGCAACTGGGAAGGCAACGACTCCAGCCCGCGCGTTCACTTTGTTGAGTTTAACGGCTGGGTAGACCTCACCGGCGGCATGATCCCCGACGCCGAAGGCGACGACGGCCCGCCGCAGATTTCGTTCTACTCGCGCCACGACATCGGCCGCCGCACAACGCTGGCGCTTCAGTGGACGCGCGACCAGCACGACCTGGTCGCCGACACCTGGAACACGTTCGAGGCGGTCGTCCCGTACCATGCGTCGAACACGCAGACCGACCTCACCTGGCGGCTGCGCGAGGTGCTGCTGACCAGCGTCCCCAACTGGAACACGCAGCCCTTCCGCCTGCGTTTTGCCATGCTGGTGCCCCAGAGCGCCTACGAGCGCGACGGCTGGTACATTGACGAAATTTACATCGAACGGGTGGGCCGCCAGAAGTTCACCAACTACCCGTTCCAGGACACCGCCGAGGGCGGAACCGGCAACTGGCTGGGCCAGTGGGGCGTCACCGACACCGTGCCCGGCCACCTGGGCAGCCGCTTCTCGTTCGCAGACAGCCCCAACGGCAACTACATCCACAACACCGAGCCGTACATGGAGCTGCGCTACCCCATTGACCTGAACAACGACACGCCGGAAAACCGCGACCAGTTCTTCGAGAACAACCCCGCCGGCGGCAACGCGCAGGTCGCGCCAGCCGCCCGGCCCATGCTCACGTTCTGGCACCGGCGCGAGTTAAGCAACAGCGACAACCTGTACGTCGAGTGGACGAAATCGCCCAACCCAGGGCCGGCCGACTGGAAGGTCATGTGGGCCTACTACTACGCCTCCGCGACCTCGATCCAGCGCGCCTGGGAGCGCATCGAGGTTGACCTGAGTTTCCTGCAGGCCGGCACGCAGGCCACCGCCAGCAAGACCGACGACGACGTGCTCATCCGCTTCCGCCTGGACGCCCGCAGCGGCGGCAGCAGCTCGGTGAACGACGGCGTCTACGTGGACAGCATTGACATCCGCGACTACGCCGAGACCTCACACCTGCTGTGGGACCCCAGCGTCAACACCGGCTACGGCGCCGGCACGAACACCCGCTACACCGACGACGTGGACACGCCGAGCAACTGGTGGGAGCGCTGGTATCTGGGCGGCGACTGGTCGGCGGAAGAGTTCGACCAGCGCAACGGCGTCCGCGCCTTCCACGACAGCCCGCCGCAAAACACCTCTACTCTGGTTCGGACGTTCTCCACGCTGGAGATGGTGCGCATTATGGACCTGCGCAGCACCACCGTCAGCAACCAGCCGACGCTCTACTTCTGGAATCACGGCTACATCGGCAGCAGCCACGCCATCCGCGTGCAGGTCAGCGCTGAAAATGCCAGCTACAGCCGCGCCGCCAACGAAACCAACTACGAACGGCGCACCGGCTGGGACGCCTGGACCGATGTCTGGAGCCAGGGCGGCTCAAGCCGCGTCGAAACCTGGGTGCGGGAGCAGGTTGACCTGAGCGGTTACGCCGGACGGCGCATCCGCGTCCGCTGGGTGATGGACGCCTTCAGCGGCAGCAACACCCGCGACGGCTGGTACGTTGACCTGATCAGCTTCGAGCACCGCCAGCCCGTGCCGATCCGCCTGCCCTTCCTCGACCCGGCGCAGAACCTCTCCAACTGGATCGCGGAAGGCACCTGGGGCCTGGCCCCAGACCAGTGGCGCGGCTCTGGCGGCGGCCCGGCGGACCTCGGCCCATCGTTCTGGCAAGGCACCTTCTACGACTGCGAGCGCGTGCGCGGCTCGGCGTGCAGCAGCACCGGCCACTTTAACCAGGTGCTCTACACCGACTACAACAATTTTGTCGAGCGCGCGCCGTCTGCCGACCACCGCGACCTCAAGCAGACCGCGCTTGACATCTACCACGACATAGGCAGCGGGCGGCCAACCGGCGCCAGCATCAACCCGACCTGGGGCGGCGTCAACAACAACACCTGGTACGACACGTTCGCGGCCCGCTGGAAACGCGATGTGACTATCCAGAACGCCGGCGAGTACACCTTCATCACCATCAGCGACGACGGCGCGCGCCTGCGCTGGCAGTACAAGGATGGCGCGGCAGCGCCGCCCGGCTTCCCGGCCGTGCCGCCCGGCTGGAACATCATCGAATACTGGAAAGATACGGGCCGCTACGTCTCGATTGGCTCGGTGGAGTTCCAGCGCAACGTGGGCATCAACCCCACCTACGAGCTGATCCTGGAGTGGTACGAGAGGAGCGGCGACGCCGTCATGATCTTCTCGGCGGGCCGCAGCAACTTCTCGTTCACCGACAGCCCGCGCGCCGGCTCCAACCCGGCCCTGTTCCCGGTGGTCAACTCGGTCGCCTACGGCAACTCGTCGCTGCTGCTCAAACAGCCGCTCGACCTCCGGGGCGCGACGCGGCCCGCCGTCGAGTACTATACGCGCTACAAAATCAACAGCGGGTCGTCGGCCAACGTCGAAGTCTCGGTTGACGGTGGTTTCACCTGGACGCGCGACAACCTGAACTCCACCGCCTACGGGGGCTGGAGCTGCCCGTCCGGCGCAAGCTGCTCGCCCAACTACAACGGCACCTACTGGAGCGACACCGACCCCAACCTGTGGCAGCTTCGCCAGCACAACCTGAGCGCCTACGTATCAGCCCGCTTCGTCAACCTGCGCTTCCGCTTGGCGACAGGCAGCAGCGTTGCTGACGGCTGGTACATCACCGACATTCAGGTCAACGCCGCCGCGATCACACCGTGACGGCCGGGCAGCGCCCGCGCTTTCAGCCAGAGAGGACACACCGGCAGGCCCCGCACAGGGGCCTGTCCGCTTTTGGGGGCGGCTGGCCGTAGCCGCCGCCAGCCGCGTCTGCTAAACTGTAGACAACTGCCTTCACATGCCAGCGAGGTTTCCGCAGAGTGACCGCCTCAGAACGCCGCCAGGGCCTGCTGTTTATCGTGATCGGGCCGCCGGGGTCCGGCAAAAATACGCTGATGAACTACGTGCTGGCGCACACCAGCAACCTGACCCAGATCGCCACCGTCACCACCCGCCCCGCGCGCGCCTACGAACAGCACGGGCGCGAACATCTTTTCGTGGACGCCGCCGAGTTCGCCCGCATGATCGCAGCCAGCGAGCTGCTCGAATGGCAGCAGATTCACCGCAGCCGCGCGCTCTACGGCATCCCGCGCCGCGTCGTCGAGGACGCCATCCAGGGCGGGCGCGACCTGATCGCCGACATCGAGGTGCTGGGCGCGACGTACATTCGCTCGCTGTACCCGCAGAACAGCGTGCTGGTGTTTATCATGCCGCCGACTATCGAGGCGCTGATCGAACGGATGCGCAAGCGCGGCGACTCGGAGGAAGAAATCGCCGAACGGCTTAAGCGCGTGCCCACCGAGATGGCGTTCGCGCCCCTCTGCGACTACACCATCGTCAACGACAATGTGGATCACGCATCCGCCCGCCTGCTTGAGATTCTCCAGCACGAGCGCGAGCGCCACCTGCGCGGCACGCCGGCGGGCCAGATCAGCAGCGCCGCCGCCGTTGTGCCCGTCTACAACGGCGACGTGCTGCTGCCGGCGGCCTCGCTGGCGCACCTGCCGCTGGCCAGCGGCGAGATCCCCCACGAGGCCGCCCTGCGCTACCTGCGCGACAGCCTGAACATCGAAACCTCGTCCGCGCTGCTGGCGCGCCCCGGCGACAGCCCGTTCGAGGGGTCGTTCCTGCCGCCGTCGGCCATCCACGTCGAAACGCACAACGGCGCCAAAGCGGTCACCTTTACCTATCTCTACCTGCTGCCGCAGCGCAGCGCGCCGCCGCCCGGCTGGTCGTGGGTTCCGTACACCGCCGCCGGCCTCGAACCCGACGTGCTGGCCGCTGTCCGCGCGCTGGCTGAACCCGCGCGCGCCCCTGGGGCGCTGTGATGGCGCTGCGCGACGCCCACCTTGCGCTGGGCGCGGCGCTGGCCCCTGACGGCATCCCGCTGCACTACGGCGACCAGGCGGGCGAGTACCGCGCGGCGCTGGCCGGCGCGGTGGCGCTGGATCGCTCGCACGAGGCGCGGCTGGCGCTGGCCGGCGGGCAGCGCCTGGACCTGCTGCACCGCATCTCGACCAACGACCTCAACAGCCTGCCCGCCGGCGCGGGGCGCCCGACCGTGTTCACCGACGCCGCCGCCCGCATCCTCGACCGCGCGGCCGTCTATCACCTGGGCGAGCAGGCGCTGCTGCTGGGCGAGCCGGGCCGGGGCGCGCCGCTGGCCGCCTACCTGGGCCGGAACATCTTCTTCAGCGACGACGTGCGCCTGTCCAACCTGGCCGCGTCGCACCACCTGCTCGACATTCACGGCCCGCAGGCCGCCGCGCTGCTGCCCACGCTGTGGCCGGGCGCGCCGCCCGCGCCCGGCGAGCTGCGCGCCGCCGCTGTGACGGTCGGCGGCGTGCCGGTCATCGCCGCCAGCCGCAGGCCGTTAAGCGGCTGCCGCTGGACGCTGGTCGTGCCGCAGGACGGCGCGCCCGCCGTCTGGAACGCGCTGATCGCCGCCGGGCTGCTGCCTGCCGGGTCGCTGACCTACAACGTGCTGCGCATCCGCGCCGGCGTGCCCGGCGCGGGCCGCGAGCTGAGCGCTGACTATCTGCCGCTGGAAGTGGGCCTGTGGGACGAAATCAGCTTCAGCAAGGGGTGCTACACCGGCCAGGAAATCATCGCCCGCATGGAGAGCCGGGGCCGGCTGGCGAAAACGCTGGTGCGGCTGGATTTAGCGCGCATGATAGACGCGCCCGCGCCGCTGTTCTGTGACGGGAGGCAGGCCGGCCAGCTCACCAGCAGCGCGCGGTCGCCGTTGGGTGAGGTGTTCGCGGTCGGCGTGGTGCGGCTGGCGCAGGCGCAGCCTGGGCAGGCCCTCACCGCCGGCGCGGACGGCGTGCCCGCCACTGTGGCCGCGCTCATCGGCGCGCAGCCCCCTCACCTGGCCGGCCCTGCCACCTGAGGCGGCGCGCTGTCAAAAAACAGCGCCCACCACAGCGTCCAGGGTTCCGGGCGCGGCGGCCGCGTTTCAACCTCGATCTGCGCCTGCTCAGGGGCCGGGGCCGGCGTGGGCGCGGCGGCGGCGTGGTCGGGCAGCGGGATGACCAGCACCTCGTCCGGGCGCACCATTTTGCCCTCGCTGCGCGCCCAGTTCTCGACATAAGCGTCGCTGCGCACATAATCGCGCTGGCGGATCAGCTCCGCCTGTTCGCGCCGCAGCGCCCCGATCTCAGCCTGCACCCGATCATAGGCTTCCTGAAGCGGCTGGCTGGCGGTGATGCGGCTGCTGAAGTTGATCGCCAGCAGCAGGCCAATCGCCAGGATGGCGGCGAACATCACCTGCACGCCGGAAAGCTGGCGCGTGCGCTGGCGCTCTGGGCGCTGTTGTGTGCCTTCTGCCATCTGCCCCGCCACACCGTCCACAAAGGCGCGTCCGTTAGCCTGACTATACAAAGAAAACAGCCCGGCGGCAAACCGGGCTGCTGCGTGTGCCGAAGGTGGGAGTCGAACCCACACTCCCGTAAGGGAACTACGCCCTGAACGTAGCGCGTCTGCCAATTCCGCCACTTCGGCAAGTGTGAA
>CAZDVL010000077.1:0-11482 GCA_964508745.1 uncultured Anaerolineaceae bacterium | reverse complement strand
GCGCCCTCCGGCACGACGATGCGCGCCACCACGTCAAACAGCCGCGCCGCATACGCCACCGACTGGCCGTGGTTGCCGGTCGAGGCGGCGATCAGCCCACGCCGGCGCTCGTCGGGCGTCAACTGCGACACCAGGTTGATGCCGCCGCGCACCTTGAACGCGCCGATGGGCTGGTAGTTCTCGTGCTTAACGTACACCGCCGTCCCGATCAGGTCGTCCAGCGCCGGGTAGCGGTGCAGCGGTGTGGGCAGCAGGTACGGCTGAATACGCTGGCGCGCCCGCAGCACGTCTCGAAACGTGGGGATGTTCATCAAAAGAAACCTTTCCGGTGCAAATAATCAGAACCACTGGCCGCCGCGATAGCGCCAGCGAGGAAACATCGTTTTAACCGGCCCCAGCATCAGCGCCAGCGCCACCAGCAGCACCGTGAGATAGTGCGCCGCGAACTGGCCGAACGTCAGCGCCGGGCTGACGCCCGGCAGGCCTCCGCTCGCCAGCGCCCACACCAGCAGCCCTTCGGCCAGCCCGCCGAACAACTGGAACAGCGGCGGCCAGTCGCCCTCCCAGCGGAAGCCCTGCAGGTAGTGATAGAGCGCGTCCCAGCCCAGCCCCAGCAGCGTCACATACAGCAGCAGCGCCAGCGGCGTGAGCAGATCGCCGTAGGTCAGCCCGAACAACAGCGTGATCAGCAGGCCCGCCGTCCACAGCACCAGCGCGCGCGTCTGCCAGCGCCCGTAAAGTGTCATCGTCATGGCCGTTCCCCCCTCGCCCATCTGAACCACTGGCTGAACGAGCGCCAGCCGTCCAGCCGGCGCACGCCCGGCGCGCCCGCCTGCGCCAGCGCGTCCAGGCTGCGCTGCGCCGCAAACTGGAGGCCGAAGAAGCTGTCCACCGGCGCATAAAACCCGCCCGCCGTGATCACCCCGGCGGCGAACACGCGCCCGCCCTCGTTGCGCATCTGCGCCAGCTCGAAATCGGCGCTGACCTCCAGGTTGCCCCACGCGCTGCGCGCCAGCCCGTAATGCTGCGCCAGGTCAGCCAGCAGCGGGCTGCTGCTGATGTCCGTGTCCAGCCCGGTCGCGTCAATCAGGTAATCAGCGGCGAACAGCGCCGCCGGCTGGTCGGTCAGGTCGTGCGCGCCGACCAGCAGCGTGCCGTTCTCGCTGTTGATGTGCGCCAGCCTGCCCAGGTACACCTGATACCAGCCCTCACGCAGCCCGCGCCGCACGACGCCGACAAAGTCGCGGCGCGGCGGCGTGGTCACGCCGCCCAGCGCGGTCAGCAGAAAACGCCGCTGCCCGCCGTCCGCCCGTTCAAGCTTCGCCTGCCAGGTGCCGCCAAAAAACGACTTCGGCCAGTTGTACGGCTGAAGCGTCCAGTGGTGCAGCACCGGCCGCGACGCCCGGCCCACGCGCGCGTTTGCGGGCACCGGCGCGTGCATGATGTGCAGCACACACACCGTCGGGTTCTGCGCGCGCACCGCCGCCAGCCGCTCCAGCTCCGCCGCCGCCGTGATGCCGCGCCCGCGCAGCACCACGACGCCGCCCTTGTCGGCCAGCGCCGCGAAAACGTGCTCGTGGTCCTCATAGGCGTTGACGGCGTGGACAGCGTCGCCGGTGCGCGCGCGGTAATCCAGCAGCTCTGGCAGCAGCAGCGGCCCGGCAGCGCCGGTCGCCACCTGCACATAACGCGCCAGCACAACCCGCCGCGACCAGCGTTCGCCGTCATAGTGCGCGTAGACCGCCGCGTAACGCCCGTCGTCGGTTTTCCGCAGGCAGCTTACCACGCCGGCCCGGCGTATGTCATACCAGTTGATACGCTGCGCCTCGCGGTCCACCGACGCGAACACATCCCCGACGCGCGGCGTGTACGGCTCCGCCAGCGCCGTTTCAGCCGCAAGCTGCCACAGCAGCCCCAGCGCCGCGCCGACTCTGCCGCGCCGCAGCTCGCGCCAGCCTTCGCGCAGGGCATAGCCCGGCCAGCCCCACAGGTTGTCGGGCGTCGAGCCGGAGTCGCTGCGCAGCCGGTCGCCGTCCGAAAGCTGGGCCGTGTGGCACAGCCGGCGGCAAACGTCGTAAGGGTGGGCCGTCGCGCCGATCGCCATAATCTGCGCCGCGTCCACGCCCATAATACGCAGGTAATCGGCCCAGGTGAAGCTGCCCATGCCGCCGCCGACCGCCAGGTACGTCACCTCATCCACCGGCAGCCCGGCGTCGTTCAACGCGCCGACGGGCACGCGCGCGGCGTCGAACAGCGCCGGCAGCGGCGGCTCACGGTCAAGAAACGCCTGCGCGTCGGCGCGCGTCACCGCCAGCGCCGACGGCGCGGCTGCGACGCTGACGGCGGGCAGCGGCCCCTGGGCCGGCGCGGGCGCGCTGACGCGCTCCCGCCGCAGCAGCAGCACAACCAGCGCCAGCAGCAGCGCGGCGCTGACGACCAGCAGCACGTCAAGCGCGGCGCTGCCGTCCGCCGGCGGCGGCGTCGCCCCCAGGTCGCGGATGCTCGCCAGGCTGGCCAGGTCGAGCGTGACCTGTTCGCCGCTGCGCTGCTCCAGGATAGTGATCTGGTCGCGCGCGCTGCCGCGAATAAAATGGCCGTCCAGGTTGAAGCCCTCGCCGGCCACCGTGATGCCATAGACTCGGCCCGCCAGCCCGCGGCCGTTGAAATCCGTCACCTCGATATACCGCCCCACACACAGGTACGGCTGGTCAAACGAACACTCAAGTTTGGCCCCGCCGCCCTGGGCAGACAGCATCTGTCCCCCCCAGGCGGCTGTCGCCAGCAGCGCCAGGGCGAGGCCGCATACCACGCGCTTAATTCTGTTCATCATTGATGATCTCACCTACTACCTGAGCCAGGTCAAGGGAGCGCCCCTGCTCCAGCGCAGCGTCCGCCTGTTCCGCCGAAAGCGCCGCGCGCAGCGCCCTCAGCAGCGGCTCGACCTGCGCCTGCACTTCACTGTATGTAGCCGGGTGGCTCAGGGCCAGCCCCAACAGCGCCAGGGCGCGCCCTGGCATGTTCTGCTCGTGATACATGCTCGCCACGCCGGGCAGAATTTCGAGCGTCAGCGGCACCGCGCCAATGGTGCTGGAAGTCGCCAGCGCCTCCACGAAATAGCGCCGGGCCGCCGCCTGGTCGCCCAGCCTGAGCGCGATTTTACCCAGATTCCCCAGGTTGTTGGCAATCATCCAGCGGTCGCTCACCGCGCGGCACATCGCCAGGCTTTCCAGCGAGCGCTCCAGCGCGTCGGTGTAGCGGCCGCTGAGATAATCAATCCACGCCAGCCCGGTCAGCATGAGGGCCGTCCCGATGGGGTTGTTCACCCGGCGGGCGATGGCAAGGCTGGCCAGCAGGTATTCGCGCGCCAGGTCGTAATCGCCCATATCGCTGGCGATCAGCCCCAGCCCGCTCTGAACAGTCGCCATCCGTTCAGTCTGCCCCAGCGCGGCGTAGATGTCCAGGCTTTCCAGGTAATACCGCCTCGACTCGGCGTAGTCGCCCTCGATGCGCAGAATCACAGCCACGCGGGCCAGCGCCTGCGCGACCGCCGCCCGGCCGCCATCCTCGCGACACAGCGCCAGGCCGGCCTCAAAGTGTGTCCGCGCCTCGTGATAGCGCCCGCGCCGGCGGGCGACATCGCCCAGCCCCTGGATCGCCTCCGCCATGTCCACCCGGCTGCCAAGCTCCTGCGCCAGCGCCAGGCTTTCATGAAACAGCGACTCCGCGCGGTCATACTGGCTCACGCCCCAGTACGCATAGCCGGTGCGCAGCTTCAGCAGCACGATCCGCCGCCGGTCGCGGTCATTCGCCGGCCTGCCCAGCAGCGCCAGCCCCCGCTCCAGGTAGACCAGCGCCTCCTGGTAGGCGCTGGCTTCGAGCATGGCGTTGCCGGCCAGCCCGGTATAATAGGCCGCCTCGTCCTTCTCGCCAGCCATGTTATAGTGATAGGCCAGCGCCGCCGCCCGTTCGTCGCCGTAGATGTGCCGCAGCGCCCACGCCACCCGCAGGTGCAGGGCGCGCCGCGCGGCCTGCGGCACAGTCATCAGGATGCCGTCGCGCAGCCTTTCGTGCGTGAAGCGCCACGCGCCGTCGTGCACTTCCAGCACCGCGGCGGCGGCGCAGTCCGCCAGCCAGGCGTCGAAGCTGGCGTCCGGGCTGACCGCCCGCATCAGCGTCAGGTCAACCTGCCGGCCCGCGGCGGCGGCGACCTCCAGCAGCCCGCGCCAGTAACCCGGCACGCGCACCAGCCGGCGCGCGACCAGGCGCTGCATGCCGCCGGCAAAGACGTGATCGGGCAGCGCCATCGTGCCGACCAGCTCCAACTGTCCGGCTTCCTCGGCCAGCGCCCGCACCACCTCGACCAGGAAAAAGACGTTGCCTTCGCTCTCGCGCAGCAGCAGGTCCACGACGGCCGGCTGCTGCCCGCCGGCGCCCAGCATCGCCGCGCTCAGGCGGGCGATGTCGCCGGGCGCCAGGCGTCGAAGCTGGATCAGGCGCAGGTCGGGCAGCAGGCCGGGCAGGTCAGCGCGCTCATCGTCGCGGTACGCGCCCAGCAGCAGCAGGCGCAGCTCCGGCGCGAGCTGGCTCACCTGCCGCAGCAGGGCGAAGGTCTCCGAGCTGGCCCAGTGGGCGTCCTCCACGATCAGCATCAGCGGGTCGCCGATGCGCCGCAGCAGGCCCGATATCACGCCCAGCAGGCGCGCCTGGGACGCGCCGGCCTCGATCACCACGGGCGACGGGATGCTGCGCCCCAGCAGGTCGCCAATGTCGGGCACCAGGTCGCGCAGCACAGCGGCGTCCTCGTCGCTGATGTCCGCCAGCAGCGCCAGGCGGCGCAGCATGGCGCGCCAGGGGTCATACGGCAGGCCGCCCTCGCGCGCCGCATGCCCGACGACGACGTGCGCCCCGCGCACCAGCGCCGCCGTGCGCACCTCGTCCAGCAGGCGCGACTTCCCGACCCCGCTCTCGCCCCCCACCAGCCAGGCGCTGCCGCGCCCGTCCAGCGCGTCGCCCAGGGCCTGCGTCAGCAGTTTCAGCTCGGCCTCGCGCCCGACGAACGGCGCGGCCTGCAGGAAGCTCTCGCGGATGGCCGCCGATTCTGGCGGCGCGTCTGTGCCGCTGGCCGCGCGCAGCGCCGCCAGCGCCGCCGCCGCAGATGCGTAACGCTGCGCCGGCGTTTTGGCCAGCAGGCGGTCCAGCATAGCGCTCAGCTCCGGGCCAATCTCCGCCGCGGCGAAGCTGGCCGGCTGGTTAATGATCTGGTGGATGAGCGACGAAACCGGCTGCGCATCGTAAAGCGTCTGCTGGGTGAACAGCTCGTAAGCGATCACCCCGGCGGCGTACAGGTCGCTGCTCTCAGTCGCCGGCATCCCCTGGAGGACCTCCGGCGCGATATACGTCAGCGTGCCCATCACCTGGTCAGGCAGGGCCTGCTCGCGGCGCAGCGCCAGACCAAAATCGAGCAGCTTCACCTGGCCGCCCGTGACCAGCATGTTCTCCGGCTTCAGGTCGCGGTGGAGGATGCCCCAGCGGTGCAGGTAGTCCAGCGCCTGCAGGCTTTGCGTGAGCAGGTCAACGCGGACCGCGAGCGGGCGCCCCCGCCCCGCCTCCAGAATCGTGAGCGCGTCGTCCAGCAGGTCCATCGTGTAGTACGGCTGGCCGTCGGCGTCGAAGCCGTAATCCAGCACGCTGATGATGTTCGGGTGTCGCAGCGCCGCCAGCACGCGAAATTCCTGCGCCAGCACCAGCCGCAGGTCAGCGGGAGTCTGGTGCAGCGCCGGCGTGCCGTCTACATCAACAGATGTGACCTGTTTCAGCGCGACCACCTGGCCGGTGAGCCGGTCGGTCGCGCGGTACACAACGCCCATGCCGCCGGCGCCAAGCGTGTCGTGGACGATATAGCGCCTGCCGATCAACCGTCCTGCCCCTGCCATGCCCCTCCGAACCTCGCCATCGCTTCTGCGTGTATTGTCGCATATCGGCGGAACGGCGCAACATCTGGCGGACTGATCGCCGCCCGCGGTGTATAATAGGCGGCAGTGAACGGCCAGCTTGATCTGAAAAGGACCCTGTTTTGAGAACCCGGCTGTTGTTTAACGACGACTGGCTTTTTCTTCCCGCCGAAGTCAGCGTTGACCGCCCCGACGCTGACTTCGCCCCGGTGACGCTGCCGCACAGCAATATTATCCTGCCGCATCACAACTTCGACAACCAGGACTATCAGTTCACCTCCACCTACCGCAAGCGCTTCCGCCTGCCCCAACCGCGCGCTGGCCGGCAGGTGTCTGTCGAGTTTGACGGCGCGATGATCGCCTGCACGGTCTCCCTCAACGGGCACACTCTGGGCGATCACGAGGGCGGCTTCACGCCCTTTTCCTTCGACATCACGCCTTATCTTAACGAGTCTGGCGATAACCTGCTCACCGTCCACCTGGACTCCAGCGAGCGTCCGGACATCCCGCCTTACGGCGGCGTGGTGGATTATCTGACGTTCGGCGGCATCTACCGCGATGTCTGGCTGCGCTACACCGACCCGTGCGAAATCAGGGATCTGTTCATCCAGCCGCAGCACGTCCTGAGCGACGATCTCAGGCTGGGCTTCGACATTCGCCTGGCCAACCGCCACCCGCGCAGCATCGCGGGCCGGGCGCGCATCGCCGTCACCGACGCGGCCGGCCAGTACCTGGCGCGCCGCGAGGTCAGCTTTCAGGTCAGCGCCGGCGACAGCGCCACGCTGAGCGGCCATTTCGACCGCGCTGATTTCGCCGTGCCGCCCGCGCTGTGGTCGCTCGACGAGCCGGCGCTCTATTATTTTGAGGCCAGCATCGCGCGCGAGGACAGCGGCGGCGCGCTTACGCTGCTGGACAGCGCGCGCGTGCGCTTCGGCTTCCGCGAAGCCCGCTTCAGCGACGACGGCAGCTTCTACCTGAACGGGCAGGCGCTCAAGCTGATCGGCCTCAATCGCCACCAGACCTACCCTTACATCGGCGCGGCGGCCCCGGCGCGCCTCCAGCGCCGCGACGCCGACATCGTCAAATTTGAGCTGGGCTGTAACATCGTGCGCACCTCACACTACCCACAGTCGCCGCACTTCCTCGACCGCTGCGACGAGATCGGCCTGCTGGTGTTCGAGGAAATCCCCGGCTGGCAGCACATCGGCGACGACGACTGGCAGGGCATCAGCCTGCGCGATGTTGAGGCGATGATCGTGCGCGACCGCAACCACCCCTCGATCGTGCTGTGGGGCGTGCGCATCAACGAATCGTGGGATAACACGGCCTTCTACACCCGCACCAACGAGCTGGCCCACCAGCTTGACCCCACCCGGCAGACGGGCGGCGTGCGCTTTTTTATGGAGAGCGAGTTTCTGGAGGACGTGTACACCTTCAACGACTTCTCCAACGACGTGCGCGAGCCGCTGCACACGCCGCACCTGGTGACCGAGTTCAACGGCCATATGTTCCCGACCAAAGTCTGGGACGGTGAGGACCGTCTGCTGGAACACGCGCTGCGGCACGCCCGCATCCAGAACAAGCAGATGGGCATGGCGCGCGTGGCCGGGGCGATCGGCTGGTGCGCGTTCGACTACAACACACACGCAGAGTTTGGCTCTGGCGACCGCATCTGCTATCACGGCGTCATGGACATCTTCCGCCTGCCCAAGTACGCCGCCCATTTCTACGGCAGCCAGATCTCGCCGCAGCAGCGCGTCGTCCTGCAGGCCGCCACCGTCTGGACGATGGGCGACCGCAGCGAAGGCGGCATCGACCCGCTGGTGATCTTCTCTAACTGCGATGAGGTCGAGGTCTACACCGGCGGCACGCTGTTCAAGCGCTTCAAACCGGACACCGAGAATTATCCGCATCTGCCGCACCCGCCGTTCACGGTGCGCGGGCTGGGCCTGCTGTGGGGCGGGCGCAGTTTCGATGACCTGCGCCTGGTCGGTTATATTAACGGCGAAGCTGTCGCTGAACAGCGTATGGCCGCGGGCGGCCTGCCGAGCGCGCTGCTGCTCGCGCTGGACGACGCCGAGCTGCGCGCCGACGGCGCGGACATGACGCGGCTGGCCTTCAGCATTGTGGATAAATATGGCAGCCGCCTGCCCTTTACCAACCAGATCGTCAGCTTCGAGCTTGCCGGCCCGGCAGAGCTGATCGGCGAAAACCCGTTCGCTGTCATGGGCGGGCAGGCCGCGCTGTACGTGAAGGCGCAGCGCCAGCCGGGCACAGTGACCATCCGCGCGACAACGCCGCGCCTGCCGCCGGCGGAAGTCACGCTGACGCTAATCTAGGTTTGTGAACGCGCTTTGCACACCGAGGACAAACGACTATGCCACACAATTTCTGGAATGACACCGCTGCCGCCCGCCTCCCCGACCTTGACGGCCTGGTGTACCGCAGCAATATCCTGGGCTTCGACCGGGCCGTCGTCAACATCTACGGCGGCAACACCAGCGCCAAGCTGACGCTGACCGACCACGTCGGGCGGCAGGTCGAGGTGCTGGCCGTCAAAGCGTCCGGTTCCGACGTGCAGACCATCAAAGAGCACCAGTTCGCCCTGCTGCGCCTGGACGAGATCGAGCCGCTGTTTCAGCGCGAAGCCATGAGCGACGAGGAGATGGTCGCGTACCTGGAGCGCACCGCCTTCGAGCCGGGCCGCCCGCGCCAGAGCATCGAGACGCTGCTGCACGCTTTCGTGCCGCACAAACACGTTGACCACACCCACCCCGACGCCATCATCAGCCTGATGTGCGTGCCCGACGCCGAGGCCGAAGGCCGCCGCGTCTACGGCAGCCGCGCCGCCTACGTGCCCTACATCCGCCCCGGCTTCACCCTCAGCCAGTGGATCGGCGGCAAGGTGCGCGAAAACCCGGCCATCGAGGCGGTGCTGATGGGCAAGCACGGCCTGGTCACCTGGGGGCCAGACAGCAAAACCACCTACGAGAACACCATCCGCGTCATCCAGGAGGCCGAGGACTACATCGCCAGCCGGCGCGTGGGCAAGCGCGTCTTTGGCGACCTCGCTGTCCCCGCCTACAAGGATCAGGCCGCCCGCCGCGAGATCATGGCGCAGGTGCTGCCGGTGATCCGCGGGGCCGTCTCGCAGCATAAGCCGGCGGTCCTTCAGTACGACGACAGCGACGAGGTGCTGGACATGGTCGGCAGCGGGCGCACCGGCGAGGTCAGCCAACTGGGCGCGGCCTGCCCCGACCACCTGGTGCACGTCAAGCGCCAGCCGCTTTACGTGGACTGGCGGCCGGGCGACGGCGTGGACGCGCTGGCCGACCGCCTGCGCCAGGGCATCGCCGGCTATGAGCAGCGCTATATTGAGTATTTCGAGGCCAACAAAGAGCCGGGCGACGAACTGCGCGACCCGGCCCCGCGCGTGATTCTCATCCCCGGCCTGGGCATGGTCAACACCGGCAAAGACGTGAAGAACGCCGATGTCAGCCGCCAGCTCTATCACCGCGCGATCGCCGTGATCGGCGGCAGCGAGGCGGTCGGCAGCTTCGTCAGCCTGACGGCTAAGGAAGCCTACGACATCGAATACTGGCCGCTGGAACTCTACAAGCTCCGGCTGGCCCCGCCCGACCGCGACTTCGCCGGGCGCGTCGCGCTCATCACCGGCGCGGCCAGCGGCATCGGCCGGGCGGTCGCCTACCGCCTGGCACAGGACGGCGCGCACGTGGTGATCGCCGACATCAACACTGAAGGCGGCGAAGAAGTCGCGGCGGATATTCAAAAGAAACACGGCGAGGGCCGCGCGCTGTTCGTCCACACCGATGTCACCAGCGAGAGCGCCGTCATCAACGCGGTGCGGCAGGCGGTGCTGGCCTACGGCGGCCTGGACATCCTCATCAACAACGCGGGCATCGCTGGCGGCGCGCCGGTCGAGGACACCACGCTGGAGATGTTCCAGCGCAACACCGACATCCTGGTGACGGGCTATTTCCTGATGGCGCGCGAGGCCTTCAAGGTGATGAAGGCGCAGGGCATCGGCGGGACGATGGTGTTCGTTGCCAGCAAAAACTCGGTGGTGGCCGGCAAGGGCGCGCTGGCCTACAGCGCCGCCAAAGCCGCCGAAGTCCACATGGCGCGCTGCCTGGCGGAAGAAGGCGGCCCGCACGGCATCCGCGTCAACAGCGTGCTGCCCGACGCCGTTATCCAGGGCAGCGCCATCTGGTCCACCGAGTGGAAAGAGGCGCGCGCCAAACAGTACGGCATCGCCGTCGAGGACCTGGGCAAGTACTACAGCCAGCGCAACGTCCTCAAGACCGAAATCTACCCGGAGGACCTGGCGGAGGCGATCGCGTTCCTGGCCGGGCCGCGCAGCGCCAAAACCACCGGCGCCATGCTGAGCGTGGACGGCGGCGTGTCGGCTGGCTTTGCCCGCTGAGCGCGCCGGAGTTGTGTCTCGCTCCCTTCCCCTGCGCCAGCGGGGGAAGAGCCGGGGATAGGGGGTCAGAGGCTGAGAGGGCGGTCAGCGCGCCTGCCAGCGCGCTAACTCCCTCAGCGCCCGCCTGTTCAGGCCGCTGAGGGCCTGCCCGGCGGCGATGTCGGCCAGCGCGAGCTGCGCGCCCGCTGAGTACGTTGGGTAAACGTGAATCACCTTCGCCAGCGCGGCGGCGTTCAGCCCCAGCGCCAGCGCCAGCGCGAACTCGGTGATGGTCTCGCCGGCGCGCGGCGCGACAATCGTCGCCCCCAGCAGCCTGCCCGCGCCGGTGTGCACCACCTTGATAAAGCCGTCGGCCTGGCCGTCGCTGACGGCGCGGTCCACCTGCGCCAGCTCGCGCCGGGTCACGCGCACGTCGCCGCCGTGTAAATTCTGCGCCTGCGCCTCGGTCAGCCCCACCTGCGCCGCCTCCGGGTCGGTGAACAGCGCCCAAGGCACGACATCGGCGAAGCCCTTGACCGCCAGCGGCAGCAGCGCGTTGCGCGCCGCCGCCAGCGCCTGCCAGCCGGCGAAGTGCGCGAACTGATAGCTGCCCACACAGTCGCCCGCCGCGTAGATATTCGGCGCGCTGGTGCGCAGGCTGCGGTCCACCTGGATGCCCGCGTCCGAGCAGGCGACGCCCGCCTGTTCCAGCCCCAGCCCGGCGACGTTGGGCGCGCGCCCCGCGGCCAGCAGCAGACGGTCGGCGCGCAGGACCTGCCCGCCCGCGCGCACGGCCACCTCAGCGCCCTCAACCGCCGCGTCCGTCGCCAGCGCCTCCACGAACCGCACGCCCTCGCGCGCCAGCGCCGCCGCCACCAGCGCCGCCGCCTCACGATCCAGGCGCGGCAGCACCTGCTTGCCAATCACGGTGACCTGCGCGCCCAGGCGCTGCAGCGCCTGCGCCAGCTCGATGCCCACCGGCCCCGCGCCAACAATGATCAGCCGCGCCGGCAGCGTCTCCAGGTCGAACACCTGCTCATACGTGATGTAGGGCACGCTGTCCAGGCCGCTGATGGCGGGAATCAACGGGCGCGCGCCCGTCGCCAGG
>CAZDVL010000076.1:0-11717 GCA_964508745.1 uncultured Anaerolineaceae bacterium | reverse complement strand
CTGGCTGGGCGTGACCGCCACGCTGCTGCACGGCCTGTTCGACGCGCAGCAGTACGACAGCGGCGCGCTGCTGCTGCTGCCGCTGCTGTTCGCGCTCATCGGCCTGACCGTCGCCAGCGGGCGGCAGGCGCTGCACAAGGCCTACTGGCGGCAGCACACCGAGGTCAGCCTGCGCTACATCCCGCGTTTGCTGCCGGTCGCGCTGCTGCTGCTGCTGCTGGCAGCCGGCGCGATCTTCAGGCCGCAGCTCACCGCCGCCTGGGACACCAACCTGGGCGCGCTGGCCGAAACGCAGGCCGCGCTGGCCCCGGACCTGAGCGCGGCGCAGCGCTTCGCGCTCTACGACGAGGCGCTGCTGCGCTATGCCGCCGCGCTGGAGCAGGCGCCGGGCTGGCCCAGCGCCAGCCGCCGCCTGGGCAACCTGAATGTCACACTGGGGGAGTTTGACGCCGCGGTGCCGCTGCTGGAGACGGCCGCCGCCGCCGAGCCGGACAACCCGGCGGCGCTCAAGGGGCTGGGGCTGGCCTACACCTGGGCCGGCCGCGCGCAGGACGCCGCCGCCGTCTTTCGCCGGCTGGAGGACCCCGGCGCGATGGCCAGCGAGCTGAGCACCTGGGGCTTCTACCGCCGCGACCAGGGGCAGCCGCTGCTGGCGGCTTACGCCTGGGACGCGATGCAGGCCATGAACCCGGACGCGGCCAGCGTGGACGTGCTGCTGCTGCTGGCCGAGACGTACCGCGGCGCCGGCGACGCGGCGCGCGCGCGCCAGCACTTCCAGCGCGTGCTGGCGCTTGACCCGCAGAACACCGCCGCGCGGCAGGCGCTGGCGACGCCCGGCTGACGCTGCGCCGGCCTACAGCAGCAGGCGCAGCGGGTGTTCGATAAGGTCCTTGAACGCCTGCAGATAGAGCGCGCCCTCGGCCCCGTCGCTGACGCGGTGGTCCACGCTGATCGTCACCTTCATGCGCTCGCCCACGCCCAGCGCGCCGTCGGGCAGCACGACCGGCACTTTCTGCGCCGCGCCAATCGCCAGGATGCCGGCCTCTGGCGGGTTGATGATGGCGCTGAAATGCTCAGTGCTGTACGGCCCCAGGTTGCTGGTGGAGAAGGTCGCGCCGCTGATGTCCTCCGGCTTAACCTTGCCTTCGCGCGCGCGCTGGATGCGGGCCTTGTTGATGGCGGCCAGCGTGCCCAGCGCGGTGCGGTCGGCGTCCTGCGCCACGACGTACATCAGGCCGCCCTGCGGCAGCGCCACGGCGATGCCGATGTTGATGCGCCGGTGGCGTACCAGCTTGTCGCCGTAGAAATGCGTGTTCAGGTTGGGGAAGTCGCGCAGCGTCAGCGCCGTCGCCTTCACCAGCATGTCGTTCACGCTGATTTTAACCGCGCCCTCCGGCAGGCTTTCGTTGAGCAGCCGGCGCAGCTTGAGCAGGTCGGCCACGTCAATCTCAATCGTGACGTAGAAATGCGGCGTCCACTGCTTGCTCTCGACGGTCACGGCCACGATGCGCCGGCGCAGCGCCGTCAGGTCAATAATTTCCACGTCCGGCCCTTCGGGCAGCCGGCGCGCCGGGGGCGCGGCCAGCCCCGGCGCGGGCAGGGCGGCGGCCGACACAACCGGCAGCGCGCTGCCGGGCCGGAAGTCGTCCACGTCGGCCTTGACGATGCGCCCGCCGGGGCCGCTGCCGCTGACACGGCTCAGGTCCAGGCCCTTTTCCTCGGCCACGCGGCGCGCCAGCGGCGACGCCTTGATGCGCCCGTCAGCGTCGGCGGCGGGCGGCACAGCCGCCCCGGCCGGCCCGGCGGGCGCGCCCGCCGCCGGCGCCTCTGCCTGCCCGGTGGGCGGCGCGGCCTCGCCGCTGGCGCCAATCACGGCGATCACCGCCCCTTCCCGCAGCTCCTCGCCGGGTTTGGCGCGCTGTTCGCGCAGCACGCCGTCCGCCGTCGCCTCGACCTCCACGGTGGCCTTGTCGGCCTCGATCTCGGCGATCACCTCGCCGCTGCTGACCGCCTGCCCCACGTCCTTGAGCCAGTTCAGCAGCGTGCCATCCATTGTCAGCGTGATTTCAGTCGCCATCTTCAGTCCTCAGTTTTCAGGCTTCAGTCCCCCGGTCTTCAGGTCTTGGCTGACGGCTGACGACCGGCCTCTGCGCGCTCACACAATCTGCCGCACCGCGTTGATCACCTTCTGGGCGTCGGGCAGCGCCATCAGCTCAATATCGTGCGCGTAGG
Organism: uncultured Anaerolineaceae bacterium; assembly: GCA_964508745.1. Lineage (GTDB taxonomy): Bacteria > Chloroflexota > Anaerolineae > Aggregatilineales > Phototrophicaceae > DAOTWC01. Next base: position 9,485 of record CAZDVL010000076.1, on the reverse strand, counting down.
GCAGCGGCACGTCCATCGCCGTCACGCGCTTGACCGGCGCGTCCATGTAGTCGAACATCTCATCCTGAAGGCGCGCCGCGATCTCGCTGCCGAAGCTGTACATCGGCAGGCTTTCCTCCACCACGACGCAGCGGTTGGTTTTCCTGAAGCTCTCGTAGACCGTCGCCATGTCCAGCGGGCGCAGCCAGCGCATGTCAACGACCTCGCACTCGATGCCGTCCTTCGCCAGCGCGGCGGCGGCCTCCAGCGACCAGTCCACGCCGCGCGCGTAGGACACCAGCGTCACGTGCCGCCCCTCGCGCTTAACATCGGCCTTGCCGATCGGCAGCACGAAGTCCTCGTCGTCGGGGACCGGGCCGGGCTTGGAGTAGAGCGCGATGCTCTCGGTGAACAGCACCGGGTTGTCGCTGCGGATGCTGGCCTTGAGCATCCCTTTGGCGTCGGCGGGCGTGGACGGGCAGCCCACGTACAGGCCGGGGAAATGGGCGAAGATCGGCTCTGGCGTGTGCGAGTGGGTGGCGGTCGCCTGGTTGCCCCAGCCGGACGCGGCGCGGAACACCAGCGGCACGCGGAACTGGCCGTCGAACATATAGTGAATTTTCGCCGCGTGGTTGACCATCGCGTCGAGCGAGAGGAAGGCGAAGTTGATCGTCATCAGCTCGGCGACCGGGCGCAGGCCGGCGATGGCCGCGCCGACCGCCGCCCCGGCGATCGCCATCTCGCTGATGGGGGTGTCGCGCACGCGCTTCTTGCCAAATTCTTCCATCAGGCCGCGCGTGACGCGGTGTGTGCCCTGCCACGCGCCGACCTCCTCGCCCATCACGAACACGCGCTCGTCGCGCAGCATTTCCTCGCGCAGGGCCAGGCGCAGCGCCTCGCGCAGGGGCAGGTTTTTCTCAGCCATTCACCTGATCCTCTACGTACACGTTATTGATGAGGTCCTCATACGTGGGGGCCGGGCTGTTGAGCGCGAACACGATCGCCTCGGCCACAACCCGTTCCACGCTGTGTTCGATGTCGTCCAGCTCGGCAGAAACGTTCTTGTACTCCTCCTCCAGCCGGTGCCGCAGCAGGGTGATCGGGTCGCGGTGTTCGATCCACTCCATCAGCTCCTGCTGCATCCGCTGGTTGAAGCTGCGGTCCGACACGCCGTGCCCCTGGTAGCGGTAGGTCATCGCCTCGACCAGCGCCGGGCCGTGTTCGCGGGCGTAGGCCGCCGCCTCGCTCACCACCTGGTGAACGGCGGCCACGTCCTGGCCGTCCACGCGGCCCATGTCCTTCATGCCGTAGGCGATGGCGCGCTTGTGCAGTTCGGGCTGGCCGCTGGCGTCCTCGACGCGCGTGCCCATGCCGACCAGGTTGTTCTCGATCAGCCACACCACCGGCAGGTTCCAGACGGCGCTGAGGTTCAGCGCCTCGTGGAAGTAGCCGTTGTTGGTGGAGCCGTCGCCGGTGAAGCACAGCACGACCGCGCCGGTGGCGTTGTACTGCGCCTCCAGCGCGATGCCCGCCGCCAGCGGAAGCTGCCCGCCGACGATGGCGTAGCCGCCCCAGAAGTTGTGCGCGCGGCTGGCCAGGTGCATCGAGCCGCCCTTGCCGCCGCTGGTCCCGGTCTTTTTGCCCATCATCTCGGCCATGCAGGCGTTCACGTCCACCCCGCGCGCCAGGGCGATGCCGTGGTCGCGGTAGGCCGTGATCACGTGGTCGCGCGCCTCCAGCGCGGCCACCGCGCCGACGCCGGTCGCCTCGTGGCCGCTGTACAGGTGCAGGTACACGCCGGTGATCTTCTTCTCTTTATAGAGCCGGTCGCACTCGGTTTCAAACTCGCGGATCAGCACGATCTGTCTGTACCAATCCAGCAAGGTCGCTTTATTGGGCTTCGTCACGTGGTCTCCTTGTGCAGAATATGGCGCGGCGGCGCACGCCGCCGTCCCCCCGCGCGCGCAGCACAGCGCCCCTTGTGAATATCGCCCCAGTTTACCCTCCGCCGCCGCCGCTGGCAACTGGCATATTGTAGAGCAGCATCAAAAAAATTGCCGCGCGCCGCTTTGCCAGCTTCGCCCTGACCGGGCGGCCCCGTTTATGTTATCATTATTGATAACGATTGGCTGGGGGACCCCGTATGAGCGCACAGCATGTCATCATCACCCACGGCCTCACACGGCGCTTCGGCGCGACGCTGGCCGTCCACGACCTGACGCTCAGCGTCGAGCGCGGCGAGGTGCTGGGCTTCCTGGGGCACAACGGCGCGGGCAAAACCACCACCGTCCGCCTGCTCAACGGCGTGCTGGCCGCCAGCAGCGGCCAGGCCGTCGTGCTGGGGCTGGACCCGGCGGCGGACGGCCCAGCGCTGCGCCGCCGCACCGGCGTCCTCACCGAGACGCCGTCGCTCGACGAGCGCCTGACGGCCCGCGAGAACCTGACCATCTACGCCGACCTGTACGGCGTGCCCGTCGGCGAGGTGCGGCGGCGCGTCGCCGAGCTGCTCGAACGCTTCGGCCTGGCGGAGCGCGCCGACGAGAAGGCCGGCGGCTACAGCAGGGGCATGAAGCAGCGGCTGGCGCTGGCGCGCGCCCTGCTGCACCGGCCTGAGCTGCTGTTCCTCGACGAGCCGACCGCCGGCCTGGACCCGGTGGCGGCGCGCCAGGTGCTCGACCTCATCCAGCACCAGAGCCGCAGCGAAGGCCACACCGTCTTTCTCTGCACACACAACCTGGCCGAGGCGCAGCGTGTCTGCGACCGCGTGGCCGTCCTCGAACACGGGCGCATGGTGGTGATCGGCGCGCCGGGGGCGCTGGGCCAGCAGATCGGCCTGCCGCTGCGCTTCGAGGTCGAAACCGCGCCGGAGGACGCGGCGGCGGCGCTGGCTGTGCTGCGCGAGCGCGCCGGCCTGCGCCACCTGAGCGCCGACGGCGGCGTGATCTGCGCCCAGGGAACCCACCGCGACGACATCCCCGGCCTGCTGGCGGCGCTGGTGGCCGCCGGCGTGCGCGTCTACCGCGTCGCGCCGCTGGAAGCCTCGCTGGAGGACGTGTACTTCGCCATCCACGACGGGCGCGCGGCTGACAATCACACACTGACGAAAGGGGCAGCAGAATGAACTGGCGCGCGGTTCGCGCGATTGTGCGCAAGGATCTGAAAGTGGTGTCACAAAGCCGGGCCGTCGTCTGGCCGATGATTCTGGTCCCGGTCATTCTGCTGGTGATCGTTCCGGGGGCGATGGGCTACGCCGCGCTCCATGTGGACATCAACGACCCGCAGCTTGCCGACCTGACCGCGCTGCTGGAGCAGATGCCGCCGGCGCTGCTGGACGAGTTCGCGCCGCTGCCCAGCGACTCTGCGCGGCTGTTCGTGTACGTCGTGGTGTACGCCTTCGCGCCGCTGTTCCTCATTCTGCCGCTGATGGTGGCCAACGTGATCGCCGCGGACAGCTTCGTGGGCGAGAAAGAGCGCAAGACGCTGGAGGCGCTGCTCTACACGCCCACCACCGACCGGGAACTGTACGTCGCCAAGCTGCTCGCGCCCTGGGCGGCGGCGCTGGCGACGACGGCCATCGGGATGCTGGTCTACACGCTGGTCGTCAACCTCATCGGCTGGCCGGCGCTGGGGCGCGTGTTCTTCCCCAACTTCACCTGGGTGGTGCTGGTGCTGTGGGTCGCGCCGGCGGCGGCCGGGCTGGGCCTGGGCGCGATGGTGCTGGTGTCGTCGCGCACCAGCACTTTTCAGGAAGCCTACCAGTTGGGCAGCGTCGTCGTGCTGCCGGTGGTCGCCATCCTCATCGGCCAGTTCGCCGGCGTCATCACCTTCGACCGGGGCTTCGCGCTGGCGCTGGGCCTGGCGCTGTGGCTGATCGTCGCGCTTGTGCTGTGGTACGGCGTCCGCGGCTTCCGGCGCGGCAGCCTGCTGGCGCAGTTGTAGCCTTATAAGCGCCCGTAGTGCCGCATGAGCGCCGTCAAGCGGTCGTGCGGCAGCGCGTAGACGGTCGTGCCGTCGCGCCCGACCATCGTCTGCGCCGCCACCAGCGAGTTGAGCACCGCTTCCTCGACGGACTCGACCACCGCCAGGAAGAACTCGTCAAGCGCCCGGCTGTCGTCCACGAAGCGCGGCGCGCTGTCCACCACCTGCGCCGGGTAGTGCGGCTGCGTGCTGCCGGTGCTGAAGGCGATCACGGCGTCGCCGCTCTGGTCCTGGGCGACGCTGCCGGTGCGCGCCAGCCCGAAGGCGACGCGCACGCACAGCCGTTCAAGCTGGCCGGCGGAGAACGGCGCGTCGGTCGCCAGCACGATCATCACCGAGCCGGGGTTGGCCTGCGGCATGAACACGTCGGTGAAGTGCTGGCCCACCGGCACGCCCAGCACCATCAGGTCGGCGCGCTGGCCGTAGTTGGTCTGCACCAGCGCGCCGACGGTGAAGCGTCCATCCAGCACCACGCGCGACGCTGTGCCGATGCCGCCTTTGAACTGGAAGCAGGTCGTGCCCGTCCCAGCCCCGACGTTCCCCTCGGCCACCGGGCCGCCGCGCGCGCCCTCGATGGCGTCCCACACATGCTCCGGCTGGATGTGCCGCCCGCGCGCGTCGTTGAGCAGCGCGTCGTTGCACTCGCCGACGACGCAGTTGACCGTCCCGGTCGTCAGCGCGATGTCCGGGTTGTGGCGCAGCATGTACGTCAGCAGGGCGTCGCCGGCGCGGGCCACGCTCAGGTTGCTGGTGAGGATGACCGGCGTCTCGATCGTGCCGCGCTCGCGCACCTGCTCGAAGCCCATGTACTTGCCGAAGCCGTTGATGGCGTAGACGGCCCCGGCCACCTTCTCGCGGAACAGGCTGCCGCCGTGCGGCAGCACCGCGGTCACGCCGGTGCGCACCGGCCCGCGCCCCTCCACCAGCGGGCCGTCGCCGCTGATCAGCGTCGTGTGGCCCACCCTGACGCCGGGCACATCGGTAATGGCGTTGTGCGCGCCAGGGCGCAGCCGCCCCGGCGTCAGACCCAGATCGCGCAGGCGCATCATGTTGTCAATCCTTCGTTGTCAGGCGTTAATATTCAGCCGCCGGCCGTTTTCAATCAAAATCCGTTGGCAGCGCAGGGCTGCGGTGATGTTCGAAAAAGCGCGCGATCTGCGCCGGCGTCACGCGGCCCAGCGACAGCTCCGCCGGGATCGCGTCCTCGGTGAAGAAGGCGGCCTCGCCAGTTTCGACAAACGCCGCGCTGGTCTGCGCGGCATAGCCGGCCTCGCGCTGGCCGCCGTTGAGCAGCTCGCACAGGAAAAAAATTTTGTAGATGTGAAAGACGTGCGGCGGGTGGGCGTGCCGGCTGCGGTCGAGGACCGCCAACACCTTGACCGCGCGCGTGCGGTAGCCGGTTTCCTCGTAGACCTCGCGCACCGCCGATTCAGCCGGCGTATCGCCGATGTCGGCCCAGCCGCCGGGGATCGTCCAGCGCCCGCCGTCCAGGTTTTCGCGCACCAGCAGCAGGGCGTCGCCGCGAAAAACGACGCCGCGCACGTCCACTTTGGGCGTGGCGTGGCCGGCCTGCGCGCTGTACAGGTCCGCGAACAGGCGCTGCGGCGCGCCGCTGTGGGCCGCCAGCATCTCAGCGGCGATCTCCTGAATTTTGTCGTAGCGCTCGCGGTCGAAGATGGGCGGTTCGTAGCTGAGGCCGGTCTGGGCGATGGCCTGAAGCCGCTGCGCCCAATCCAGCCAGTCGGGAACGGTCATGTGCGCGCCTCCTGTTCAGGGCGCGTTCATGATAGCACGGCGGCCCGCGCCTGGGAATACGCGAGGCGTTCGGTGCGTTCGCCGGGGCATCATCTATCCTGTTCCCACAAGGGGGCGACCCAGTGGGCCGCCCCTACAAGCCCCGCCGTTTGGACTGTTCGCGCAGGACGGCCTCGCGCAGGTCGCTGTCGTCGTCCACCAGCTCGACCAGCTCGCCGTCGTCGCTGATCGCCATGCGCTCGCCGCGCTTGGCCTTGCGCTGGAGGTGTTCGGCAGCGCGCATTTCGTCCAGCGCGCGCGCCTCAAAGATGCGCTGAATTTCGCGCGACATGGCCTGCTCGCGTATCTGGCGCTCGCCGGCGGCGGTGTCAGGCGTGAGCGCCATGCCCTGCAGGAACAGGCTCACGGCCCAGCCGATCGTGAGCATAATCATGGCGCCGATCGCGTCCCCGGTGAGCGGGACGCTGGTGGCCGGCACAGCCACCCAGGCGATGAACATAAACAGCGCGAACAGAAACAGGCTGACGGCGAACATAGTCAGCCGCAGCGCGCGCTTGCTGCGCTGGACGCCTTCCTCTATCCGGCGGCCCAGCGCCGCGTAATCAATGTCATCGTCGTGCATCGTCGGTTATCCTTCGCGGCGGCGGAGCGTGTCCGCCTCCCACTCCTCATCCACAATCTCGACCAGCTCGCCGTCGTCGGTCAATTCCAGGTGGGCGCTGCTGTCGCGCTTTTTCTTTTTGGCGGCGAACGCCGGCTGTTCGGCCCAGCGCCGGACTTCACGCTCGATGGCCTCCTCGCGCGTCAACTGCTGCCGCGCCGAGCCGAAAAAGGCGTCAGAAGCGTTCGCCACCAGGCCAATGCCCCAGAAGGCCATCACCAGCAGCGGAAAGGGAAACTCCACCTGCGTGACGGCCCAGAGAAACCACAGCATCGTGTTGATGATCGCGTAGATCGCCAGGTGTACCACGAATTCATGGCGCGCTTTGGCGGCCTTTTCGACGGCCTTAAACACGCGCTGATAATCGCCGGCGTCCGCCGTCGTGTCCCAGTCCGGCCCGTAGACGCGCGCCATCTGTGCCGCCGCGCTGCGCTCCAGCGCGGCGAAGCGCTCTGGCGCTTTGGAGCGCACCTCCAGCCAGTTGGCGACCACGCCCGATCCCCAGGCCATTGTCACCAGGCCGGGCCAGGGAAAATTGCCCAGGCCGAACAGCGCCCAGAAGACCCACAGCGCCAGGTTGACGACGATATAAATGATCAAATGCGTGGCCAGCTCGGCGCGCTCTTTGTAGTATCTGGCGACGCGCGCGCGAATCATTTCGGTGCGGTCCTCGTTCACGCTCTATCCTCCCCCAGGCTGCGCCGGCGCGGGTCTGCCTCGGCGGCGCTCGCACCCTCGTCCAGAGTGAACATCTCGCCGTCGTCGGCCAGCAGCAGGCGCTCGTGGCTGAGCTTGGGCTTGCGCCGCTGGCCGCTGCGCAGCGCCTCGATCTCGCGCTGGAGGGCGCGGTCGCCCAGCTCCTGCACAAAAAAGCTGGCGCTGTGGGCGGCAAAGGCCAGCCCCCACAGCAGCGCCACCAGCATCAGGTCGCCGGTGTTGGGCAGCGCGCCGAACTGTGACCGCCAGAACAGCGGGTCCACCAGGAACCCAAAGACAGCCAGCGCATAGCCGCCGTACAGCACCGCGTGCATGGCGTAGCGCGCGCGGCGGTCGAAGCGCGCGCGCACGCGGGCCACCGCCGCGTCCACGTCCTCGCCATAGCCGGACGCCTGCGCGGGCTGCGGCGGCCTGCCCGGGCGGCGCACCATCACGACCAGAATCGCGATCACCACCAGCGCGACGCTGAACAAGGCCAGCGCGTTGATCAGCATGTCAATTGGAATCATCTCGGCCCTCCACTCCTGCTTCCCTATACGCAGCGCGGGGCGTTCGGGTTGTGCGCAGCGCGGACAAAAAAGGAGACGCAGACGGTCTCCTCTTTGGCTTGAGCGCGCGGCGAAGCAGCCGCCGCGTCAGACGCGGGTGACGTAGCTGCCGTCCTCGGTCTTGACGCGGATCACGTCGCCCACGCTGACGAACATGGGCACTTTGACTTCCAGGCCGGTCTCGACCGTGACGCGCTTGGTGGGGTTGTTGGCCGTGTCGCCGGCCACCGCTATCTCGCTGTCGGTCACGTCGAAGTCAATCGTGCTGGGCAGCTCATAGTCAATGATCTCGCCCTCATAGCTCATCAGCTTGATCTTCAGGTTGGCGCGCAGGAACAGCACGTCGTCACCAAAGACATCGCGCCGGATCTGCGGCTGCTCGAACGTTTCGGTGTCCATAAACGTCAGGAACTCGCCGTCGTCGAACAGGTACTCGACCTCGCGCGCCTCCACGCGAATGTCCTGCACGCGCATGCCGGAGTTGTAGGTTTTCTCGAACTGCGCGCCGCTGCGCATGTTGCGCACCAGCACGCGGATCGTGGCGTTGCCGCGCCCCGGCTTGGTGTGCGAGTAGCTCATCACTTTGAAGATGTCGCCATCTTCGAGGTAGGTAGCTCCCTTGCGGAGCTGGTTTACGTCTACGGCCATCAGCTTGTGTCCTCAGGTGGTTGAACGGTCTGTGCGCGGCGCAGTATATCAAAAAAGCGGCGCGCTGAATATCCGCTAGGCGCGGCGGCGCTGACCCCTATCCCCGCCCGCATCGCCAGCGGCCCGCTTGTGTGGTAGGCTTATGCTCCAGAAACGGACATACGCGCTGTGAAAGCCACTATGAAACGGAAAACCCTGCTGCTGATCGGGCTGGCCGCGCTTGGCGGCCTGGCCCTGGTGATTGTCCTGACGGCGGCCCTCACGCCGGAGAACACCAACCCCGCCTTCGCCGCCGCCGTGACGTTCGTCAACGCCGCCGTCAGCGGCGACGACGCGGCGGCGATGGCGCTGCTCACGCCGCAGATGCAGGTGTGGGTCGGCGCGAACTGCCCGGCCGCCAGCGTGTCGGCCTGCGCGCAGGCGTACACGCCGCCGGAGTGGGGCGGCCTGCTGAAGGCCGTGTTCCGCCGCGCCACGCCGGACGGCCCGGCCTGGGACGTGGACATCATCGCCACCTACGCCGAGGGCACCGGTTTCAGCGGCGTGTGCATCTACACCCGCGTCGAGCCAGACGCCGCCGGCAGCTACAAGGTGGCGGGCTGGGCCGGCTTCGTCCACTGCGGCGACCCGGCCTCGCGCAGTATGGCGTCCAACCCGGACGCGCCCAACCGCGCCCCATGAGGCGCTGGCTGGCCTGCGCGCTGGCGCTGGCGGCGCTGGCCGCCTGCGTCCCGCCGCGCCTGCCGCCGCAGCTCGCGGCCACGCCCGGCCCGCCGGTCGTCGTGGCCGACCGCGTGCATGTGGGCGCGCTGTTCAGCGTCCAGCCGCCGTCCGGCTGGCAGATCACGACCGGCGCGGCGGGCGCGCCGCCGCAGGTCGTGCTGGTCGCGCCCGGCGGCGCGGCGCTGATCGCGCTGGGCGTCGGCACAGGCTTCACCGCCCCGGCGCTGCCGGCGGCGGAGCGCAGCGCGGCGCGCCCGCTGCGGCTGGCGAACGGCCTGCTGGTGCGGGCGGCGCTGCGCGCGCCGGCGGACGGCTGGGCGGCCTACGCGGACGTGTTCGCGCGCGTGCTGGCGTCGGTGCGGGCGGAAACAACAGCAGCCCCGCCGGGATGAGCAGGGCTGCTGGCAGATCACCGCGTGGGGGCGGCCGATCAGCAGGCGGAGAAGAAGCCCAGGCCGTTGAGAATGTTCGACAGG
>CAZDVL010000075.1:9857-11838 GCA_964508745.1 uncultured Anaerolineaceae bacterium | reverse complement strand
GCCGCCCGGTCCACCGCGAACGGCGTCCCGGCCAGCGCGCCCGCCCCCAGCGGCAGCACCGCCGCGCGCGCGCCCGCCTCTGCCAGCCGTTCGCGGTCGCGCGCCAGCATCCAGAAAAAACTCAGCAGCCAGTGCGCCAGCGTGATCGGCTGGGCAGGCTGAAGGTGGGTGAAGCCGGGCATGAGCGTTTGCAGATGGTCCCCGGCCCGCTCCACCAGCGCCGCCTGCAGCGCCTCGACCAGCGCGTCCAGCAGCGGAATCGTGCCCAGCACCCACAGGCGCATATCGGTGGCCACCTGGTCGTTGCGGCTGCGCCCGGTGTGCAGTTTGCCGCCCGCCGGGCCGACCAGCTCGATCAGCCGGCGCTCGACCGCCGTGTGAATGTCCTCATCGTCCGGCGCGTAGACAAACGTCCCGGCGTCGAACTCTGCCCGCACCTGCGCCAGCCCGCCGACAATCGTCTCTGCCTCGGCCGGGGTGATCACGCCGGCGGCGGCGATCGCGCGGGCGTAAGCGACGCTCCCGGCGATGTCCTCAGCATACAGCCGCTGATCAAAGCCGATGCTGTCGTTCAGCCGGCGCAGGTCGCCGTCCGTTGGTTCGCTGAAGCGCCCTCCCCACAGCGTCATCGGGCGCTCAGTCCCGCTTGAACTTGCTGTAGTCCGGCCTGCGGTAGCGGCTCTTGCCGCCGCCGTCAATCGCCAGCAGCGCCTCGACCTTCAGCGGCAGCCCGAACAGGTTGATGAAGCCCTCCGCGTCCTGCTGGTTGTACACATCCTCCTCACCAAACGAGGCGTAGTCCTCACGGTAGAGGCTGTATTCGCTCTTGCGCCCGGCGACGATGATGTTCCCCTTGTAGAGCTTCAGCCGCACGACGCCGGTAACCTGCTGCTGCGTCACCTGAATGAAGGCGTCCAGCGCCTCGCGCAGCCGCGTGTACCACATGCCGTTGTAAACCAGTTCCGCGTACTTGACGGCCAGGAAGTCCTTATAATGCATCGTGTGCTTATCCAGACACACGCTTTCCAGCGCCTGATGCGCCCGCAGCAGCAGCGTGCCCGCCGGCGTCTCGTACACGCCCCGGCTTTTCATGCCGACCAGGCGGTTCTCGACGATATCCACGCGGCCCACGCCGTGTTTCCCCGCCAGCGCGTTCAGGCGCGTAAAGAGTTCGACCGGCTCCAGGCGGTCGCCGTCAACGCTCACCGGGTTGCCCTGCTCAAACCCGATCTCCACGTACTCCGGCTCGTCAGGCGCGTCCTCCGGGCTGACCGTAAGCTGGAACATGGCCGGTTCCGGCTCGTTCCAGGGGTCCTCCAGCAGGCCGCCCTCGTGGCTGAGGTGGAAGATATTGCGGTCGCGGCTGTAGATGGATTTCTCGGTCACCGCCACCGGCACGTTAAATTCAGCGGCATACGCCAGCGCGTCCTGCCGGCTGCGGATGTCCCATTCGCGCCAGGGCGCGATGATCTTCAGCTTCGGGTTGAGCGCCATCACGGTCAGCTCGAAGCGCACCTGGTCATTGCCCTTGCCGGTCGCGCCGTGCGCGACCGCGTCCGCGCCCTCCGCCTCGGCCACCTCGACCAGATGCTTGGCGATCAGCGGGCGCGCGAACGACGTGCCCAGCAGATATTCACGCTCGTATACCGCGCCCGCCTGCATCGTCGGGAACACAAAATCCGTCAGGAACTCCTCGCGCAGGTCGCGGATGTACAGCTTGCTGGCCCCGCTTCTGATGGCCTTTTCCTCCAGGCCCGCCAGCTCTTCCTCCTGCCCCAGGTCAGCGCAGAAGCAGATCACTTCGCAGTTCTCATAGTTGTTGCGCAGCCAGGGCACAATCACCGACGTATCCAGCCCGCCGCTGTAAGCCAGCACGACCTTTTTCACACGCTTTGCATCTGTATTTCTCATGTTGGACCGCCTCTCGGTGTGAGCAGAAACAAAAACCCCGAACCGGGTCCGGGGTCTGGTGCTGCGGATT
>CAZDVL010000075.1:1779-9757 GCA_964508745.1 uncultured Anaerolineaceae bacterium | reverse complement strand
GGTGTGAGCAGAAACAAAAACCCCGAACCGGGTCCGGGGTCTGGTGCTGCGGATTTTCTGTCTGCGCCGCTACGCGCCCCGCCCTCCGAACCCTGAAACCGGAGAAGTGCGGCGGCCGCGGCGAATAAACGATTCCTCAGACATGGCACACAAGCATACCCCGCGCTGAACAGTTGTCAAGCGCCCGCGCGCAAAAAATGTGCCCGGCCTTATTCCGCCCCTAATGGCCCATTTGTCAGCCCGATGCGCGCCGCGTACAGCGCCGCCTGCGTGCGGCTCGTGACTCCCAGCTTGCTGAGGACATTGCTCACATGCGTCTTAACCGTTTTTTCGCCAATCACCAGCGCCTGGGCGATTTCCTTGTTCGACATGCCGGCCGCGATCAGCCGGAGCACCTCTGTCTCACGCTCGGTCAGGCTTTCGGGGCTTTCTGGAACGCGCACCTCGCGCATCAGGCGCGCCGCCGCTTTCGGCGATAGCTGAACCTGCCCGGCGGCCGCCGCCTTGATGGCGCGGATCAACTCCGCCGAATCGGTGTCCTTGAGCAGGTAGCCAATCGCCCCGGCCCGGATCGCCCCGACGACCGTCGCATCCTCAAGCACGCTGGTCAGCGCGATCACCTCGGTGTCGGGAAGCGCCCGCCGGATCGCTTCCGTCGCCGCGATGCCGTTCATTTCCGGCATCAACAGGTCCATCAACACCACGTCGGGCAGGTATTGATGAGCCAGCTCTACCGCCTGTTTACCGTTCGCTGCCTCCCCGACCACCTCGAAATCGTCTTCAAAGCCGAGGAACATTTGCAGGCCCTGGCGAACTACAGCGTGGTCATCGGCGATCAAGATGCGAATTGACATCTCTCCCCCCTGCCCGTAACAAGCGCGGTAATTGATGTTACTATAGCACCGTTCGACAAAAAAGTAACCGCGCAGGTGCAGGCGCGGCGCGCGTCTCTCCCTGACAAACAGCGGCGGCCCGCCGGCCACAGTCCAGCCGCTTGACACCCGGCGGAAGCGGTTTAGACTCTGTGGGCAGGCTGCGCTGACGGGAGGGCCGCAGCAGGGAGCGCTCGTGAACGACCACGTAAGCATCGACATCATTGTCAGCGGCCACCTGTGTCTCGACCTCATTCCCGATATGGAGCGCGTGCCGCTGCAGGGGTTCGCGCGGCCGGGCCACCTGTACGAAGTCGGGCCGCTGACAATCTCAACAGGCGGCGCCGTCTCGAACACCGGGCTGGCGCTGCACCGCCTGGGCGCGGATGTGCGCCTGATGGCGACCGTCGGTGACGACCACCTGGGGCGCCTCATTATCGCCACGCTCGAAAACCGTGACGCGCGCCTGAGCGAGCTTATCGCCGTCCGGCCCGGCCAGTCCAGCTCATACACCTTCGTTCTGTCGCCGGCAAAAGCCGACCGCTTTTTTCTGCACAACACCGGGCCTAACAGCGCCTTCAGCGCCGCAGATGTGGACTTCGGGCTGCTGCGGCAGACGCGCCTGTTTCACCTGGGGTATCCGCCCGTTCTGCCCCGTCTGACGGCCGACGATGGCGCTGGCCTGAGCGCGCTCTACCAGCAGGCGCAGGCGGCGGGGGCGGTCACCTCGCTGGACATGACCCTGCCCGACCCCAAGGGCGCCAGCGGGCAGATCAACTGGCCGCGCGTCCTGGCGCGCACGCTGCCCTATGTGGACATCTTCCTGCCCAGCATTGAGGAAACGCTGTTCACGCTGCGCCGCAGCGATTACGACGCCTGGCGCGGCGACGTGCGCGGCCGCCTCAGCCCCGCCTATCTCGCCGCGCTGGCCGACGAGCTGCTGGCCCACGGCGCGGCGATCGTCGGCTTCAAGCTGGGCGAGATGGGCCTGTACCTCAGAACAGCGCCACAAAGCCGTATCGCCCGCCTGGCGCGCCTGCCCATCAACCCGGCTGAGTGGGGCGAGCGCACGCTGTACACGCCGTCGTTCGCCGTGGAGGTGGTGAACACGCTGGGCGCTGGCGACTCGGCCTACGCCGGCTTCCTGGCCGCCCTGGTGCGCGGGCTGGGGCCAGAGGCGGCGATCCGCTGGGCGTGCGCGGTCGGCGCGTGCAACTGTGAAACCGCCGACGCGATCAGCGGTGTGCGCACCTGGGACGCGACACAGCAGCGCATGGATGAGGGCTGGCCCATGCACACTGTGCGCCTGCCGGGGATGTGACAGCCGGCCCGCCATAACCCCTGCAAGGGGCAAACACACGCCCCCCGGACAGCGCCCGACGGCCCGCCCCGGCGTTTCATGATGTTCCTCACACATTTTGCAGAGGATCATCCACTGGATTGCGTCCCCGTATCGAGTAAAAATTAGGTATTGGCATTCAGCTATTCTTTCCAGATTCCTGCCAACCAGGGGAAAAACAGCCGCCAGGTTTGTTAAGACAAGCATGGGAGCAGAAAAATGACGGAACGAGTGTACACGATGATCGATGGCAATGAGGCGGTAGCCCACGTGGCTTATCGCACGCACGAGGTCATCGCCATCTACCCCATCACGCCCTCATCACCAATGGGCGAGTGGGCCGATGCCTGGGCCGCTGTCAACCAGCCGAACATCTGGGGCGTGGTGCCGTCGGTGGTCGAGATGCAGTCTGAAGGCGGCGCGGCCGGCGCGGTTCACGGCGCGCTGCAAACAGGCTCGCTGACAACGACGTTCACGGCCTCGCAGGGCCTGCTGCTGATGATCCCCAACATGTATAAGATCGCGGGCGAGCTGACATCCGCCGTGTTTCATGTAGCGGCCCGGTCGCTGGCGGCGCAGGCGCTTTCGATCTACGGTGACCACAGCGACGTGATGGCAGCCCGCTCAACCGGTTGGGCGCTGTTCGCCTCCAACTCAGTGCAGGAAGCGCACGACTTCGCCCTTATCTCCCAGGCGGCCTCGCTTGAGGCGCGCGTGCCCTTCGTCCATTTCTTTGACGGCTTCCGCACCTCACACGAGGTGGCCAAGATCGAGATGCTCTCCGATGAGCAGATCCGCGCCATGATTGACGACGACCTGGTGATGGCGCACCGCCAGCGCGGCCTCACCCCGGAGGACCCGGTCATTCGCGGCACAGCCCAGAACCCCGATGTTTACTTCCAGGCCCGCGAGACCGTCAACCCCTTCTACACCGCCTGCTCCGAAATCACGCAGCGCGCGATGGACAAGTTTGCCAGCCTGACCGGGCGCCAGTACCAGCTTTATGAGTACTACGGCGCGCCCGACGCCGAGCGCGTCATTATCCTGATGGGTTCCGGCGCCGAAATCGTCCACGAATATGTGGACTACGCGGCCGCGCAGGGCGAAAAGGTGGGCGTTCTCAAGGTGCGCCTCTACCGCCCGTTCGATATGCGCCGCTTCGTCGCGGCCCTGCCGGCCACCACCAAAGCGATCGCCGTGCTGGACCGCGCCAAAGAACCCGGCAGCAGCGGCGAGCCGCTGTACCTGGACACCGTGGTCGCCATCCAGGAAGCCTACACCAACGGCTGGGACACGCCGCAGACGATGCCGCGCGTGGTCGGCGGGCGCTATGGCCTGTCGTCCAAGGAGTTCACGCCGGCGATGGTCAAGGCGGTTTTCGACAACCTGGCCCAGGGCACGCCCAAGAATCACTTCACCATCGGCATCAACGACGACGTGACGCACACCAGCCTGCCCTTCGACCCGGACTTCTCGGTTGAGCCGGACAACGTGATCCGCGCCATGTTCTACGGCCTGGGCGCCGATGGCACGGTCGGCGCGAACAAAAACTCGATCAAGATCATCGGCGAGAACACGCCCAACCACGCCCAGGGTTATTTCTTCTACGACTCGAAGAAGTCCGGCGCGATCACCGTGTCGCACCTGCGCTTCGGCCCTAACCCAATCCGGTCGTCGTACCTCATCACCAAGGCGAACTTCATCGCCTGCCACCAGCCCATTTTCCTTGAGCGCTACGACATGCTCAAGGACATCACCCCTGGCGGCGTCTTTCTGCTCAACAGCGCCTTTGGCCCCGACGAAGCGTGGGGCCAGCTCCCGCGCAACTTCCAGGAACAGATCGTCGAGAAGCATGTGCGCTTCTACGTCATCGACGCCTACAAGGTGGCGCAGGAAGCCAACATGGGGCGGCTCATCAACACCATTATGCAGGTGTGCTTCTTCGCCATCTCCGGCGTGCTTCCGCGCAATGAGGCGATCGAGGAAATCAAGAACTCGATCCGCAAGACTTACGGGCGCAAGGGCGAAAGCGTCGTCGAGATGAACCTGCGCGCGGTGGACCACACGCTGGCGCACCTCTACGAAGTGCAGGTTCCTGAAGTCGTGGACAGCGCGCTGACCATGCGCGCGCCCGTCCCCGCTGGCGCGCCCACCTTCGTGCGCAACGTGCTGGGCGAGATCATCGCCGGGCGCGGCGACCTGCTGCCGGTCAGCGCCATGCCCGTTGACGGCACGTTCCCCAGCGCCACAACCCAGTATGAAAAGCGCAACATCGCCCTGGAAATTCCGGTCTGGGACACCGACATCTGCATTCAGTGCGGCAAATGCGCGCTGGTCTGCCCGCACGCGGTCATCCGCATCAAGGTTTACGAGCCGGAAGTGCTGGACAGCGCGCCGGCCACCTTCAAGGCGACCGATGTCCGTGACCGTGAATGGGCCGGGATGAAGTACACCATCCAGGTCGCGCCGGAAGACTGCACCGGCTGCGCCCTCTGTGTGGATTTCTGCCCCGCCCGCGACAAGTCGGCGCTGGGCCGCAAAGCCATCAACATGGAAGCCCAGCCCCCGCTGCGCGAAAACGAGAACGAAAACTGGGACTTCTTCCTCTCGATCCCTGAGATGGACCGCCGCAATATCAAGGTGTCCTCTATCCGCCAGCAGCAGGTGCAGCAGCCCCTGTTCGAGTTCTCTGGCGCGTGCGCTGGCTGCGGCGAAACGCCTTATCTCAAGCTGGTCAGCCAGTTGTTCGGCGACCGCACGATGATCGCGAACGCGACCGGCTGCTCGTCCATCTACGGCGGCAACCTGCCGACCACCCCCTGGGCGAAGAACAACGAGGGCCGCGGGCCGTCGTGGTCGAACTCGCTGTTCGAGGACAACGCTGAGTTCGGCATGGGGATGCGCGTCGCGCTCGACCAGAAGATCGAACACGCGCGCGACCTTGTCGCCCGCCTCTCCGGGCAGATCGGCGGCCAACTGGCCGAGGCGCTGCTCGCCGCCGACCAGTCCGACGAAGCCGGCATCTACGAGCAGCGCGAGCGCGTCAGCGCCCTCAAGGCAAAACTGGAAGGCCTTCACTCTGACGACGCGCGCCAGCTTCGCAGCCTGGCGGACGTGCTGGTCAAGAAGAACGTGTGGATCATCGGCGGCGACGGCTGGGCCTATGACATCGGCTACGGCGGCCTGGACCACGTCCTCGCCAGCGGGCGCAACGTCAACGTCCTGGTGCTCGACACCGAAGTTTACTCCAACACCGGCGGCCAGATGTCGAAAGCTACGCCGCGCGGCGCGGTTGCCAAATTCGCCGCGGCGGGCAAGCCGCTGGGCAAGAAGGACCTGGGCCTGATCGCCATGACCTACGGCAATATCTACGTTGCCCGTGTGGCGATGGGCGCCCGCGACGAGCAGACGCTGCGCGCCTTCCTTGAGGCCGAAGCCTATGACGGCCCGTCGCTCATCATCGCCTACAGCCACTGCATCGCGCATGGCATTGACATGGGCACCGCCATGCAGAACCAGAAGGCCGCCGTTGACTCAGGCCAGTGGCTGCTTTACCGCTTCAACCCGGACAACGCGCTGGCGGGCAAAAACCCGCTGACGCTGGACTCGCGCGCGCCGAAAATCCCGGTCGAGCGCTACATGTACATGGAAAACCGCTTCAAGATGCTAACGCTCAGCGAGCCGGAACGCGCCAAACGCCTGCTGGAAGCGGCGCAGGAAGATGTCAACAACCGGTGGGACTACTACCAGTATCTCGCCTCACGCACGTGGGGACAGGACGCCGACGGTAACGGCAGCAACGGCCACTAGGAGCCAATGACAATGGACCTGACAACAACCTACCTGGGAATGTCGCTGAAGTCACCGCTGGTGGCCTCCGCCTCACCCCTTTCCGAAGAAATCGCTAACCTGAAGCGCCTGGAAGATGCAGGGGCCAGCGCTGTCGTCCTCTACTCGCTGTTCGAGGAACAGCTTGTGCAGCAGGAATTTGAGCTGGCACACCACCTCGACCAGGGCACCGAGAGCTACGCTGAGGCCCTCTCGTATGTCCCCCGGTCCATCGGGTTCAAGCTGGGGCCAGACGCCTACCTGGAACACATCCGCAAGGCCAAGGAGGCCATTGACATCCCCGTGATCGCCAGCCTCAACGGCAGCTCGCTGGGCGGCTGGACCAGGTTCGCCCGCAAGATGCAGGAGGCCGGGGCCGACGCGCTGGAACTCAACGTCTACTACATCCCGACAAACCCCGACCTGACGGCGCTGGATGTCGAGCAGACCTATCTCGACATCCTCAAGGCGGTCAAAAACACCGTGAACATTCCTGTCGCGATCAAGCTTGGCCCGTACTTCAGCAACTTCGCCCACACGGCGAAGCAGCTTGACGCGGCCGGGGCCGACGCGCTGGTGCTGTTCAACCGCTTCTACCAGCCCGACATTGACATGGAAGAGCTGATCGTTCAGCCTAACGTCATCCTCAGCTCGCCGCAGGCGCTGCGGCTGCCGCTGCGCTGGATCGCGATCCTCTACGGGCGCATCCAGGCGAACCTGGCCGCCACCAGCGGCGTTCACCGGGGCACAGATGTCATCAAGATGATGATGGTCGGCGCTAATGTCACGATGATGGCGTCGGCTCTGCTCAAGCACGGCATTGACCATCTGCGCGTGGTTGAGCAGGAGATGCTCGACTGGATGGAACAGCACGAGTACGAATCGATCCGCCAGATGCAGGGCAGCATGAGCCAGATCAAAGTGGACGATCCGAGCGCGTTCGAGCGCGCGCAGTACATGCGCGCCCTGACAACCTACCGCCCCGCCGCTGATCAGGCGCGCCGCTTCGGCCGCATGTAAGCAGCCAGGCGCGTTATTAACCCCGCGCAACGCAGCGCGGCCCGGACACGTATAGGGTTGCAGTTCACGACATATTCGGGGGAACTGCTGTGACCACACAACGTGATACGAGCCGCGCTGCTGCTGTTACGCTCATCGGCTTCGGCGTTCTTTTCCTGCTGGCCCAGGTGTTCAACTTCAGCTTTCTGGGCGTGTTCTGGCCGCTGATCGCCGTCATGTTCGGGCTGCCGTTTCTGATCGCCGCAGTTTCGGGGGGCCGCGCCGCGTCAGGCCTGGTCATCCCCGGCGCAATGATCAGCGGCACAGGCGCGATCCTCTTCTACCAGAACCTCAGCGGCCACTGGGAAAGCTGGGCTTATGCGTGGGTGCTGTATATCGCGCTGCTTGGCGCATCGCTCATCTTCATCGGCAGCCGCACCGAAAATGAGCGCACAGTCAGCGCCGGCAAAGGGTTCCTCCAGTGGGGTCTGGCCGGCTTTGCCGGGCTGTGGGCGCTGTTCGAGCTGGTCATCTTCGGCGGCAACACCCTGTTCGGCCAGCTCCTGCTGCCCATCCTGCTGATCGGCGCCGGCGGCTGGCTGCTCATCCGCCGCCAGGCTGGCGCGCCTGAAAAACCCAAAATCGCGCTGGCTGGCCGCGACAGGCGCGCGGGCGCTAAAGCCAAGCGCCGCCTCACCCCCAGCGAGGAGCTTCAGCTCAGGATTGATGCCGCGCTGGCAGAACCGGATAGCCGGGATGCTGCGCCCGCTGACAGCGCGCCGACCGCCCAGCACGCCGGCTGATTCAGCCGTGCCCGTTCCACCGAACAGCCGGGCCGCCGCGCGGGCGGCCCGGCTGTTTTTGTGTCACAGCAGCGCCAGGCCTGCCGCGCTGCCCGCCCCATAAACAATCAGCATTTGGCCCGGCCCATACGTTAGCC
>CAZDVL010000075.1:0-1679 GCA_964508745.1 uncultured Anaerolineaceae bacterium | reverse complement strand
CCATAAACAATCAGCATTTGGCCCGGCCCATACGTTAGCCAGACCACGTCGTCAATCAGGCGAAAATGCAGCCCGCTGAACAACTGGCCGGCCAGAATCAGGTCGCTTAACAGGAACAGCGCCGCGCCCAGCGCCAGCGCGGCAAAGACCGGCTGCTGCAGCGCCAGGCCGGTCGCCAGGCCGGCGGTCCCGGCCAGCAGCAGCGCGTAGGGCAGCGCCACATAGTGCAGCGGGCCGGCCTGCTGGCCGCGAAACACCAGCCAGTACCACCCCGCCCCGCCAATCAGCAGCCACAGCGCCAGCGCGCCCCAGCGCGGGCCGGGCGCGTCCAGGCCCGCCGCCCTGCTGTACCAGACCATCCCGGCAATGTACAGCACGTGCCCCGCGCCGAAAGCGCCGATGCCCCCTAACACGTGGTTGTCCACCGGAATCAGGCGGGCCATGAACAGGTCGCCGACAAACCCCATCGTCATCCCGGCGGCCACGCACAGGCTGAACGGCGCCGAAGGCGATTCGCGGCTGAACACATACCAGCTCCAGCCAGCGGCGACCAGCACAGCCGACGACGCCATGCGCGTCCAGGTCGGCATCCGCCGCTCGCCCTCCCCCAGCACAAATCCGCCGAACAGCAGCGCCGCCCACAGCGCCAGCAGCGCGGCCAGCCAGATCCGCTGCCAATTAGCAAGCTGCCCCCAGATCGCCATTTGCACACCCTTTTCGCTGCTCAGAACACTCATCGCTAGCGCTATTGTTACAGAATCCGTACAGAAGCGCCATTGACGGCCGGCACCGAACAGGGATAATCTGAAAATCGTAAATATCGAAAACTACATAGCCGCCGCGTAAGCCACTTTTTCAGTTATTTAAAGGGCTGACAGATGAGCCGGAACTTGCAGTTAAACCGCCAGTCACCGCGCGCGCTGCCTGTGTACCACACACGCTTCGCCAGGCCGCCCGGCCCGCTGCCCGCCGCGCTGGATTTTCATTTTAGCCCCCGGCATGAAGCTGTCCGCGTCCCCACCACCCGAACGATCATTATCGGCAGAAGCGACGGCGACCATAACAGCCGCCCTGACGTGGACCTGAGCGCCTGGGGCGGTTACAGGCAAGGCGTTTCCCGCCGCCACGCGCTCATCAGCAGCCAGGACGGCTATATGGTGCTGATCGGCCTCAACAGCAGCAGCGGAACCTACGTGAACGGCCAGGAAGCGACTCCGGGGCAGGCTGTGCCCATTTTTGACGGCGACGAGCTGGCGTTTGGCGGCGTCGCGCTGCGCGTGTCGTTCGTCGGCGTCAGCGCCCGCGGCCTGGTCTGATTTTCTCCGAAAGCGCCCGCTTTGCTCTACGCTCAGGCCGCAGCGGCGGCAGGTTCAACGCTTGCTCCGTCAGATGTCTACGCCGCGCTGGCCGGCGGGCTGGCGGGCCGTTTCAGCCAGCGCCGCATCCTCGCGCTCATCCCTGACCACACCCGGTCGCTGCCGCTGCCCATGCTGTTTCGCATGGTCACGGACATCCTGCGCGACACCGCGCGCCTCGACTTCATGGTTGCTCTGGGCACGCACCCGCCGCTGGACGAGCGCGCGCTGTGCCGGCTGGTCGGCATTACCCCGGCCGAGCGCGCCAGCGCCTTCGCCAACGTCGGCCTTTTCAACCACAACTGGTCCGACCCGGACGCGCTG
>CAZDVL010000074.1:0-11903 GCA_964508745.1 uncultured Anaerolineaceae bacterium | reverse complement strand
ATCAGCTTGACCTTCATGCCGTGCGGCTCCTGTTCTATTCCTGGCCCAGACGCGGTCTGAGTACAATCACCTGCGGCTGTTCCGGCAGCGTGCCGCTGGTCAGCCGCAGCGTATCCTCCTCCTGCACCTTGCTGATGCCCATCGCCTTGAGGAAGCGGTCGAGCGGGTCCAGCTCAATCGTGAGGCCGGGCTGGGCGTAGTGCATGGGCACGACGTAGTGCGGTTCGATCAGCGCGATGACCTCAGCGGCCTGCGCGGCCCGCAGGGCGCTGCCGCCGCCCACCGGGACGAGCGCCACGTTCACCTCGCCCATGCCTTCGATGGTGGACTGGTCGGGCACGTGCGACAGGTTGCCCAGGTGCAGCACGGTCAGGCTGTCGTACTGGAACAGGTAGGCGACATTCCAGCGCGGCGGGTCGCTGAGGACGGCGTGCATGGCGATGCCCATCACGAAGACGCCGCCGGTTTCGTACTCGCCCGGCCCGCCGATCACCAGCGGGTCGCCCTTGACGGCGGCGACGTTGTTGTGGCCCGGCTCGTCGTGGCTGACCGTGACGATATCGCCCTTCAGGCGCGGCGCGGGCAGGCCGATCTGCTCTGAATACGGGTCGGTGATGATGCTCAACTGCCCGCGTTCGGCGAGGCGAAAACAGCTATGCCCATACCAGGTAATGTCCAAGCTGGCGTTCCTCTCTCACTGGCTGAACCGGGTCTGATTATACCCGATCCCGCGCCGTCCGAAAAGCCAGGGCGCGCCCGGGGCGTGTCTAAAGCCCTGGTTATGCCCTATAATGGAACTAAAACGAGAAGGAGGTTCGGAACGATGACTGACCGAACAATCACGCTGCGTTCCGATCTGGTGGAGCGTCTGGAAATCTTAGCCGAACGGCAGGGGCGGTCGATGAACGAAGTGTTCGGTGAACTGCTCAACACTTACGCACCGGCGGCAAGCGGGAACTGGGCGCTGGCGGTTGCAGAGGGCATGGAAGCCGCTGATATCGAGTGGATCGATGATCCTGACGCATCGCTGAACAGCCGCGCGCATTTCCAGCAGCACCTGCGCGAAAAGTGGGCGCGCGCACAAAACAGCGGCGGGGGCGATGCCTAACGGTACACCTGAGATTCTCGTTGATGCGAGCTACTTAGTCGCGCTGGGGTATCCGCACGACCGTAACCATGAGAAGGCGAAAGCATTCGCCGCCACCCATGAAACAGGACTGCTGATCCCGGATGTTGTCCTCGCCGAGGTGATTTACAATCTCCAACGGCTGGGTGGAACGGAGGCGATGGTTCGATTCTCAAACCTGCTTGCCGCGCAAACACCACAGTTTGTGGCGTTGTCCGTTGTGGATTTTGCGCGTGCTGTCGGGCTGATGGATCGCTACCGCGATGCCGAACTCGATTTTGTGGACTGCTGCCTGACCGCGCTGGCAGAGCGGCTCAATATCACGCATATTTGCACCTTTGACCGCCGTGACTTCGCCATGATCCGACCACTGCACGCCGAGTATTTCGACCTGCTGCCGTAAGTCCGGTATTTTCAGGTTTTCATAGACTGACCTGACCCCAGTTTGCGCGTAAAACTGGGGTTTCTCAAGCACCCAATCGTTTACTCAAGCGCCACCTGATCGAGATAGACCGTCATCGGGCCGTCCTGTTCAATCGACAGCGTCACAGTCTGGCCCGCGAAAGCCGAAAGATCAGCCTCGAAAGTGAGCCACTCCAAACCATCAACCGGCTGCCAGCCGAGCAGCGTATGCCAGTTTAACGCCTCATCCCGCAGCAGTATCCGTAGGTAGCCGAGTTCGTCCGTCGAAAATTCGCTGCCCGCTGATTTGGCCCCAAGCTCTATTCCACCCGCGACAAGCGTGATTCTGGTGGCATCTGCCGGAAGCTGAACGCTGCGCATGATCCAGCTATCCGGGCGATTATTGTCGCTGGATGGGGCTTCCAGGCCCGATAAATTCAGCGCGCCTGCGGGACGCCAGTCATTGTCGGTATCAATACTGTCTTCTGATGGACTCTCAACATACCCTGTCCAGCTATCCAGGCCAGCGTCAAAATTCCAAACGGTCTGGTCGTCCGCCGAGGGCAGCGTCTCGATCACAATAGGGTCAGCCGCCGTCGCGGGCGTGTACCAGCGGATATCGCGGATACAACTGGCGCCGGCGCCGCACCGGGGCGCGCGCCCCGCATCGCCTTCGGAGATGATGTCCGTCCACTGTCCCTGCTCGACATCAAATTTCCGCAGGATAAACTGTCCAACGGCGGCCTGGTCGCCCTGGGCGCCAATCGCGACGGAGAAAATGGTTGTGCCGTCCGGCATCCAGGCATAGGCGCTTCCGCTGCCATGCGCCTCAATCGGCTGCCGGGGTTCGGTCGCCAGGCGCACCCGGCTGCCGTTGAGGGCGACAATTTCAACCTCTCCGCCGGTGTTCGTGTTCTGTAACACAAATTGACCATCCGGCGAAAGTCTGAGCCAGAGATGCGTGCTGTTGATGTCGTTGGTCGAAAACTGATAAAGAACCGTGTCACCACTGCCATCGAGATTCACCTGTCGAAATTCTTCAACAGCGTTGTACGGTTCTCCAGATTTAGTCTGGTCAAACTGATATAGGATCTGGTGACCATCGGGCGTCCAGTTGAGCTGCCGAATGGCATTGCGGACGTTGGGATCATCTCTGGGGCTGTTGATGGAGGAAAAGAGGACGGTTTGATGGCCTGTGGCGACGTCCATGCTCCTGATGACGTCCACGATCCCTTCTTCAGCCGCAAAAGCCGTTGCAAACGCAAACTGCCGGCCATCGGGCGCCCAACTGAGCAGGTTGACGGTAGAGTTGAAAATCGTGCGTTCTTCGCCTGTCTCAAGATCAAGGACGCGCAGTTCATTCGATGCATGGTAATAAACGACCTGCCTGCCGTCGGGCGATAACGAATATGCGCCATTTCCAGCGATGATGTCGCTGGTAACGCGGCGCACATTCTGTCCATCGGCGTCCATCAGGTAGAGGGCAGCCGTCCCTGAGTTGTTGTCGAATAGAAACGTGATCACACCGCCTGGCGGCTCCTGCGCCTGGGCTGACGATACATAAAACAGCAGCATAAAAATAACGTTCAATACGAGCCTTGCCGGTAAGGACAGGTCAATTTTGCCCACCATTCTGCCTCCAAAACAGCCGTTCAGCTTATTTGTAATCCGAATTTTGAGGGGGTGGGGACACCTTTCAGCGAAGGCGTTATCCTTCTGGCTGCTCCTGACCAGAAAAGTATCCCCGTGCGGCTCTGTTTCAGAATAGTCAGGGATTGTCAGGCGGCTGTCAAGCACCCAAAATGTAAAGACCGGTGTCTGCGACAGAATGAGCGGCAGAAGCATCCGGTGGCAGCATTCCATTTTGCCATGAACAGCTATTCAGATACTCCGCGCGCGCGGCCAGCCTGTGTTACACTGGGCGCGGACACGCACACCTGGAGCATTCCACAATGAGCGACCCCCTTCGCGTTCTGCATTTCGCGGACGTGCACATCGGCGTGGAGAACTACGGCTCGCCCGACCCGACGACCGGCGTCAGCAGCCGCGTGACCGATTTTCTGCGGCGCATGGATGAGATGGTGGCCTACGCCCGCGACCACGAGGTGGACCTGGCGGTGTTCGCCGGCGACGCCTTCAAGACGCGCACGCCCAACCCCACCTTCCAGCGCGAATTTGCCTGGCGCGTGCGCGACCTGGCGGAGCTGGCCCCGCTGGTGCTGCTGCTGGGCAACCACGACATGCAGCCGATGCGCGAGAAGGCCTCCAGCATCGAGATTTTCGACACGCTGGCCGTCCCGAACGTGTGGGTGGCCGGCGCGTATGAGGTGCGCCGGCTGGAGACGCGGCGCGGGCCGGTGGCGGTCGGCAGCGCGCCGTACCCGTTCCGCGCGCGCCTGCTGCAGGACGAGAACACCGCGCAGATGACCATCGGCGAGACGGACGCGCTGCTGAGCGAAACGCTGACCGACATCCTCGACGCGCTGGCGGGCGAGGCCGACGCGCACGGGGCGATCCCGCGGCTGCTGACCGGGCATTTCTCGGTCAGCGGGGCGCTGCTGGGCAGCGAGCGCGGCATCATGCTGGGGCGCGACGTGCAGGTGGCGCTGTCGGCGGTGGCCGACCCGCGCTGGGACTACGTCGCCCTGGGCCACATCCACAAGCACCAGAACCTCACGCGCGGGCGCGCGGACGTGCCGCCGGTGGTCTACAGCGGCAGCATCGAGCGCATTGATTTCGGCGAGGAAGCCGACCAGAAGGGCTTCTGCTGGGTGGAGCTGACGCGCGGCGCGGCGGCCTGGCGGTTTGTGCCGGTGCAGGCGCGCCCGTTCGTGACGCTGCGCGTGGACCTGCGCGCGAGCGCCGACCCGACGCGCGACCTGGTCGGCGAAATTCGCAGCCGCGACCTGAAAGGCGTGGTCGTGCGCGTCATCGTGCAGCTCGCGGAGGAAAATGAGAGCCTGTTCAACGAGGGCGCCGCGCGCGACGCGCTGCGGGCGGCGGGCATCCACCAACTGGCCAGCCTGCAAAAGGACATCGAACGGCTGGACCGCACGCGGCTGGGCGGCAGCCCGGAGGGCCTGACGCCGGAGCAGCTTCTGGAGCGCTACCTGCTGAGCCGCGACTTCGCGCCGGAGCGCCGCAGCGAGCTGCTGGCGCTGGCCCGCGAGATCTTCGAGCAGCGCGAGTGAGCGAACAGGGGCGGCCGCCTGTTAACCGCCAGCATCGCACACAATCAGCTCAGGCGGGGCCGGCTGGTTCGTCCGGCGCGCCGGTGGGCTGCGGTGGCCGCAGCGGCAGCGCGCTTTCGATGTGAACCGAGTGGCTGGAGGAAGCGATGCTCAGCCCCAGGCCCTCGATGATCTCCAGAATCTTGAGGTTGATGGCCTCGCGCTCCACCTGGAGGGCGACCCAGTCCTGGACGGGCAGGTAGCAGCGAATCACGATGCTCAGCGCGTTGTCGCCAAATTCGTTGAAGTAGACCACGACCGTTTCCGGCTCCACCAGCTCATGGGCCTGCAGCATCGCGCGCAGGCGCACGAGCAGCAGGCGCATCTCGGCGCTGCGCGTGCTGTTGGCCATGTTGAGGACAAAGTTGATCTGGCGGCGGGTCAGGCGCGACCAGTTGACGACGTGCTGTTTGGCGATCAGCGAGTTGGGCAGCGTGACATACGCCTGGTCGGGCCGCCGGATGCGCGTCGAGCGCGGGCCGATGGCGACGACGAAGCCCTCGGCGTTGGGCGTGACGATGTATTCGCCCACCTCGAACGGGCGGTCGCTGACGATGGTGCTGAAGGCGAACAGGTCGGCCAGCGTTTCCTGGGCGGCCAGCGAAAACGCCAGGCCGGCCAGGCCCAGGCCGGCAACCAGGCCGGTGATGTCGTAGTTCCACTCCTGCAAAAAGATCACGACAGCCAGCGCCACAATGATCGCTTTGATGGACCAGCGGATAAAGGGCACAAGCTGTTCTTCGATGACGATGCCGGTCAGATTGGTGAGGATGCGGCCCGACGTGAAGAACATGCCCACGGCGTTGATGCCCAGCAGCGCGGCCGCCACGATCACCACGCTGCGCGTCAGGCGGGTGCTGAACTCCAGCATGGCGCGGTCGGGCAGGATGATGTTGGTGGCCACCGACAGCGCCAGCGCGATCACCAGCAGGTTGACCGGCCCCTGAATCAACTGCAGCAGCATGTCCATGCGGTCAGGGGCGCTGGAGCGCCGCAGCAGGAACGCGATAGGCCGGGCGATCACCCAGGCGACGGCCCGACGCAGCAGCCAGATCAGCAGGATCGCCAGCAGCGACAGCAGCACGCGCAGCACCAGGTCGCGCAGTTCGCGCGGGAGGCTGTCCAGGTAGGGAATCTCGATCATGTTGTCTCCATCAGATGCGCAGCGCCATCAGCCGGTGTAGCTCACCACCGGAAGGTTATCGCAGTTCCCGATAAACGTCAGCGGCGCGTCGGTGCGCAGCCAGCGCAGCCGCCAGATGCCGACGCTGCCGCCCTGGGCCACGCCGGGGTCAACGGCGAACCAGCCGCCCGCCGCCGGGCCGATGATCTGGACGGTGCTGCCGCCTGTCAGGCTGCCCCACACGCCGAACGATTCAGATGGCTGGTTGAAAACGGGCACTGTCTCGCCGGGCAGCGCGCCGGCGGCACAGTTGCCGGGCGGCGCCGGGAACTGGTAGTTGAACACCGGCAGGCCCGCGCACGGCCCGCTGGTGATGATCGGCGCGTCGGCGCGCACCCAGCGGTGGGCGAACAGGCCCACGCCCGCCGCCCCCGGAAACTGGACGGCGTACCAGCCGTCGGCCGTGCGCCCGACCACCTGGGTGAAGCTGCCGTCGGGGTTAAGCTGGCCGGCGACGCCCGCGCCGGTGGTCGGCTGCGGGAACACCGGCACCGTGACGCCGCTGCCCGCCGCTGCCGAGATCACACACTGGCCGGGCGGGGGCGGCGGCGTGGCCGTCGCTGCGGCGCAGGCCCCGCCGGGCGCGCAGGCACAGGGCTGCTGCAGCGCCACGACGCTGGCGGCCACCCATGCGTTATCCACGATTGTCCCCGCCAGCCGAACCAGATACCAGCCGCCGGTCGCGTCCAGCGCGGCGGCCAGCACCCAGTTGCCCGGCGGCAGCGCGCCCGCCACCGCGAAATCTGTGCCGGGGCCGGCGCGCAGGTTCACCACGTCGCCGCCGGGGGCCACGCCGCAGGCCGGCGCCGGCAGCGGCTGGCTGACGCTGAAAATCGGCGGCGGCGCGGGCGTGTCGGTGGCGGCGGGCGTCAGCGTGGGCGCGGGCGTGGCGCTGGGCGCGGCGGTCGTCGTGACCGGGACGGTGGGCGTGGCGGTTGGCGCGGGGCGGCCATACACGAGATTGCAGCCTGTCAGGCCGATGAGCGCGGCCAGGGCCAGCGCCGCCACCACAAGACGCGAAGCGGGCATAGCGTTACCTTCCATCAGCGGCCGCCGGACACGGCCAGCCAGCGGCGGCGGGAACCATCAGCAGCGCAGATACGTCTCTTATTATCGGCGATCAGCGCCGCCCGCGCCAGTCTGCCGCTGCGGATACTGCGCGCCGGGCCTGTATAAAGAACGGACGAAAGGCTGTGACCGCGCCCGACAGCGGGCGAGTTTGTGCGCTAAGGACAGTTACAGCGGGAAAGGCGGTTGAACGGCATGGCTCGACGCGCGTTTTCGGTCCTGATCGTGGCGGCAGGCCTGGTTGTAGGCCTGGCGGGGATGCTTCTCTTTTTCCGGCAGACGGTGGGCGTGTCGTTCCCACTGTTCATCGGCCTGACGGTCACGGTGACGCTGCTGTGCGCGCGCGCCGGCCGCGTGCCGGTGAACTGGCGCAACCTGTGGCCGCTGGCCCCGGCGGCCTTCTTCGCGCTGATGCTGGCCGTCCGCGCTCAGCCAACCGTCGCCCTGCTCAACGTCGGCGCGGCGCTGGCGCTGGGCGCGCTGGCGCTGCACTATCTGCGGCGGGCGCATCCGCTCGACACCGCCGCGACGCTGGAACACGTCCAGGGCGTCGCGCTGGTGGGCGTCAACGCCGCCTTCGGCGCGCCGGCGGAGCTGGGCGGCGCGCTGGCGTGGCTGCGCGAGCGCAGTTGGCAGGGGCGCGCGCTGCTGGCTGTGGCGCGCGGCCTGCTTATCGGGCTGCCGGTGGTGATCGTGTTCGCGCTGCTGCTGGGCGCCGCCGACGCCATCTTCGCCGGCTACCTCGGCGACCTGTGGGAGCTGCTGGCGCTGCGCCCGTCGGGCCAACTGCTGTGGCAGATCATCTACCTGCTGGGCATCGCCTGGCTGGCGACCGGCGCGCTGTCGTGGGGCGTGGCCTGGGGCGGCGTCGCGCGCGGCCGCCGCTATGTCACCGTGCTCGACCCCGAAGGCGAGGTCGAGGTTGTCCCGCTGGAGCCGGCGGACGACGATGACGCGCCCGCCAAACCCAAACGCGGCGGCTCGCTGCGGCTGGGCATGATCGAGGCCGGCATCGTGCTGGGGCTGGTGAACCTGCTGTTCGCGGCCTTTGTGCTGGTGCAGTTCGCCTACTTCTTCGGCGGGACGGCGTTCGTCGCGGCGCGCGGCCTGACCTATGCCGAGTACGCCCGGCGCGGCTTCTTCGAGCTGGTGGCCGTTTCCGCCCTGACGCTGGGGCTGGCGCTGTGGCTCAACCGCGTGACTGTGCGCCCGGACGCGCGCGCGCACACCATTTTCCGCGCGCTGTGCGCCGCGCTGGCGGCGCTGATGGCGGTGATGCTGGTGTCTGCCTGGCAGCGGATGCTGCTCTACGAGGAAGCCTACGGCTTCACGCACCTGCGCGTTTACGCACAGGTGGCGACGCTGTGGCTGGGCGCGCTGTTCGCGGCGTTCCTGCTGGAGGTGTTCCGCGTGCGGCGCAATATTTTCGCGCTGGGGCTGCTGCTGGCCGCGACCGGCTACCTGGCCACGCTCAACCTGCTGAACGTGGACCTGTACATTGCCGAGCGCAACATCGCGCGCTATCACGACGGGCGCGCGCTGGACCTGGGCTTCCTGGCGCACCTGTCGGTGGACGCCGCGCCGGCGGTTGTGCCGCTGCACGCGGCGCTGGATGGGCGGCCAGAAGCGCAGAAATGGACGGGGCAGTGGCTGCTGCGCGAGCTGAACAAACTGGATGCGCTGCGCGCTGGCGGCGCGACGCTGGCCGCCGCCAATGTCGCGCGCGACAGCGCCTGGGCACAGCTTGACGGGCTGCGCGCCAGCCTGCCGGAATATGAGCCGTATTTCTTTTCTACGGGCCGCGCTGACGGCTATTTCAACATTTACGCCGCCACTGCTGAGCCGCGCCCGCCCGCGCTGACGCCGACGCCGCCGCCTAGCGAAGCTGCCGAATAACCGAGACGACGCGCCCCTGCACGTGGCAGCCGGATGGGTTGACCATGATCGGCTGGAACTGCGGGTTGGCCGGCTGCAGGCGGATGTGCGCGCCTTCGTTGTAGAAATGCTTGAGCGTGGTCTCGCCGCGCTCCTCCAGCCACACGGCGACCATCTGCCCGTTGTGCGTCTCGCTGGTGCTCTGGCGGCGCAGCAGCACGATGTCGCCGTCGGCGATCATGGCGTCCACCATCGAGTCGCCCTTGACGCGCAGGGCGAACATGTTGGTCGTGTCGCTGCTGCCCAGCATGGCCGGGGTGACCTCAATGGTGTCGCCGGTGGCGGCGGAGTCGTCGTACACCGGGACCGGCTCGCTGGCGACGATCTGGCCGACGAACGGAATCGTCAGCGCGCTGGCGCTGAGGCGAACCGCCCGCGGGGACTGGTCAGCGCCTGGCAGCGGCGCGACCAGCCGTATCCCGCGCGAAACGCGGTCAGAGCGCTCCAGATAGCCGGCGGCCACCAGCTTGTTGAGGTTGTAATTGACAACCGAGGTGGAGTTGATGCCGGTGGCCGTGCCGATCTCGCGGATGGTGGGCGGGTAGCCGCGCTCATTGACGTACCGATCCATAAAGACGAGGATGCCGCGCTGTCGTTTGGAGAGTTTGTCGAACGGTTTGGTGGTTTTCATGACGGTGCGCCTCAGGGCAGCTAGACGAATAGTTGTTCTACATTATAAACGAACGTTAGTTCGTGGTCAAATTAAGGCGGGCCGGGGCTCCGCACATATTTTAACAGAACTTTTGTGCTAAATTTATCGCTTTCGCGTGTCACTTATGGTATGATAGCGTTGCAGCCAGCGCCGCAAGGGCGCGGCGGCTGTGGTTTCCGTCAGCGAGTGAGCGGCAGCGCATATGAGCAGGGACGATTACGACGACGACGACATCCTGGACGACGACGAAGAGCTGGACGACGACGAACAGCTCGGCGGCAGCCGTCCGCGGCCGGTGTCGCCCTTCACGTCCACCAGCAGCCAGGGGGCGCCGCCGCGCAGCGCGCCCCCTGGCGACGCCGGGCGGACGGGCGCGCCCGGTTTCGGGCGCCCCGGCAGCACATCCAACCTGCCCGGCGGCCAGCGTTCCACCAGTTACGGCGGGCCAGCGTCCAGCGGCGACCCGCGCGGCAGCAGCGGCGGCAGCGGCACGCGCCCCACAGGTTACAGCGGTTCATCGTCGTCGGGGGGCAGCGACCCGCGCGGCAGCAGCAGCGGCAGCGGCTCGTATGGCGGCGGCGCGCGCCCCACAGGCTACAGCGGCTCATCGTCGTCGGGCGGCAGCGGCTACAGCGGCAGCGGCGGCTCATCGTCGTCCGGCAGCGGCTCGTATGGCGGCGCGCGCCCGCCCGCGGCAGGGGGGCCGCCGGGCGGTTCGGGCAGCGGCGGCAGCTCGTCCGGCAAGGGGCTGGGCGGCTTCGGCTCGCGCCTGGGCGGCGACAAGGATAAAAAGGACAAACCGGCCCAGCCCAAGGGGGCGTCGGGCGGCGGCCCGTTGAGCGGCCTGACGTCGCGCCTGGGCGGCGGCAAGGACAAAAAGGACAAATCGGCCCAGCCCAAGGGGGCGTCGGGCGGCGGCCCGCTGAGCGGCCTGACATCGCGCTTCACCGGCCAGAAGAAGGACAGCGCCGGCGGCCGCCCCGGCAGCGGCTCATCGTCGTCCGGCAGCGGCGCGTACAGCAGCCCGCCGCGCTCATCCGGCATGGGATCAGGCTCAGGTTACGGCGGCAGCGGCTCGTCGCCGTATGCTACCAGCAGCGGGCGCACACCGCCGGCGTCGTCGCCGGGGTCGCGCTCGCACGGCGGCAAAAGCGGCGGCGGGCTGGGCGCGCGCCTGGGCGCGCTGCTGCCGTTCGGCAAACAGAGCGCCGCCGCCCGGCGGCCGGCCACCACGCGCGAAAAGCTGGAACGCGCCAGCAAAGCGCCGAAAATCGAAGGCAGCGGGCTGTCGCTCGACACACAGCTTGACATCCTGGGCGTGGTGCTGCTGATCGCGGCTGTGCTGCTGTTCTTCAGCAGCATCTCGACCACCAAAGGCCAGCTTACCGAGCCAGTGCTGACGGCGGCCGCGCAGGCGCTGGGCTGGGGGGCGTGGGCGGTGCCGCTGGCGATGTTCGCCGCCGGGCTGTGGCTGGTCGTGCGCCACTTTGGCGATCGCGCGCCGGTCATTGACCCGGTGCGCCTCAGCGGCCTGGGCCTGCTGTACCTCAGCGGCGTGACGATCTTCCAGTACATTGATTCGTACCGGTCGCTGTACACCTTCAGCGCGCTGGACGACTTTTTGCAGCTTTCCATCGTTGATGGGCGCGGCGGCGGCTGGGTCGGCGCGCAGCTTTACAAGCTGCTGGTGACCAACTTCACCGAAATTGGCGGCATTTTCATCCTCGTCGGCATGATTACCATCGGCGTGATGCTGCTGCTGCGCATTTCGGCGTCAGAGCTGGCGGTGTTTCTGATCAGCATCGGGCGCAGCTTCAGCGACGCGCGCCGCCGCCGCGCGCAGAAGCACGCCGCTGCCGCCCGCCTGGCCGAAGTCGAGCGGGCCGCCGCGCTGGCGGCGCAGGCCCAGTCGCAGGTGAAAGTGAGCAAGCCCGCCGCCGGCGAGCTGGCCGAGGGGCGGCCTGCGGCGGCGCTGCCGGCCGCCGGCATGACGCAGGAGGCGCTGCCGCTGCCCGAACCGCGCCCCATCCCGATCACAATGGGCGGGCGCACCTTCACCGCTTTCTACGGCGAGGACGAGGACGCCGCCGACATGGTTCCGGCGGCCAGGACGCCGCCAGCGGAGAAGGCGGCCGGCCGCGGCGGCATCGCGGCGCGTGTGCGCGGCGCGCTGCCCGGCCGCCCCGCCGAAAAGCCCGCCGCGAAACCGGCCCCGGCGGCCGACGCGCCAGCGTCCGCCGCTGGAACGCCCGGCTCAGCCGGGAACGCGGCGGCGGCGGCAGTGACCGCCGGGGCGGTGGTCGCTGT
>CAZDVL010000073.1:0-11931 GCA_964508745.1 uncultured Anaerolineaceae bacterium | reverse complement strand
GGCACCAAAATCGCCGCCGCGCTCGTCACCGCGGCGGGCGCTGTGGCCGACCTGCGCACCGTGCCCACCCCGGCGACGCCGCGCATCGTCGCCACGATGGCGGGCCTGTCCCAGGAACTGCTGGCGCTGGCGGGCCAGCGCGGGCAGCCCGTGCGCGGCGTTGGGGTCGGCGCCGCCGGCCAGGTGGACGCGCGCGCCGGGCAGATCGTCTACGCCGTCGAGACGCTGCCCGGCTGGACCGGCACGCCGGTCGCCGCCCAGTTGGGCGCGCTGGTCGGCCTGCCGGTGCTGGTCGAGAACGACGTGAACGCCGTGGCCGCCGGCGAGATGCGCTTCGGCGCCGGGCGCGGCTTCCAGCGCGCGCTTTACGTCGCCGTCGGCACCGGCATCGGCGGGGCGCTGATCGCTGACGGGCGCATCGAGGCGGGCGCGCACTGGTCGGCCGGCGAGGTCGGCCACACAATGATCGACATCACCGGCCAGCGCATGTGCAACTGCGGCCAGGCGGGCCACCTGGAGGCGTATGCGTCCGGCCCGGCGATGGCGCGCCGCTGCTGCCAGCTTCAGGGCGTGGCGGAACACAGCGACCTGCGCGCGGTGGCGCGGCTGGCCGCCGAGGGCGACGCGCAGGCGCGCGCGGCCATCGAGGAAGGCGCGCGCATCCTCGGCCAGGCGCTCAACGGCATGGTGAGCCTCTACGACCCGGAGGTGCTGGTGCTCGGCGGCGGCGTGCCCGAAGTCGGGCCGCTGTGGTGGACGCCCTTCACGGAGACGCTGCGCCAGGGCAACATGCCCGCCCCGCAGCAGGTCGCGCTGCGCCACGCCGAGCTGGGCTGGCAGGCGGCGCTGATCGGCGCGGCGGCGCTGGCGCTGGAGGCCTTCGCATGAAGATCGCCCTGCTCCCCCTGGACGAACGCCCGGCCAACACGCGCTACCCGCGCATGGTCGCGGCCATCGGCGGCCACGAGCTGCGCCTGCCGCCGGCAGACCTGCTCAGCCGCTACCGGCAGCCAGGGCGCTGCGACGCGCTGGCCGCCTGGCTGGACGAACAGGCCGCCGCCTGTGACGCGCTGCTGGTATCCTGTGAGATGCTGGCGCACGGCGGCCTGATCGCCTCGCGCATCAGCGACGAGCCGGCAGCGGCGGCCCTCGCCCGCCTGGAAGCGCTGCGCGCCATCCGCGCGCGCCACCCGCGCCTGACCATCTACGGCCTTAACGTGATCATGCGCGTCTCGCGCCACAACAACGCCGCCGAGGAGCCGCCGTACTGGGCCGAACACGGCGCGCAGATGTACCGCCTCTCGCAGTTGATGCACCGCGCCGAGCTGGGCCAGGGCGTCAGCGCCGAGCTGGCGCAGGCGCGCGCGGCGCTGCCGGCGGAAATTATCAAAGACTTTGTGGCGCGGCGGCACCGCGGCCACCTGCTCAACCGGGCGGCGCTGCAACTGCTGGCCGACGGCGTGTTCGACACGCTGGTGCTCAGCTCCGACGACACCAGCCCTTACGGCCTGCCCGCGCGCGAGAAGCGGCTGCTGGCGCGCCGGGCCGAACTGCTGGCTGTGGGCGAGCGGCTGCTCATGTACCCCGGCGCGGACGAGGTCGCGGCGGTGCTGGTGGCGCGCCTGCTGAACCGGGCGGCAGGGCGCGCGCCGTCGTTTCAGCCGGTGTACCTGCTCCCCGGCGGCGGCGACAGCGTGGCCCCGTTCGAGGACGGCCCGGTGGCGACGACTGTCGAACGGCAGGTGCAGGCGGCGGGCGGGCGGTTAACTGTGGCTGGCCCGGCGGATGTGCTGCTGTTCGTGCACCCGCCGCTGGCGCCGGACGCCGAGTGGGTGGGCGACTACCCGGAAGACGCCTACCCCGCCGGCCAGCGCGCTGAACTGCTGGCGGGCGCGGCGCGCCTTCACGAGGCGCTGGCGCAGCGTCAGCCGGCGGCGCTGGCCGATGTCGCCTACGCCAACGGCGCCAGCCACACGCTGCTGCGGGCGCTGGCGCAGCAGGGCGACCTGCTGGACCTGGCGGCCTTCGGCGCCTGGAACACCGCCGGCAACAGCATCGGCACGGTCGTGGCGCAGGCCTGCGCCGCGCTCGGTGGCGACACAGCCGCCAACCGCCGCTTTCTGGCGCACCGGCTGGCGGAGGACTGGGGCTATCAGACGGTCGTGCGCCACGACCTGCGCGCGCACCTGCGCCAGACGACGGGCAGCAGCGAGCCTGCGCCCGCCAGCCTGGCCGAAATCGCAGCCTGGACAGCGGCGCGCCTGAACGCCTTCCTGGCCGAACAGCAGCTCCCCTGCCGCCTGGGCGCCGTGACGCTGCCCTGGGGCCGCACTTTCGAAGTGGATTTTGACGTGACGTGCCCGTGACGGCGCGGGGGGAAAGCAAATCCCCTCAGCGCTGGCGCGGAGAGGGGATTTAAGGGGGACAGCAACACGCGGCGCTTAGTTCGCCGCGCCCGCCCCAACCCCAGCGCCAAACCGGACGCTGGCCGACAGCGCGGCGACGCGCTCGCCCAGCGACGTGCCCGCCAGCAGCAGGTCGGCGATCACAGCGGCGGGGTCGTCGCCGCCGCGCAGCGCGATCATGGCCGTGTCGGCGGGCAGCCCCGCCGGGACAGCGTCCGCGCCGCCGGCGAGGTAGAACACCATGTCAACCGTGTCCGGCGCGGCCTCGGCGGCGGGCACAATGGCGACGCCCTCGACCGCGGCGAACAGGTCCAGCAGCGGCGCGCCCGGCTCGAAGGTGTACACAACGGTTTCGGGCCGCAGCGGCACAGTAACCACAGCGCCCGCGGCGTCGGTCACGGTGATCGGGAACGCCGGGTACAGCTCAGGGTAGAGGTAGGCGGCGGCGTCCTTCACGCCCTCGGCGATAAACGGCGAGGTGGTCGTCAGGTGCGCGTCATTGGCGACGTAAACGCGCCCGTTCTGCACCGCGCTGAGGCCGGCGAAGGCCGGGTTGCTGCTGAACGCATCCACGAACGACGGGTCCCAGGGCGTCCAGCCAGACAGCAGAATCACGTCCGGGTCCTGCTCGACGATAAATTCGTCGGTCACTGGCGCGAACTGGCTGAGGCCCGCCGCCGCCGTCACATCCACGCCGCCGGCGGCGGCGATCACGTCGCTGATGGTGGACTCGGCGCCGCTGGTGTAGTTGCCGGGCGTCAGCCACAGCGCGCGCGCCGGCGTTTCCGGCGCGCCAACCGCCGCCGCGACCGCCGCCAGGTCCGCGTCCAGCGCGGCCAGCGCCGCCGCCGCCGCGTCGTCCGCGCCAACGACCTGCCCCAGCAGCGCGATGTCGGCGCGCACCGCGGCCAGCCCCACCGGATAACCGGCGGCGAACACGGTCAGGCCCGCGTCCTTAAGCTGCTGCACGATGTCCGGCTCGGTGAAGCTGGCGACGAACACCAGGTCCGGCTCCAGCGCGATGATGCGCTCGGTGTCGGCGGCGGCGACGATCGTCTCCGGGACCTGCGCGGCCAGCAGCGCCACGTTGCTGATGGCCGGGTCAAGCGCCAGCGCGGTCACAGCGGCGAAGCGCTCCGGCCCAATGAGCGGCAGCAGCGTCTCGTCCACGCCCAGGCTGACGCTGACGATGCGCTGCGGCGCGGCGGCAATCACAACCTCGCTGCCCAGGCCGTCGGTGAGGGTGCGCGGCCAGGCCGCGTCCTGCGCGCCGGCGGGCAGCGACAACGCCAGCAGCGCGACCAGCGCGGCCAGGAACAGCAGACGGTGACGGTGTGAAATCATAGCGGGTATCTCCTGTGTAGGTATCCGTGAATGAAAACAGCGGCACAGCTCAGAGCAGACGCGCCTGCCGCCGGTAACGCCACAACAGATAGAGGAAGAACGGCCCGCCGGCGACGCCGGTAATCACGCCGACCGGCAGCTCCTGGCTGGCCAGCAGCACGCGGGCAGCGGCGTCGGCCAGCGTGAGAAAGACCGCCCCGCCGAGCAGGCTGGCGGGCAGCAGCACGCGGTAATCCGGGCCGATAATCAACCGCAGCACGTGCGGCACAACCAGGCCCACAAACCCGACCGGCCCGACCATGCTCACGGCCACGCTGGTGAGCAGCGCCGTCAGCGCCAGCAAAATCAGGCGCGTGCGCGGCACGTTCGTGCCCAGGCCCTGCGCCGTTTCCTCGCCCAGCAGGAACAGGTTGAGGTCGCGGCTGTAGCGCTGGAGCAGCGCGCTGCACAGCAGAATCGGCGGCGCGATCACGTAAATGTGACGCCAGCCCAGCCCGGCCAGCCCGCCGATCAGCCACTGGAGAATGGTCTGCGTCTGGGCGAAGTCGTCGGACAGCAGCACCTGCAGCGAGATCAGCGCGCTCAGAAAGGCGTTGAGGGCAATCCCCGCCAGCAGCAGCGACATAACGTTGGCGCGCCCGCCCTCCAGCGCCAGCAGGTACACCACCAGCGCGGCGGCCAGCCCGCCGGCGAACGCGAACAGCGGCACGATCCACAGCCCGGCCAGCGCCAGGCCGGTCGTGAACGCCAGCACCGCGCCAAACGACCCGCCAGCGCTGACGCCGAGGATGCCGGGGTCGGCCAGCGGGTTGCGGAAGATGCCCTGCATGACCGCGCCAGCCACGGCCAGCGCCGCGCCCACCAGCACCCCGGCGGCGATGCGCGGCAGCCGCACCTGGTGCACGATCGTGACCTGGCTGGCGGGAATGTCCGGGTTGAGGGGCACGCCCAGCGGGTGCAGCAGGATGTTGACGACATCGGCGTAAGCGATATTCGCCGAGCCGCTGCCGACAGCGATCACGACGGCGGCCAGCAGCAGCGCCGCCAGCGCCAGCGTCACCGACAGCAGCCGGCGGCCGGCTGGCTGGCCCGCCAGCAGAAAAGGACGTTCAAAGGTCGCAGCAGACGACGCCATAGGCGCATCATCCTCGCGCTAACTTCACGTGCGATGGCGGCCTGCGGCACAAACGGGGCGCACTGCGCAATCGAAAATGCCCCCCTGCGCCAATGGGCACAGAGAGGGCACGAATCACCAGAGGAAACGAGTGATCATTCGATGTCCCTAACCTTGTTACCGCGAAGGCCCTGGAACACAGTCGGGGCGGGCGACCGGGCTTACCCGCCGTGAGGCGGGATTACCGTTGCGGGACAGCGCCGGACTTACACCGGCTTCGCCGTTTACGCGCCTGCCATCCGGGACGAGGCGCACCCTGACTGCCACATGATAAATTGATAACCGGTATTATAGCCGACTCCGCGGCGGGCGGCAAGTGCCGCGCAGCGCGCGGGCGGGAACGGCCAGCCCGCCCTGGGCGCGGGGCGCTGTTTTCCGGTACACTCGTGCGCTGACACTGAACCGACGCCGGAGAGATGTTATGCCCGCTGCCTGGAACCGCTGGCGGCTCCCTGCCCTGCTGGGCGCGGGGCTGGCCGCGTCCGCGCTCATCTACGCCAGCCGCATCGAGCCGCGCTGGCTGCGCGTGCGCTATGTGCCGGTGCGGCTGCCGCGCCTGCACCCCGCCTTCCACGATTACCGCATCGTCCACTTCAGCGACATCCACATGGGCGGCGGCATGTCGCCGGCCCGCCTGCGCGACGCGGTTGGCCTGGTCAACGCGCTGCGCCCCGACCTGGTGGCGCTCACGGGCGACTTTATCCACGCGGACGGGGCCGCCGCCGCTGACCTCACCGGCGCGCTGAAGGCGCTGCGCGCCCGCGACGGCGTGGTGGCGGTGCTGGGCAACCACGATTACCGCCGCGCCGCCGGCGCCGTGCGGCGGGCGCTGGCCGAGGCGGGCGTGCTTGAGCTGTCGAACGCCGTCCACACGCTGCGGCGCGGCGCGGGCTGCCTGCACATCGGCGGCGTGGACGACGTGGCGGCGGGCCGCGACTGCCTCGACGCGGTGCTGGCCGCGCTGCCGGCGGAGGGCGCCGCCGTGCTGCTGGCCCACGAGCCGGACTTCGCCGACATCAGCGCGCCAACCGGGCGCTTCGACCTCCAGCTTTCGGGCCACAGCCACGCCGGGCAGGTCCGCCTGCCGCTGGCGGGCACGCTGGTGCTGCCGTCCTACGGCAAACACTACCCCGCCGGGCGCTATCAGGTGGGCGACATGGTGCAGTACACCACCAGCGGGCTGGGGACGATCTGGCCGCACCTGCGCTTCAACGCGCGCCCAGAGGTGGCCGTGCTGATTCTGGAGGCGGCGCAGCCGTGACCGGCGGGCAATTTCCCCCCGCGCGCGCCATTTGCGCTAAAATCCCCGGCGGCAGCGTTTATCGAAGGGACAGCCTGCTATGCCTATGCAGCAGCAAACCGGCATCTGGTACGCCGACCACCGCGACCCAACGGTACACCGCACGCCGACGCTCATGATTCACGGCGCGGGCGGCGGCCATCTCGACTGGCCCGCCGAGCTGCGGCGCATGGCCGAGGCCAACGCCATTGCGCCAGACCTGCCCGGCCACGGCAAAAGCGCCGGGCCGGGGCACGCCGCCCTCAGCGCCTACGCGGCCGCCGTCGTCGCCCTGCTGGACCAGCTCAGGCTGGCGCGCGCGGTGCTGCTGGGCCACAGCATGGGCGGGGCCATCGCCCAGCTTGTCGCGCTGAACTACCCGGATCGCGCCGCCGGGCTGGTGCTGGTGGCCACCGGCGCACAGTTGCCCGTCAACCCGGCCATCCTCGCCGGCCTGCGCGCCGATTTCGCCGCCACCGTCGCCCAGGTCGTCGGCTGGCAGTGGGCGCCGGGCTATGAGCAGCAGCAGCGCCTCAGCCTGCGCCGCCAACTGGAGACCGACCCCGACGTGTATTACAACGATTTCCGCGCCTGCGCCGGCTTCGACGTGCGCGACCAGCTTGGCCGCGTGCGCGCCCCCACCCTCATCATCGGCGGCACGCGCGACCGCATGACGCCCTTCCGCCAGAGCGAGGAACTGCGCGACCTGATTCCCGGCGCGCAGCTTAAGGCGGTGGAGGGCGGCGGCCACATGCTGCTGCTGGAACAGCCGCAGGCAGCGGCGGAGCTTGTGCGCGGCTGGCTGCTGGCGGTGGAACCGTGAAACACGTGCCCGCGCCGCGCCTGGCGGCGCTGTGGCAGACCGTGAGCGCCGTCTCTGAGCTGAGCGAAATGGCCCGCCGCCGCCAGACCTACCATTTCTCCACGCTGGGGCCGGTCACGTTTTATCTGCGCGCTGAAGACGCCGAGGTGCGCGTGACGCGCTGGCGGCAGCCGCGCATCGAGGTCACTGCGCTGCTGCAGGCGGCCTTCGGCTGGCGCGTGGCGGCGGACCAGGACGAGGCCGGCGTGTACATGGTGGCGAAGCGCCGCCCGCTGGTCGGCGGCCTGGCGCGCGCCGTGTTCGAGGCGCTGGTCCCGCACGACGCCTATCTTGACCTGCGCCTGGACAACGGGCGCGTCGTGCTGGAGGGCGTCAGCGGGGCGCTTCAGGTTCCGCCGGCGCAGGGGGGGCTGCTGCTGCTGCGCCCCGGCGAAGCGGAATGAACCCCCTGGCGCTGATCGCCATCATGTTCTTCGCCAACTTCACGCAGAGCGTCGCCGGCTTCGGCGCGGCGCTGGTCGCCGTGCCCCTGCTGACCGAGCCGCTGGGCGCGCAGAACACCGCCGCGATGATTCCGCTGACGGCGGTGGTCACGCAGACGGTGCTGCTGCTGCGCTACCGCAGCGCCCTTGACCTGCGCATGGTGGGGCGGCTGTCGGCGGCGGCTGTCGTCGCCATCCCTATCGGCGTGCTGGTGCTGACGCGCGTGGACGAGCAGGCCACGCGCACGGTGCTGGGCCTGCTGGTCATCGCTTACGCGCTCTACGCCCTGCTCAACCTGCGCCTGCCCGAACTGCGCAGCCCGCGCTGGGCTTACGGCTTCGGCTTCGCCGGCGGGCTGCTCAGCGGCGCGTACAACATCCCCGGCCCGGTCGTGGTGATCTACGGAAGCTGCAAGCGCTGGCCGTCCGACGTGTTCCGCAGCAACCTGCAGGGGTTCTTCATGCTGAACAACCTCACAGTGATGGCGGCGCACGCGCTGGCGCGGCACTACACGCCCTTTGTGTTCCAAACGTTCGTTGTGGCGCTGCCGGGCGTCGCGCTGGGGCTGGCGGCGGGCATCCTGCTCGACCGCTTCATTGACCCGGCGCTGTTCCGGCGCATCGTCCTGCTGCTGCTGATCGCCCTGGGGGTAAACCTGATTCTCTGATGCAGATCTCACACCTTCACGACTGGAACCTGACACCACAGGCCGCCATCGCGCTCCAGCAGCGGCTGGCCGCGCAGATCGTTACCGGCCCGCCGCTGCCGCTGGAGCGCGTGCGGCTGGTGGCCGGCGTTGATGTCGGCGTCAAGGACAACATTTCGCAGGCGGCGGTCGTCGTGGTGACGTTCCCCGGCCTGGAGCTGGTGGAGACGGTCACGGTGGCGCAGCCCACGCCGTTCCCCTACATCCCCGGCCTGCTCACCTTCCGCGAGGGGCCGGTGCTGGAAGCGGCCTTCAAACGCCTCCAGGCCGAGCCGGATGTGTTCCTGTTCGACGGCATGGGCATTATGCACCCGCGCCGCCTGGGGGTCGCCGCGCACATGGGGCTGTGGCTGGGCCGGCCGACGGTCGGCTGTGGCAAGACGCACCTGCTGGGCACATACGACGCGCCCGCCAACGAGCGCGGCGCGCGCAGCCCGGTGCAGCATCACGGCGAGCAGATCGGGGTGGTGCTGCGGACACGGGCGGGGGTCAAGCCGGTGTACATTTCGCCCGGCAACCGCATTGATTTAGAATCGGCGGTGACGCTGGCGCTGGCCTGCACGCCGCGCTACCGCCTGCCAGAGCCGATCCGCATGGCGCACCGCGCCGCAGGCCGGCGCTGAGCGCTCAGACGGTCGCCAGAAAGATATCAATCTGGCGCACGACCTCCGCCAGCGCGTTCAGCGCGCCGATGTCGCCCTCGCCGGCAGACAGAAACGCCACAATGAAATAGTGGCCGCCCGCGCGCAGCACGCCCGCGTCGTTGATCACCCGCCCGGTGGCGATCATGTCGGTGGGCAGAATGCCGTCCTTGCCCATGTAGCCCGGCGGGAACACGCGCTCGATGGGCGACACATAGTCAATCTCGATCCCTGGGATGCTCAGCAGGATGCTGGTGGCGCGCGCCGCCTGCCGGAACGCCTCTGAGGACGTGAAGTGCTGGCCGCGCAGGATGAAATCGTAGCCGCGCGCCAGGTCGCTGGCGGTGAACACGTTGTCCACCTGATAGTCGCTGCCGCGCACATGCACCACGCGCCCGTTGGCCGCCGACGGCGCGAAGCGCGGGTCCGCCAGCCCGATCGTCGGGCTGCCCTCGTGGTTCCAGGTGTGCATGCCGCTGGTCAGGCCCATCGTCTGGCGCAGGAAGTCGTTAAACTTGACGATTGCGTTGTCCGGGCCGGGGACGCGCGCGGCCACGTCGGCCAGCACGACGCCGGTCGCGCGGTTGTCGCTGTAGACGGCCATGCGGTACAGCGGCGTGCCGGCGGCGTCGTCCCAGGCATCGCGCGGCGTGTTGAGGTAGTAATAGAGGACGACGAAAGCCTTGAAGCAGCTCGCGACCGGCATCAGGTTGTCGGCGTTGATCTGGATGCGAAAGCGCTCGGCGTAGGCGCTGTCGAAGCCGCGAAAGTCGAGCGCCATGCCGCGGCCGCCGATGTACGCCTCCAGGTCGGCGCGCATGCTGGCGGCGACCGGCGCTTCCTCGCTCCAGTCGTCCTGGGCGCGCGCGCCCAGCGGGCGCAGCGCGGCCCCGCCCGCCAGCCCCGCCAGCAGCGCCAGGAAAGCTCGCCGGGTCAGCGTGGACGGCGCGGTCATACGGCGGCGAGCGCGCCCGTCAGCGCCGGCAGGCCGTCGAACACGGCGTCGGGCCGAACGCTGCCGTTCGCCTCCGCCGCCGTTGAGATGCCGGTCAGCACCAGCGCCGTGCGCAGCCCGCAGGCCGCAGCCCCGGCGATGTCGGTGTTGAGGCGGTCGCCAATCATCAGCGTTTCAGCCGGGGCCGCCTGCAACACAGCCAGCGCCGCCTCGAACATCGGCGGGTGCGGCTTGCCGATGATCAGCGGGGCGCGCCCGGCGGCGATTTGCAGCGCCGCGATCAGGCTGCCCGCGCCGGGAGTCAGGCCGTCCGCCAGCGGAAATGTGGCGTCTGGGTTGGTGCCGATAAAATCGGCCCCGGCCATAATCAGGCGGCTGGCAATTTTGAGATCGTTGTAGACCATGTCCGGCTTGAACCCCGCGACGACGACGCGCGCGTCCGTGTCGGCCAGCGTGAAACCGGCGGCGGCGATCACCTCACCCAGACCCGCGCCGCCAAAAATATGCACGCGCGTCCCCGGCGGGTAGTGCGCCTTCAGGTAGGCGGCGGTCGCCGTCCCTGACGTGACAATGGCGGACTCCGGGACGCCGTTCACACCCATGCCGGCCAGCTTGCGCACGTAATCTGCCTGCGTCCTGCTGCTGTTGTTGGTCGCCAGCACAAACGGCAGGCGGCGCGTCCACAGCGTCCCGAAGAACTGTGCCAGGCCCGGCAGCGGTGTGTCGCCGCGCCACAGCACCCCGTCCATATCCGAGATCACCGCTTTAACTGCCGAGAAATCCATGACCTGTCCTGCCCTTCGCGCCTGCCCGCTGGGCATTATACATGCGCGTGCGCTACAATCAACGACCTGATCGCCAGCCGCAGCGTGCGAACGGCCCTGCGCGCGTTTTTGGCGCCGCGCAGGGCGCTGGCGAACGCCGGCCGTGGGCCAGACGCCGGGCTATCCGCGCCAGCGCCCCCACCGCCGGACACCCTTTCAACCCGACGCGGAGGCCCTCAATGATGAACGATCAAGCTGTGTACGCGCCCGTCACGCCGGAGGTCACGGCGGCCCTGACGGACATCTTCGGCGCCGAGCGCGTCAGCAGCGCCCAGGCCGACCTGGACCTGCACGCGCGCGATCAGTCGTACCACGCGGAGCAGCGCGGCGAAGTGGTCGTCTGGCCGCAGACCGCCGAGCAGGTGGCGGCGGCGCTGGCGCTGGCCAACGCGCGCCGCATCCCGGTGACGCCCTGGGGCGTGGGCACGTCGCTGGAGGGCAACCCGATTCCGGTGCGCGGCGGCATCCTCATGTCGTTCGAGCGCATGAACCGCGTGCTCGAAGTCCACGCCGACGACTTCCAGGTGACGGTGCAGCCGGGCGTGTGCCACGTGGACCTCAACGAGCAGCTCGCGCGTTACGGCCTGTTCTTCGCGCCAGACCCCGGCGCCAACGCCACGATCGGCGGGATGCTGGCGAACAACGCCGCCGGCATCCGCACCGTGCGCTACGGGGCCAGCAAGGACAACGTGCTGCGGATGCAGGTCGCGCTGGCCGACGGCCGGCTGCTGCACGTGGGTTCGCGCTCGGTCAAGCAGTCGGCGGGCTACGACCTGCTGCACCTGTTCGTCGGCAGCGAGGGCACGCTGGGCGTGATCACCGAGGCGACGCTCAAGCTGGTGCCGGTGGCGCAGTACATGAGCGCGGCGCTGGCGGCGTTTGAAAGCGTCGAGGCGGCGGTCGAGGCGGTCGTCGCCATCCGCGGCAGCGGCCTGGACCCGGCGGCGCTGGAGCTGATCGACGCGGCGCACACCGCCATGCTGCGCGCCGCCACCGGCGTGGACCTCAGCGACCACCCGACGCTGTTTATGGAGTTTCACGCGGCGCACGAGGCGGCGCTCGCGCTGGGCCTGGAGATGGTGCGCGACATCTGCATGGAGCTGGGCGCGGTCAGCTTCCGCGCCACCACCGACACGGCGGAGCGCAAAAAGCTGTGG
This sequence comes from uncultured Anaerolineaceae bacterium, assembly GCA_964508745.1. Classification (GTDB taxonomy): domain Bacteria; phylum Chloroflexota; class Anaerolineae; order Aggregatilineales; family Phototrophicaceae; genus DAOTWC01. The sequence continues at coordinate 140 of CAZDVL010000073.1, read as the reverse complement.
CACGCGCGCCACGCATCGTATGAAATCATGGTGCGAACGTATTCAGAGGACGGCTTTTTCGTCAACGACGTGGCCGTGCCGATCAGCGCGTACCCGGCGCTGATCGGCTATGTGGAACAGCTCAAGCGCGAACACGGCAT
>CAZDVL010000072.1:0-12089 GCA_964508745.1 uncultured Anaerolineaceae bacterium | reverse complement strand
GCAAGGTGGCCCGTGTGCGCCTCACCAACCAGATCGAAGTGACGGCTTACATCCCTGGCGAGGGCCACAGCCTCCAGGAGCACAGCGTCGTGCTGGTGCGCGGCGGCCGCGTCAAGGACCTGCCGGGCGTGCGCTACCACATCGTGCGCGGCACGCTTGACGCCGACGGCGTGAAAAACCGCGAGCAGAGCCGCAGTAAATACGGGACCAAGCGGCCCAAAGCCGGCGCCGCTGCTGCCGCCAAGAAGAAATAGGATAAGGTAAGCTGCGATGCCAAGAAGAAACCGTCCGCCCCGGCGGGTTGTCCCGCCCGATAACAAATACCAGAACATCCACATCACGATGTTCGTCAACCGCATGATGCACGGCGGCAAGAAAAGCACCGCCGAGGGCCTGATGTACGGCGCCCTCACAATCGTCGAGGAGCGCGCCAAGCGCGACCCGGTCGAGGTGTTCGAACTGGCGCTGCGCAACGTCGGCCCTGCCGTTGAGGTCAAGCCGCGCCGCGTGGGCGGTTCGACCTACCAGGTCCCGATCGAAGTCCCGCACGAGCGGTCAATCACGCTCGCCATGCGCTGGATCCTCGAAAATGCGCGCAAGCGCGGGGGCCGCAATATGTCGGAAAAGCTGGCCGGCGAACTGCTGGATGCCGCCAGCGGCCAGGGCAACTCAGTCAAGAAGAAAGACGACACGCACCGGATGGCCGAGGCCAACCGCGCGTTCGCCCACTTCCGCTAACGCTGTGCGCTGGCCTGTGTAGAAACGATAGAGATGTCGAAGAAGTCTGAAACCACACTCGATCTGAGCAAGGTGCGCAACATCGGTATTATCGCGCATATTGACGCCGGTAAAACCACCACCACCGAGCGCGTGCTCTACTATACCGGGATGCTGCACCGCGTGGGCGAAACCCACGACGGCGCGGCCACGACCGATTATATGGAGCAGGAGCGCGAGCGCGGCATCACCATCACTTCCGCCGCCGTCACAGCGAGCTGGAACGGCCATCAGATCAACGTGATTGACACCCCCGGCCATGTGGACTTCACCGCTGAGGTGCAGCGCAGCCTGCGCGTGCTTGACGGCGGCGTGGTCGTCTTTGACGGCGTGGCCGGCGTCGAGCCGCAGTCTGAAACCGTGTGGCGCCAGGCCAACCAGTACCACGTGCCCCGCATCTGTTTCGTCAACAAGATGGACCGCGTGGGCGCGAACTTCCACCGCTGCGTGCGCATGATCGTTGATCGCCTGCGCGGCAACCCGGTTCCGATCCAGATGCCGTTCGGCGAGGGCGCGGAGTTCGCCGGCATCGTGGACCTGCTCGCGATGGAGCTGGTCACCTACGGCGACGACATCGGCACGGCGATCGAGCGTCACCCGATCCCCGAAAGCTACCGCGAACACGCCGAAACCATGCGCGCCGAGATGATCGAAAAGATCGTCGAGAGCGACGACTACCTGACCGAAAAGTACCTGATGGAAGAACCCATCACCGACGATGAGCTGCTGGGGGCGCTGCGCGCCGCCACCATCGCCGGGCGCGTGCAGCCGGTGCTGTGCGGCTCTGCCCTCAAAAACAAGGGCGTGCAGATGATGCTGGACCGCGTGGTGGACCTGCTGCCGTCGCCGCTGGACATCCCGCCCGTGCGGGGCACACACCCCAAAACCGGCGAGGAACTCACGCGGGCGGCCAGCGACGATGAGCCGGTCTCGGTGCTGGTGTTCAAAATCCTCACGGACCCCTACGTGGGCCGGCTGGCCTTCTTCCGCGTCTACTCCGGCGTGGTGAAGTCCGGTTCGACGCTGCAAAACACCACCAAGGGCAGCCGTGAGCGCATCGGGCGCATCGTGCGCATGTTCGCCGACCGCCGCGAGGACATTGACGAAGTGCACGCCGGCGACATCGCCGCGATCCTGGGCCTCAAGGACACCTTCACCGGCGACACCCTGGCCGACATGGATAAGCCCATCGTCCTTGAGCAGATCAGCTTCCCGGAGCCGGTGATCGAGGTCGCGATCGAGCCGAACAGCAAGAGCGACCAGGATAAGATGGGCGTGGCGCTGCGCCGCCTGGCCGAAGAAGACCCGACCTTCAAGGTCGAGGTGGACGACAAGCTGGGCCAGACCAAAATTCGCGGCATGGGCGAGCTGCACCTTGAGGTGCTGGTGGACCGCATGATGCGCGAGTTCGGCGTCGAGGCGACCGTCGGCCGCCCGCGCGTGGCCTACCGCGAAACCATCACCCGGCCCGCCCGCGTTGACACCACCTTCAAGCGCCAGACCGGCGGCTCTGGCCAGTACGCCCGCGTCGTGATCGAGTTCGAGCCGCTGAGCGAGGACGAGGAAGCGCTGGCCAAAGAGGGCCTGGTGTTCGTGGACGGCACCAAAGGCGGCACCGTTCCCAAAGAGTTCATCCGCCCCACCGAAAACGGTGTGCGCGAGGCAATGAGCGGCGGCGTGCTGGCCGGCTACCCGGTGGTTGGCGTGAAAGCCACCCTGGTGGACGGCGCGTCGCACGAGGTGGACTCCAGCGAAATCGCGTTTAAGATCGCTGGTTCAATGTGCCTCAAGGAAGGCGTGCAGAAGGGCAAGGCCGTTCTGCTTGAGCCGACCATGAGGGTCGAAGTGGTGGTCCCGGAGGAATACACCGGCACAGTGGTGGGCGATCTTTCATCCCGGCGCGGCATCATCGTCGGGATGGACTCAAGCGGCCCGGGGACCAGTTCGATACGCGCCAGTGTGCCGCTGGGCGAGATGTTCGGTTATGCCACCGCGCTGCGCAACATGACGCAGGGCCGGGGCAGCTTCACCATGGAGTTCGAGAAATACGCTGTCGCCCCGCAGTCAATCGTTGACGAAGTCATCAAGGGCGGGCGCTAGCGGCCCAGTCGGGTCAGTTCTACCAGCGTTTCCTGCTGTCTAGTCTGAATGTCAAGTAGCAAGAGGATTGATACACAATGGGAAAGACCAAGTTCGAGCGCAGCAAGCCGCATGTCAATATCGGGACTATCGGCCACGTTGACCACGGTAAGACCACCCTCACAGCCGCCATCACCAAAGTGCTGGCGCTGAAGGGCAAAGCCGCGCGCATGAAGTACGATGAAATTGACAATGCGCCGGAGGAGAAGGCCCGCGGCATCACCATCAACATCCGGCACGTGGAGTACGAGACCGACGCGCGCCACTACGCGCACGTGGACTGCCCCGGCCACCGCGACTACATCAAGAACATGATCACCGGCGCGGCCCAGATGGACGGCGCGATCCTGGTGGTGAGCGCCCCTGACGGCCCGATGCCGCAGACGCGCGAACACGTCCTGCTGGCCCGCCAGGTGGAAGTGCCGGCGATGGTCGTCTACCTCAACAAGGTTGACCAGATGGACGACCCTGAGCTGCTGGAGCTGGTCGAGCTGGAGCTGACCGAGCTGCTGGACAGCTACGGCTTCCACGACACCCCGATCGTGCGTGGCTCGGCGCTGGAGGCCAACGAGTCCACCAGCACCGACATCAACGCGCCAGAGTACGCCTCCATCGTCAAGCTGATGGACGTGGTTGACGAGCACATCCCCACGCCCACGCGCGAAGTGGACAAGCCGTTCATGATGGCCATCGAAGACGTGTTCTCGATCAAGGGGCGCGGCACGGTGGTGACGGGCCGCGTTGAGCGCGGGCGCATGACCAAGGGCGAGGAAATCGAGATCGTCGGCCTGCGCGATGAGGTCGTCAAGACCATCGTCACCGGCATCGAAATGTTCCACCGCGAACTGGACGCCGCCGAAGCGGGCGACAACGCCGGCATCCTGCTGCGCGGCATCACCCGCGAGGATGTGGAGCGCGGCATGGTGCTGGCCAAGCCCAAGAGCATCACGCCGCACAAGAAGTTCATGAGCGAAGTGTACGTGCTGCGCCGCGACGAGGGTGGCCGCCACAAGGCGTTCTTCCCCGGCTACCGCCCGCAGTTCTACATCCGCACGATGGACGTGACCGGCACGATCACGCTGCCGGAAGGCGTCGAGATGGTTATGCCGGGCGACAACGTGAACCTCCAGGTCGAGCTGATTACCCCGGTGGCCCTGGAAAAAGGTTCCAAGTTCGCGATCCGCGAGGGCGGCCTGACGGTCGGCGCGGGCGTCATCACCGAGATCCTGGAATAAGCGCCCCCAGGTCCTAACGCAGCCTTGTCAGATGCCGGGCGCGCAGTTTCGCCCGGCATCTGCGCCAGACGTGAGGGCAGCCTGCCTGCCACAGAGGGATGAAGATGGTAGCAAAGAGCAAAATTCGCATCCGGCTCAAAGGGTACGATCACCGGGTTCTGGACCAGTCGGCCCAGCGCATTGTCGAAACGGCAGAGCGCACCGGCGCGCGCGTGGTCGGCCCGGTTCCGCTGCCCACCCGGCTGGAGCGCTTCACCGTGCGGCGGTCGCCATTTATTGACAAGGACTCGCAGGAACACTTCGAGATCCGCACGCACAAACGGCTGATTGATGTGCTGGATCCCGACAGCAAGACCATTGACACGCTCATGCGGCTGAACCTGCCCGCCGGCGTGGATATCGAAATCAAAATCTAAACGGGCACGCGGCCCCCACCTGGCGGGCCGCCGCTGCGCGTAACAACGGATATGGGGCGGCGCACGGCGGGCGTCAGGGAACAGCAGCGCCCGCGCTCCCCCGCTGGAGGCAAGCAGAGACATGAAGGGTATTATCGGTAAAAAAGTGGGCATGACCCAGGTGTTCGACGAGCGCGGCAACGTCATCCCCGTGACCGTCATCCAGGCCGGCCCCTGCTACGTCACCCAGATTCGCACGGCCGACCGCGATGGCTATGTGGCGGTGCAGTTGGGCTTCGGCGAAACCAAGCCCAGGCGACTCACCCAGGGGCAGCTCGGCCACCTGCGCCGCAACAACCTGCCGGCGCTGCGCCACCTGCGCGAGTTCCGCCTGCGCACCGGCGACGTGGACGTGGAGGAAGGCCAGCAGATTAAGGCCGATGTGTTCAACACCGGCGAGCGCGTGGACGTGATCGGCGTGAGCAAGGGCCGCGGCTTCGCCGGCACCGTCAAGCGCTATCACTTCGGGCGCGGCCTGAAAACGCACGGCCAGTCCGACCGCGAACGCTCCCCCGGCTCGATCGGCGCCGGCTCGACACCCGGCCGCACGATCAAGGGCCTGCGCATGGGCGGGCGCATGGGCAACGAGCGCGTCACCATGGAAAACCTGGAAGTGGTGGTCGTGGACGCCGAACGCAACCTGATCGCCGTGCGCGGGTCGGTCCCCGGTGCAAGGGGCGGCATCGTTCTGATTAAACCGGCGCGCGTGCGCCGCTAGGCGTCTGCGCGGTCAGACCAGGCGAGAAGGAGTAATTCGCCATGCAAGTTCCTGTGATGGACCAGAGCGGCAAGCAGGTCAACACCATTGACCTGCCCGCCGACATTTTCGAGGTTGAGATCAACACCGGCCTGATGCACCAGGCGTATGTGCGCCAGATGGCGAACGCCCGTTTAGGCACGCACAACACCCTGACGCGCGGCGAGGTCAACCTGACCAAAGCCAAATGGTACCGCCAGAAAGGCACAGGCCGCGCCCGCCACGGCGCCCAGAGCGCCCCGCTGTTCGTCGGCGGCGGCGTGTCGCACGGCCCGCACGCGCGCAAATATACCAAGCAGATGCCGAAGAAAATGCGCCGCGGCGCGATCCGCAGCGCGCTGAGCGCCCTGCTGCGCGACGACCAGCTTATTTTTGTGGACCGGCTGGCGCTCGACACGCCGAAAACCAAAGAGATGCGCACCACGCTCTCGCGGCTGGCCGGCGACGGCAAGACGCTGGTGCTGCTGGCGGGCTACAACGAGAACGTGCAGCGCAGCGTCAACAACCTGCCCAACGCGCGCACGCTGCGGGCCAGCTATCTCAATATTCGCGATCTGCTGAGCTATGACAAAGTCATCGTGCCGCTGGACGCCCTGGATGTGATCAAAAGCATCTGGGGAGAGGAGGCCAGGTAGCCATGCCCGAACTGCACATTTACGACGTGATCCGCCGTCCGTTAATCACCGAAAAGTCCACCGTTCAGTCCGATGAGCTGAACCAGTACGTCTTTGAGGTGGCCAACAACGCCAACAAGCACCAGATCAAAGAGGCGGTGGAGGTCATCTTCGAGGTCGAGGTGTACAAGGTGAACACGATGGTGATGCCCGCCAAGCGCGGGCGGCGCGGGCGCAACTGGTATCTGCGCGCCAAACAATGGAAGAAGGCCATCGTGACGCTCAAACCCGGCGACACGATCGAGCTGTTTAACCCGTAGGTTTAAGGTGAAAACACCATGCCGGTAAAAGTCTACAAGCCAACCTCGGCAGGCCGTCGGGGTATGACAGGCCACTCGTTCGAGGAAATCACCCGGTCGCGCCCGGAACGGTCGCTCACAGAGCCGCTGCACAAAAAGGGCGGGCGCAACAACACGGGCAAGATCACCGTCCGCCACCGCGGCGGCGGCCACAAGCGCCGCTACCGCATCATTGACTTCAAGCGCGATAAGTTCGACAGCGCGGCGCGGGTTGTCTCCATCGAGTACGACCCGAACCGCTCGGCGCGCATCGCCCTGCTGGAGTACGCTGACGGCGAGAAGCGCTACATCATCGCCCCGCTGGGGCTGCGCGTGGGCGACGCGGTCGGCAGCGGCGAACAGTCGAGCCTGCGCGTGGGCGACGCCATGCTCATCCGCGACATCCCCGTCGGCACGCAGATTCACAATGTCGAGCTGCTGCCCGGCAAGGGCGGCCAGCTCGCGCGGGCGGCGGGCGTCAGCGCCCAACTGGTCGCCAAGGAAGGCACGTATGCCCAGGTGCGCCTGCCCAGCGGCGAAGTCCGCCTGATCCACGAGCGCTGTATGGCGACGATCGGCCAGGTGGGCAACACCGACCACGGCAATGTCAAGCTGGGCAAGGCCGGCCGGCGGCGCTGGATGGGCTGGCGGCCCACCGTGCGCGGCACCGCGATGGACCCCAGCAGCCACCCACACGGCGGCGGCGAGGGGCGCTCACCGATCGGTATGCCCGGCCCGAAAACGCCCTGGGGCAAGCCAGCGCTGGGCAAACGCACCCGCACCAACCAGCGCACCGACCGTTTTATTGTCCGGCGGCGCGGCAAGCGGCGTTAGTGGCTAGAGAAGGAACAGCAACATGTCGCGTTCACTGAAGAAGGGGCCGTTTATCAGCCCCAAGCTTCTCAAAAAAGTCGAGAAGCTGAATGCCGAAAACAAAAAAGTGGTGATCCGCACCTGGAGCCGCGCCAGCACCATCTTTCCGCAGATGGTCGGGCACACGATCGCCGTCCACGATGGCCGCCGCCATGTGCCGATCTACGTCACCGAAAACATGGTGGGCCACAAACTGGGCGAGTTCGCGCCTACCCGCACCTACCGCGGCCACCTGGCCGAAAAGAAAAAGCGTTAGGAGGGGCGCGCGATGCAAGTTCGGGCCAGCACCAAACACATCATGATTTCCGCGCAGAAAATGCGCCTGGTCTGCGACCAGGTGCGCGGGATGGGCGCGGACCAGGCGCTGACGGTATTGAAGTTCATGCCGCAGAAAGGCGCGCAGATCGCCAGCAAAACGCTGGCGTCGGCTGTGGCTAATGCCGAAAACAATTTCGATTTGAACCGGAACAACCTGTTCGTGCAGCAGATTTTCGCTGACGAAGGGCCGTCACTCAAGCGCATGAAGGCCGGCGCGCGCGGGCGCTATAAACCGCGCGTGCGCCGCACCACGCACCTGACGGTGATTCTGGCCGAGCGAGAAGGGAAATAGGGGCACATGGGCCGTAAAGTACACCCGGTTGGCTTTCGCCTGAAGGTCATCCGCGACTGGGATGCCCGCTGGTACGCCGAAGGCGAGCGCTATACCGAGCAGCTCCAGGAAGATTTCAAGATCCGCCGTTTCATCGAAAAAGACGGCGAACGGGCCGGCGTCTCGCGCGTGGAGATCGAGCGCTACCCCAACCAGCTTCTGATCAACATCCACACCGCGCGCCCCGGCATCGTCATCGGCCGCAAGGGCGAGGCGGTCAAGAAGCTGCGCACCGACCTGGAAGCGCTCACCGACGGCAAGAAAGTCAAGGTGGAAGTCACCGAGATCGACAAGCCCGACCTGGACGCGCGCCTGGTGGCGGAAAACATCGCCGGCCAGCTCCAGCGGCGCATCGGCCACAGCCGCGCCATGAAACGCGCCATCAGCCAGGCGATGCGCCTGGGCGCGCAGGGCATCCGTATCGAGGTGAGCGGACGCCTGGCCGGGGCTGATATGGCCCGCCGCGAGCTGATGAGCGAGGGCCGTGTCCCGCGCAACACCCTGCGCGCCAACATTGATTACGGCCTGGCTGAAGCGCTGACTACCTACGGCCGCATCGGCATCAAGGTCTGGATCTACAAGGGCGACATCCTGAAGTCCGACCAGGCTGCCGCCGCCGCCGACGCGACCCGCGAACGCGAGTCGTTCAACGCCTAGCCGGGCCGCAGTGAGGAGTACGAACTGTGTTAATGCCAAAACGTGTTAAATGGCGCAAACAGAACCGCGGGCGCCGCACGGGAACCGAGCTGCGCGGGGCGGTCGTCTCGTTTGGCGACTACGGCCTGCAGGCGCTGGAGCCGGTGTGGATCAGCAGCCGCCAGATCGAAGCCGCGCGGCGCACGATGGTGCGCTACATCAAGCGCCGGGGCCAGGTGTGGATTCGCATCTTCCCGGACAAGCCGGTGACCAAGAAAGCCGCCGAAACCCGCATGGGCAAGGGCAAAGGCTCGGTCGAGATGTGGGTGGCGGTGGTCAAGCCGGGGCGCGTCCTGTTCGAGATGAAAGGCATCAGCGAGGAAGAGGCGCGCGAGGCCCTGCGCCTGGCCGGGCACAAGCTGCCCTGCAAGACGCGCTTCATCAGACGCATTGACTCGATCTCCGGCCAGGAGGTGGTGGGCTGATGGACGCGCGCGAGCTTCGTGAGATGACCACCGAACAGCTTCTGAACGAGCTGGAGGACCTCAGAGAGGCGCTCTTCAAACAGCGCCTGCAGATGGCGTCTGGCCAGCTTGAAGATACCAACGCCCTGCGCTACACCCGGCGCGATATCGCGCGCTTAAAGACGCTGCTGCGCGAGCGCCAGCTGGCTGCCCGGATGGCAGGTGAGGAAAGTAAGAGCAATGGCTAACAAACGCCGGCGGCTGGTTGGCCGCGTCGTCAGCGACAAGATGGATAAAACCGTGGTGGTGGCCATCGAGATCAACAAACCCCACCGCATCTACAAGAAGGTCGTGCGCACCACCAAGAAGATTTACGCGCACGACGAGGGCAACACCGTCAAAACCGGCAGCCTGGTGCGCGTGGTCGAAAGCAAGCCCTACAGCAAGACCAAGCGCTGGGTCGTCGAGGCCGTGCTGGAAGACGTGGGCAACCGCGTCCTGCAGCCGATCGCCGGTGAGGCCGAGCAGCCCGCCGCCAGCGGCGGCGAGGAGGCGGCGGAATGATCCAGACCGAATCGCGTCTGAATGTGGCCGACAACAGCGGCGCCCATGAGCTGCTCGTGATCCACGTGGTCGGCGGCTCGAAGAAACGCTATGGGCGCGTGGGCGACATCGTCGTCGCGACCGTCAAATCGGCCTCGACCGACGGCAGCGTCAAGAAAAGCGATATCGTGCGCGCGGTCATCGTGCGCACCGCCAAGGAATACCGCCGCGCTGACGGCTCGTATATCCGCTTCGACGACAACGCCGCTGTCCTGCTGGCCGACGACCTGACCAACCCCAAGGGGACCCGCGTGTTCGGGCCGGTCGCGCGCGAGCTGCGCGACAAGGGCTTCATGAAGATCGTCTCGCTGGCCCCGGAAACTTTGTGAGTGGTGGAGTAAGTGTGACATGCAGCGGATCAAAGAGGGCGACACCGTCGAGGTGATCGCCGGCAAGGATGTGGGCGAGCGCGGCAAGGTCGTCGCCGTCCGTAACAAGGATAACCGCGTCGTGGTGGAGGGCGTGAACGTCCTCAAAAAACACCAGAAGGCGCGGCAGGCAGGCCGCCAGCAGGTGCAGGCCCAGATTATCGAGTTCGAAGGCCCGATTCACCTCTCGAACGTGATGCTGGTGTGCACCCAGTGCGGCAAATCCACGCGCGTCGGCTTCCGCGTGCGCGACGATGGCTTCAAAACCCGCGTCTGCCGCAAGTGCGGCGCGGATATTGACTAGTCCGGGGCGAGGGGTAGAGAACAATGGCACAGCATCACCTGCAAACCCGCTACCGGGAAGAGATCGCCAAACAGTTGATGGAGGAGTTCGGCTACACCAACCCGATGGAAGTGCCGCGCATCAGCAAAGTGGTCATTAACATCGGTGTGGGCGAAGCGCTGGACAACCCCAAGTCGCTGGATGGCGCCGTCGAAGACCTGCGCCAGATCACCGGCCAGCAGCCGGTCATCACCAAAGCGCGCAAAAGTATCGCCAACTTCAAGCTGCGCGAGGGCCGCGCCATCGGCGTCAAGGTGACCCTGCGCGGCGGCCGTATGTGGGCGCTGCTGGACCGCTTCATCAACGTGGCGCTGCCGCGCACGCGCGACTTTCGCGGCACGTCGCCAGACACGTTTGACGGGCGCGGCAACTACACAATCGGCCTGCGCGAACAGCTTATCTTCCCGGAAATTCAGTACGACAAGATTGACAAAGTGCGCGGGATGGAAATCACCGTCGTCACCACCGCCAAGACCGACGAAGAAGGCCGGCGTCTGCTTAAACTGCTGGGAATGCCCTTCCGGGAGAATTAGGAACAGGAAATGGCAAAAAAATCAATCACCGCCCGCGAGGGCCGGCGGAAATACAAGGTGCGCGTGCGCAACCGCTGCCAGTTCGTTGACCCGAACTCTGGCAAAATCTGCGGCCGCCCACGCGGGTATATCCGGCGCTTCGGCCTGTGCCGCATCCACTTCCGCGAGCTGGCGCTCCAGGGCAAAATTCCCGGCGTCGTCAAGTCTAGCTGGTAGGAGAGCGCACTCATGACGAATGACCCGATTGCCGATATGCTGACCCGCATCCGCAACGGCCTGCTGGCCGGGCTGAGCGAGGTTGACGTGCCGGCCTCCAAGATCAAGGTCGAGATCGCCCGCATCCTCAAGGATGAAGGGTTTGTCGAAGACTACACCGTGGGCGAACAGACGCCCGTGCCGATGATAACCATCAGGCTCAAGTACCACGGCTCGCGGCGCAACCGCCGCCCGGTGATCACCACCATCACCCGCATCAGCAAGCCGGGGCGGCGCATCTACCGCAAATCTGGCGACCTGCCGCGCGTGATGAGCGGAATTGGCATCGCCATCGTAACCACCCCCAAGGGGGTCATGACCGACCAGCAGGCCCGCCGCCAGCGCGTCGGCGGTGAAGTGCTCTGCTACGTCTGGTAAAGGAGGTGCAGCGTGTCGCGCGTTGGCAAGAAACCTATCCCGCTGCCCGCTAAGGTCAGCGTTGACATCAACAACCAGGACCTGACCGTGACCGGCCCGAAAGGCGAACTGCGCCTTTCTGTCCACCCGGAGATCACGGTCAAACAGGAAGACGGCACCCTGCTGGTCGAGCGCCCCAGCGACGCCCGCCAGCACCGCGCCCTGCACGGCCTGATGCGCGCCCTCGTCGCCAACATGGTGACGGGCGTGTCGGACGGCTTCGAAAAAGTGCTGATCATCGAGGGCGTCGGCTACAGCAGCGAAATGCGCGGCCACGACCTGGTGATGAAGCTGGGCTATTCGCACGAGATCGTCGTCCCGCCGCCCGCCGGCATCAGCTTCGCCGTCGAGGACCGCGGCCACCTGGTGCGCGTGAGCGGCATTGATAAGCAGTCCGTCGGCCAGGTCGCGGCCAACATCCGCGAGCTGCGCCCGCCGGAGCCGTACAAGGGTAAAGGCGTGCGCTACGCTAACGAGCATGTCCGCCGTAAAGCGGGCAAGACAGGTAAGTAGGCAGGTTCGCTATGACCAGTGCAACGAAGAAAAAATATATGGGCCGCAAGCAGCGCCAGCGCCGTGTGCGCGCCCGTGTGAGCGGCACAGCCCAGCGCCCGCGCCTGAACATCTTTCGCA
>CAZDVL010000071.1:0-12475 GCA_964508745.1 uncultured Anaerolineaceae bacterium | reverse complement strand
CCAACGCGCGCGAGCTGCTGCGCATTGAAGCGCAGGTGGCGGACGCGCTGGCGCGCGGCGCGCAGGTGCTCTACGGCGGCCGGCGCCGCCCCGACCTGGGGCCGCTGTTCTATGAGCCGACGATTTTGGTGAACGTGGACCACACGATGCTGGTGATGCAGGAAGAAACCTTCGGCCCGCTGATTCCCATCATGCGGGTGAAGGACGCCGACGAGGCGGTGCGGCTGGCCAACGACAGCGAGTACGGCCTGTCCGGGCTGATCTACACGCGCGACCTGGGCCGGGGGGAGAAGCTGGCAACGCGCCTGGCCAGCGGCGACGTGGCCGTGAACCGGCCGCATTGGGTGTGGGGCACGCTGGCCGCGCCGATGGGCGGCGGCAAACCGGCCAGCGGCGTCGGGCGGCGCGGCGGCCCCGAAGGGCTGCTGCGCTTCGTCAGGGCGCAGTCAGTGGTCATGGACAGCGCCGAGAAGGTGCTGCCGCAGGAATACGTCCACCTCACGCCCTGGCTGCGCTTTTTGTACGATCTGCGCCGCCGGCTGCTGCCTTACCTGCCGTTCCTGCGCTCGTGACTGCCCACGGCGGCCGGGAGCAAACCACAACCTCACCGCCTGGCCCCTGCTCCCAATTTGTGAGAGAGGGGGCCAGCGAAGGTGAGGGCGGTGACGGTCAGCTTTCGGCGGTCGCCTCGGCGGTCGCTGCTTCCGCGCCGCCCGCCGCGTCGATCAGCGTCTGAATTTCCTTCCGGCTGCGGCGCAGCCGGTCAAGCAGCGCCTGCACGCTGGCCCCATCAGAGCCGGATGCCGATTCCATGTGGCGTTCCTCGACGGCGATCTCGTCGTCAAGCGCGGTGGCAGTCGCCTGCAGGTCGGCCAGCGACAGCGCCGCCACGTCAATTGTCGGCTGCGGCGTGGCGGTGGGGCGCGCCTCGGTGGGCGCGGCCGTCGCGGTCGGCGGCAGGGTCGGGGTGGCCTCTGGCGCGCCGCCACAGGCTGCCAGCAGCAGCGCCAGCAGCAGCATAAGCACAGTCGGAATTACGATACGTTTGAACATTCCTTGCCCCTTCAGATGTGATTGCCTGACCACTGCGTTACTCACGCCGGTTCGTCGGCTCCGCTGCTGCACAGCAGCGCGAGCGTGCGCTCGTCCCAGGCGAGAAAACTTTGCAGCACGCCGGCCAGCGCGCCGTAGAACGGCGTCTGCGCGTACTTCTGGCTGCGCGCGACAAAGGCGGGCGCCCAGACCAGCAGGTGTTTTTCGAGAAAGGCGGCCTGTTCGGCCAGCAAAATCTGCTCGGCCGTCTCGTCGCCGCTTTCGACCGCCTGCACAAGGCGCTCGGTCAGCGTGCGCATGAACTCCAGCTCAATCGCCAGCGCGTCCTCCGGCATCCGGTTGAGGTGGATAAACTCCATGCCGTGCCGGGCGTAGATCGCGCGCACCTGCAGCGTGTGGCGGTCGAACAGCAGGTGTTCCTCGTTGCGGTAGACGCTTTCCCAGGGCGGGGCCTGCATCGGCCCTGGCCCGACGTACAACTGCCGGAAGTCCGCCCGCAGCGTTTCCGGCTCGCCGGCCGCTGCGGCGCTGTCAAGCTGCTGCAGGGCCGCGCGCCCGGCGGCGTCCAGCGTGACCGGGAAGTCAGCAAAGGGCTTTTCCGCATTGAGCCAGGCAAGCAGCGCGGCGTCGGGCGCGTCCTGGTACAGGCGCTGGAGCAGCGCGTAGATACCCAGGCGCGCCTGGTAGACGATCAACTGGTCATTCATTATTTTCTCCCGGCGGCGGCCCGTCAGGGCGGCTGGCAGAACGCGCAGCCGCGCGCAGGCGGCGCTGTGATTGAGCAACCGTCACAGTATACCGTATGCGCGGCCTAAAGGCCGCCAATGAACAGGGTCGCGTTGCGCGCGTAAAACAGGTAGCGCGCGATCACCTCGGCGGCCATGACGCTGACGAAGGCCCCGATGACGAGCAGATAGAGCAGGCGCTGCGCCTCTGACCGCGAGGCGAGATACCACATGAACACCGACAGGATGCCGGCGCCGGTGAACGCCAGGAACAGCCGCAGGAACCACAGCAGCGAGTAGTCAGTGTGCAGCAGCAGCAGGATCGCGTCGTTCAGCGGGCTGCGCTCAGCGCCCAGGTACACCAGGTAGATCGGGATGATGACGAACAGCACGCCGACCAGCGCGATCGCGGCGAAGCCGATGCCCTTGATGCAGTCGCGCAGCAGCGATTCCTGGATGGCCAGCGTTTCCTGGTCAGCCGTCTTGCGGCCGCGCATCCACAGGTAATTGCCGACAAAGCCCACGCCCAGCGCCAGCGAACCCAGCAGGCCGGTGTCCACGAAGAAGAGGATGGGCGTGTAGATGTGCGCCCAGCCGGTCTGGCGGCTGGCCAGGCGCGGGTCGTAGTAGATCATCGCGGCGGAGGCGACGAACAGCAGGCCGAAGATCGCGGCGACCCAGGCAATGATGATGCGCAGGCGCGGCAGGATGTTGCGGAAGCCCTGCGGCAGCCGTTCCTGCTGCGCCTGTGGCAGCAGCGAGATCGCCTGCAGGACCGCGAAGATGCCGCCCAGCACCAGGAAAACGCCGTAGACCGCGACTTCGCGCGCCAGCCACGACGTGTCCAGGTTGCGCAGCATGTTGAACACGCGCTCCGGGTTGCCGACGTGGGCGAACACGGCCAGCATGCCCAGCACCAGCAGCGGGCCGAGCACCAGCAGCGCGCGCGTGCTCAGCAGGTCCGCCTGGCGCAGGCCGGCCTTGCGCGACGCATAGAAGTGGGCGATGCCCAGCGCGATGAAAGCGCCGACGGACAGATCGCCGAGGATGTTGAAGATGATAAGTGACCATTCACTGTCGGGGGGGGTCATGTCTCTGTTCCCATTCATACTAACTGATCTGTACAGCACCTCACCCCGCCGCACTGACAGCGCAGGCAGCCGGGGTGAGGTGGAGGTTGAAACGTCAGCGGTCGCTGCGGCGTATCAGGCTAGATTTCTTCCTGATTGAGAATTGCGCCTGTGCGATCCTTGGCCGCTGCGTGCGCGGTGTACAGCGCGTTGGGGCCGAAATCCTGCGGGTCGGCGGCCAGCGGCACAATGTTGAAGGTGGCGTCAGCATAACGCGCCTTCAGTTCTTCCACATCGCCCCAGTCCATCGCGCGCATCGGGCAGGCCTCGACACAGGCCGGGCTGCCGCCCGCGTCCACGATGTCCTTGCAAAAGTCGCATTTGTCCACGATGCCCAGGTCCTCATAGAAGACCGGCGCGCCCCACAGGCAGGCCCACTCGCAGTAGTGGCAGCCGATGCACGCCCCAACGTCGATCTTGACGATGCCGTTCTCGTCCTTGGAGATCGCCGCGGTCGGGCACACCGGCAGGCAGGGCGGGTTGGTGCAGTGGTGGCAGGCGGTCGGCACGTGGTAGGCGAAGATGTCAGGAACCCACGTGGCCCCGTTCTGGCGCCACTCGCCGCCGCCAACCTCGATGACACGCCGCCAGTTCGCACCGGGTTCGTTACCCGCCCGGTCTTTACAGGCCATCTGGCAGGCTTTGCACCCGATGCAGGCGTTTAAGTCTACGTAGAAACCATATTGAGCCATTATGTTCTCCTAGACCTTCTCGACCTGCACCATCATTGTTTGCTGTGTGTTGCCGAAGGCATACGGAGTTGGCTTCTCCGACGTGAGCACGTTGGTGCAGCCGCGGCGGTCAACGCCGCTGGCGTCCGGTGTGTGCCACGCGCCCTGCGGGATGTTCACGACGCCGGGCATGATGCGCAGCGTCACCCGCACCGGCATGATGATCTCGCCGCGGTCGTTCCACACGCGCGCCATGTCGCCGTCGGCCAGCCCGCGTTCGGTGGCGTCCTTCGGGTTCAGGTACAGGCGCTGTGGGAAGGCTTCCTCCAGCCAGTCAATGTTGTCGAACGTGGAGTGGACGCGGTGCATATAGTGGTTGCCGATGGCCTGCAGCGGGTAGTTTTCCGCCTCTGGCGACCAGGGGCTGTCCCATTCCACCACATACTTCGGGATCGCCGGGATTTCTTCGGGGTTGTTGCGCGCCGCCATCGCCGGCGAGAAGATTTCGATCAGCCCGGAGGGCGTGCTCAGCGGGCTGGCCACCGGGTCCGCGAGGAACTCGGTGAACGGGATCGGCGGGTTTTCCTCAAAGGGGATCGTCATAGAGCCGCGCTCGACGAACGACTCGCGGTCGCCGAAGATTTCAGCGCTGTTGGCCACCATTTCATCAACCCACTGGTTGTACCAGTCTTCTTCGGTCTTGCCGCCGTCGGTGTACGCATCGTAGATGCCCAGCCGTTCGGCGATCATCGCGGCGATCGCGTAGTCGCTTCTGGTGCCGTACAGCGGTTCAATCACTTTGGGCATCAGGACGCGGGTGGCGCCGTATTTCCAGTTGGCCGTGTGGCCCCAGGTTTCCATCCAGGTGCAGGCCGGCAGGACGATGTCAGAGATTTTGGCCGACGGCGTCAGGAAGTGGTCGTGCGTGACGATAAACTCGGCCAGCGACTCGTCCGACAGGATTTCAACGCTGCGGTTGAGGTTGCCGTGCTGGTTGGTGAGGCAGTTGCCGGCGCAGTTGTAGATGAACTTGATGCTGTTGGGCAGCGTCTCTTCGCCGTCGGCCAGGCCGCGCACGCCTTCCGCGCGCCCCATCTCGTTGCCGCGCAGCACCGCGTCGGTGAACAGGAAGCTGGGGATGGAGTAGGGCACTTCGTTGGCCACCGAGGGGAAGCCCGCGCCCGGCGTCGCTTCGCCGGAGATGGCGAAGGCCATGCCCGATGCCCAGCCGCCGGGGATGCCGATGTTGCCGGTCAGCACGGGCAGCACACAGCCCATGCGCACGACCTGTTCGCCGTAAGCGCGGCGCTGGATGCCGTAGCCCTGGTAGAGCATGGCCGGCTTGGTGTTGCCGTACTCGCGCGCGATGCGGGCGATGGTGTCTGCCGGCACGCCGGTGTGATCCTCGGCCCACTGCGGCGTCTTGGGCACGCCGTCGCTCTCGCCCAGGATGTAGGCCTTGAACGACTCGGCGCTCTCATAGCCTTCGGGCATGTGTTCGGAGTCGTAGCCCAGCGCGTACTTGTTGACGAAGTCCTCGTCCACCAGCCCTTCGGTGATGATGATGTAGGCCATCGCGGCCATCATCGCCGTGTCGGTGCCGGGGCGGATCGGGATCCACTCGTCGGCCAGGGCGACGGCGCTCATCGTGTGGCGCGGGTCAATGACGATCGTCTTGGCGCCGGCTTCGCGGGCGCGCTTCACCATGTACATGGTGTTCGTGCCGTCAATCATCTCGGCCGGGTTCCAGCCCCACATCAGAATGAGCTTGGAGTTCAGCCAGTCAATGCGGCTTTGCCCGGTGTTCTGCGTGCCGTAGACGGTGGGGGTCGCCACCTGGACGGCCGCCCAGGAGTAGTTGTTGTAGTACCCCAGGCGCCCGCCGAACAGGTCGAGCAGGCGGGCGGCGTTGCCTGACCCGTTGGTGAGGGTGCCCGAACCGGTCGCGTAGTGCGTATAGATGGCCGAATTGCCGTAGGTTTCCTTGATCCGGGTCAGGTTTTCGGCGACGATATCAGTGGCTTCTTCCCAACTGATTTCTTCGTACAGCCCTGAGCCGCGCGGGCCAGTCCGGCGCAGCGGCGCTTTCAGGCGGTCCGGCGCGTAGACGCGCCGCCGGTACGAACGGCCGCGGACGCAGGCGCGAAGCTGCGGATCCACGAGGCTGTCGGGGCGGTCGGTGTCAGACGTGATGCGCACGATCACGCCGTCCTGGACGTGCGCCTTCAACACACAGCGCCCGCCGCAGTTGTGGGCGCAGCCGGTCGGCAGCACCTGAATATCGCCCGCCGCCAAAGCCTGCTCCAACGGGTATAAGCCGTTGACCAGGTTCACCTTTGAGGCGAGCACCGCTGTCGCGCCTGCCGCTGCTGACCACTGCAAAAAAGAGCGGCGGCTGAGGGCGGCGCTGTTCAGTCGGTTGAGCAAGGTTGCATCCTTTTGTATGCTCATGAAATGGTCTCTCTCGCAAATGCGTTCGATTGGTTTAGCAGGACACAGTGACAAATGCCGTAAGCGAAACCTGTGCTCTCGGTGCGGGCGGGACAGGAATCTTCCAGCGGACACGTCGCCGCACACCCTTTACAACTATATTGTGAAAAATAGCGCTTGTCTGTCAGCCTGATGCGTAAATCGTGTCAGAAAAAAGCTGACATTCTTCCATACAAAGCTATGACCACAGAAATGGTTATTTGTTTATGGTTATAATGTAGCAATAACGCCCGCCCGGTATCCGCTGCGGGCGCTGCCTGTATGTTGCCATCACTGCTGCCGGGCTGCGGCGATATCAGCCGCGAGGGAATCGTCCATGTGCGTCACTGACCAAGCTCTGACCCTGCCTTCTCATCAGTACATCGCCGATCAGTGGCTGGCTGTGCTGCGCCGCCGCTACCCCCAGTGCGACGCGGCCGCCGTCGCGGTCCAGCTTCAGCGCGCCACCAGGGACTTCTACCGTTTTCTGTCCGGCAGCCCCGCCACCTGGGACCTGAACCAGTTGATGCCGCTGCTGGCGCAGCCTTCGCTCAAAGACCTGCTGCAGGTCTTCAGCGCGCTGCGCGCGGCGGCGCGCGCGGCTGCGCGCGAGAACGGCGGGCAGGCGGCGCTGTCCCTGGGCGAACACCTCGACAACTGGGTGGCGCAGGTGGTGGCCAACTACGACGCCGCGCGCGCCCAGCAGACGCAGCAGCGCTGGCAGGAGATGGTGCAGCGCGTCTCGCGCCTGAACACGCTCAGCTACTGTGTGACCGAACTGAACATGTCGCTTGATCTGGCGTCGGCGGTGAAGGCCGTCGTCGAGCTGGCGCGCCTGCTGACCGACGCGGACATGTGCATCCTTTACCAGCGCGACGCCGACACGCTGCGGCAGTGGGCGTATGCGGGCGGCTGCGCCGCGCCTGCCGCGGCGGTCTCCCTCGAGGGCCTGCAACTGCCGGAACAGGTCGTGATTGACCGCCAGCACGAGGACGCGCCGCTGGCCGCCGTCCGTCGCAGCCTGGGCGTGCCGGCGGCGCAGGCGCTGCACTGCCTGTCGCTGCGGACCGCCAGCGTGGTGACGGGCAAGCTGGCCTGCGTCTACTTCACCGAGCGCGCGTTCAGCCCCCAGGAGCTGCGCCTGCACGAGATTTTCGCCGGGCACGCCGCCCAGGCGCTCTACAACGCGCAGCTTTACGAGCGCCTCAGCGCGCTGACCGCCGCCAACGAGCGCCGCCAGATCGCCTGCGAGATGCACGACACGCTGCTGCAAACGCTCATCGCCCTCAACATCAACCTGCGCGTCATGCACAACTACGCGCAGCAGGGCCAGTGGGGCGAGGTGCTGCCGCTGATCGAAACGGTGCGCGGCCTGGGCAAGGTGGCGATGCAGGAGGGCCGCGACACGCTTAACGACCTGCGCGAATGTGACGGCGGCGCGCGCGCGCACAACCTGATTGACGCGCTGCTGCCAGAGCTGAGCGCCTTCGCGGACCGCGCGGGCTTCGAGCCGGATTTCGTCTGGCAGCAGGACGTGCGCGCCCCCGCCGCTGTCACACATCACCTGTGCCGGCTGGTGGGCGAGGCGCTGACCAACGTCCACCGGCACGCCAGCGCCAGCCGCGTGCAGGTGACGGTCGCGCCGGCCGGCGCCGGCCTGCTGGTTGAGGTGCGCGACAACGGCGTCGGCTTCCAGCCGGCGCGCGTTGACCAGCGGCGTTCGTTCGGCCTGCTGGGCATGCACGAGCGCGCGCGCCTGATTGACGCCCAGATCACGATTGACACCGCGCCGGCGCGGGGCACAACCGTCACCATTAGCTGCCCGCTGCCGCCAGCGAACGGGCGTGTGTAAGGTTTTTACTGAGGGTTTATCGGCCTTTTGCTGGCAGAACGGTGTGACAAACGGTGCTACAGTGTGTTGAAGAAGCCGAGTCGGCGGGTGTGAACAGCATGATGAACCAGCGCGAACCAGATACGCGCGCCGCTGAGCTGTCTGCCGTTCTGACGCAGGTGCTGGCGGCGCAGGAGGACGAGCGCCGCGCGGTGACGCACATCCTGCGCGAGGAGGTCGGCCAGGCGCTGGCCGCGCTGGCGCTCAACCTGCGCGTGCTGGAGCAGCGCAGCGGCCAGCCCGCCGAGGCCGGCCTGCTCGGCGACATGCGCCAGATGACGGCGCGCGCGCTGCGCGACCTGGAGCAGCTTCAGCGCTGCCTGTACCCGCCCGCGCTGGAAAGCCAGGGGCTGGTGTTCGCGCTGGAGGTTTATATTCGGGATTTCGTCAGCCTGAGCCAGATCGGCGTCGAGCTGGACGCGGAGGTGCCGCCGCTGCGGCTGGCGGCCGATGTCGAGATCGCGCTGTTCCGCATCGCGCAGGACGCGCTGGAACACCTGCGCCAGCAGGCCGGCGTGAGCAGCGTGTGCCTGCGCCTGCGCCTCATCAAACAGCACGCTTACCTGGTCATTGAGGCGGACTGCCCGGCCGACATCGCTGGCTGGCGCGGCGCGCTGATCGCCGCGCGCGCCGCCGCCGCGGGCGGACGCTGCGCGCTGGCCGGCGGGCGCTTTGAGGTCGCGCTGCCGCTGGTTGAGAGGAACGGCACATGATTCGCGTCTTTATCACCGAGGATCACGCGGTGGTGCGGTCCGGGCTGCGCCTGCTGCTTGACAGCGAGCCGGACATCAGCGTCGTGGGCGAGGCGGCCACCGGGGCCGACGCCCTGGCCGGCGTCGCGGCGCTGGCGCCCGACGTGGTGCTGATGGACATTTCGCTGCCCGACATGAACGGCGTGGACGTTGTTCGCCAGTTGAAACAGCGCCCGGACGCGCCGTGGCGCGTGCTGATGCTGACCATGCACACCGAAGCCGACTATCTGCGGCTGGCGCTCGACGCCGGCGCTGACGGCTATGTGGTCAAGTCGGTCGCTGACGACGAGCTGCTGGACGCGATCCGCGTGGTGCACCGCGGCCGGTCGTACCTGCGCCCGGAGGCGGTCTCGGTGCTGATTGACGACAGCCCGGCCCACGCGCCGGAGGCGCTGCTGTCTGAGCGCGAGATTGAGGTGCTGAAGCTGGTCGCGCACGGCCACACCAACACAGAGATCGGCGGGCTGCTGTACCTCAGCCCCAAGACGGTGGACACCTACCGCCGCCGCGTCATGCACAAGCTCAGGCTGGAGACCAGGGCCGACCTCGTGGATTACGCCCTCAGGCACCGGCTGCTCAGGCCCGCGGGAAGCGAAAGCCAATGATGCCCGGAATCAACGACATCGCCGAGGGCCTGGCGCGCATCAGCGACGCCACGCCCACGCTCACGGCCGAGCGCTGCGTTAACCTGCGCCATCAGCACGCCGGCCAGTGTGATGCCTGCGCCGCCGCCTGCCCGGTGGACGCCATCGCGCTCACGCCGGCCCCGCAGTTCGACAGCATCGCCTGCCTGGCGTGCGGCGCGTGCGCCGCCGCCTGCCCGGTGGACGCGCTGACCGGCGTGCGCTCGCTGGTGGAGATGTGGAGCAAGGCGCAGGAGACGATCAGCGACGGCGCGGCGGCGCTGGTGTGCCGGGCGGCGGGCAAGGGCGACTTCGCGGCGGCGCGCGTCCCGTGCGCTGGCGCGCTGCCGCCCGAATTTTTCGCGGCGCTGGCGCTGGCCGGCGCGCAGCAGGTGACCATCCACACCGCCGCCTGCGACGCCTGCCCCCTCCAGCCCACGCTGGCGCAGGCGCGCCAGGCGATCAGCGCCGCGCAGGGCCTGCTGGCGCACGTCGGGCGCGGCGTTGACGTGGCCTGGACCGAGGCCCCGCCGCCCGCGCGGCAGCGGGCTGGCGTCACCCGGCGCGGCCTGTTCAGCGCGGCGCTCAACCCGTCGAAGCTGCGCGCCGCCCCCGTGCCCGACGTGGTTGACGAGCTGCTGGCGGCGGGGATCGGCGCGCGGCGCGCGCTGCTCATCAACGCCTTCCGCGCCACCAGCGTTCCCGCCGACGCCAGCCTGCCCGCCAGCGCCAACCAGTGGGCGGCGGTCCGCGCCGACCCGGCGGCCTGCATCGGCTGCCAGATGTGCGCGCAGTTCTGCCCGACAGAGGCGCTGGTCGCGACGGAGGACGCGGCGGGGACGGTCACGCTGTGGTTCGACACCGCCCGCTGCGCCGCCTGCGGGCTGTGCCTGCGCGCCTGCTTCAAACAGGCGCTGACGTTCGAGCCGGAGGTGGCGCTGGCCGCCGTTGTCACCAGCGGCTATGAGGTTATCTGGCAGGGGCAGCCGCCCGTCAACCCGCTGAAAAGCCCGCGGGCGTTCAAAGCGCCGGCGCGCTGAGGCGCGCTTCAGCCCGGCGGGCGGTCGTCGGGCGCGGCCAGCCGCTGAGCTTCGGCGGCCCTGCGCCAGTAGCTGTCGCCGGCGCAGCTCATGCAAATAATCGCGCCGTCGCGCTCCAGCTCGCGCTCGTTGAGGATTTCCTCGCCGCACACGGCGCAGTTGACGCGCAGGCCGGGGCGGCTGATGATCTCGCGCAGGCGCACGCTGAGGTCCACCGCGCAGGCCTCCAGCAGCTCGGCGGCGGGCATGTGCTGGTAGCCCTCAAGCTGCGCGGTCCACTTTCCGCTGCCGCCGGCGGCGTAGCGCGCCGCGCTCGTGCGCGAGGTCGCGCTCGGCCAGATGCGGACGGCGCGCTCGGTCTGGGTGTCCACGAAGGTCGCCGCCACTTTGCCGTAATCCATCAGGCGCATCGTCCGGCGCCCCAGCCAGCAGCCGCTGGCGACGGACACGCCGTCGGCGAAGCAGCCGTCGGTCTCGACAAAGGCATACACCCGTTTGTCGCTTTGCGGCAGCGCCACGCCCAGCAGTTCAGCGGCGTACATGCCGATGCGCACGCCCAGCACCTGGCGCGGGCACAGGTGGTTGTGCAGGGCGGCGGTTTGTTCCAGCAAATGGCTTAAATCAGTCATGGCGCACCGCTTTCTCAGGCATCGTTGAAGGCTGTTTTCCCGCCGCCAGCGGGCAGCGCACGGCGGCGTCTCTAGTAAATTATAATAGCCTGGCGGGCGTTTACGTCATGACAAAGCGCTGTGATTGGCGTGATAAGCGCCACATCAGGTTGCGTTGGGGGGCAGGTGCTGGCGGATGCGCGCCAGGTCGTCCGGCGTGTTGACGTTCATGAACGAGCGCAGCGCCGGGTCGTAACGGCGCAGCGCCGCTTCCTCGACGCGCAGGGTGTGCAGCAGGTCGTGCACGCGGTTGATTTTGAGCTGCTGCTGTTCGATCTGCTGGCGCATCACCGGCAGGCAGCTCTGGCTGTAGACCGCGTGCAGGCTTTCCGGCCTGCCGCCGACGACCGGCGTGACGATGTCGTAGCCCTGCCGCTGCGCGATCAGAAAGCGCAGCAGCGCCGGCTCCAGCAGCGGCATGTCGCAGCCCACGCACAGCGTGTACGGCGCGGGGCTGTGGTACAGCGCGCTGTAGACGCCCCCCAGCGACCCGCTGCCCGGCAGCACGTCGCCGTACAGCGGCAGGCCCAGGCCGCCGTAGCGCGCCGCGTCGTTGGCGATCAGCAGCAGCGGCAGCTCAAGCGCCCGCACGCGCGCGATCACGCGCTGGATGATCGGCTGGCCGTCGAGCAGGACGAAGCTCTTGTCGGTGCCCATGCGCCGGGACTGCCCGCCGGCCAGGATGGCGACGGCGACCGGTGCGCCGGCGGCGCTGTGCGGTGTCGTCATGGCCGCCTCACCGCTGCGCCCGCCCTTTTTTCGCCAGCAGCCCGTGATACAGGCTGTCCAGGTCGGCGACCAGCCGGTCAATGCCGTAGCGGTTGAGCATCACGGCGCGGGCGGGCGCGCCCTGCGGCGGCTCGGCCAGCGTTTGCAGCACCGCGTCGGCCAGCGACTCCGCGCTGCCGGGCAGCACCAGCCGCCCCAGGCTGCCGTGGCTGAGCATGTCGGGCACGCCGCCGACGGCGGTCGCCACCACCGGGCAGCCGGCGGTCAGCGCCTCGATGATCGGCGTCGGCGTGCCTTCGCTGTGGCTGCTGTTCACCAGCACGTCCAGGTCGCTGTACAGCGGCGCGATGTCGCGCTGCCAGCCGGTGAGCGTCACGCAGCCGCGCAGGCCCAGCCGGTCAAGCTGCGCCTCGATGCTGGGGCGCGTCTCGCCGTCGCCGACGATGACGAAGCGCGCGTCGGGGCGCTGTGCCCGCACCAGCGCGGCGGCCTGCAAAAACAGCTCGTGGTTTTTCACCGCCACCATGCGCCCGACAATGCCGACCAGCGGCGCTTCCGGCGCGATGCCCCACTGCTGGCGAAAGACGCCCAGGCGGCGCGGCGTCTGGGCGAAGGCGTCCAGGTCCAGCCCCAGCGGCAGAATGGTCATGCGGCCCTGGCGCGTCACGCGGTAGACCTCGGCCAGCTCGCGGCGCGTGCTCTGTGTCTGCGTGATGATCGTGTC
>CAZDVL010000070.1:9482-12793 GCA_964508745.1 uncultured Anaerolineaceae bacterium | reverse complement strand
TTGAGGCCCGCCCAGCGCGCCACCTGCGATTCAACGCCGTCCGCCGCGATCACGAGCCGCGCCTGCACCTGGTAATCGCGCCCCAGGCTGCGCACGGTGACGCCGCTGACCGCGCCGTCGGCGCCGCGCAGCAGGCCGGTGACGGCGCTGCTGGCGCGCACCGCCGCGCCCGCCTCCGCCGCGCGCCGCGCCAGCGCCAGGTCAAAGACCTTACGATCCACCACCGCTGTTGGCTCGGTCGGCGGCACTTTGACCTGCTCGCCGCGCGTGTTGCAGATGGCGAAATAATCAATGTAGGCGCTCACCCAGCGGTCGTCCAGCGGGATAAACGGCTCGGCCGACACATAGCTGATCGCCTCGCCGCAGCGCACCGGCACGCCGATCTCCTGGCGCTTCTCCAGCAGCAGGGTGGTCAGCCCGGCCTGGGCCGCGCGCATCGCGGCGACAGAACCCGCCGGCCCGGCGCCGACAACAACCACATCGTAGCGCGGCTTCACGACGCTGACCGCAGACCTTCGACAGCGACCAGCGTCAGCGCCTGCACCGGGCAGATCAGCACGCAGCGGCTGCAGGCGGTGCAGGCATCCTGGTCAACGGTGAGCGTCAGGCCGTTCAGGAACAGGCAGTCTGGCGGGCAGACGGCGACACAGGCGCCGCACGAGTGGCACAGGTGATGGTTGATGTCGAGCTGGGTGGCCGGGTGGGGCTGCCGCTGGGGTTTCAGGCGCCTGAACATCGCAAAATCCCTCCTTCTGACGGCGTCTGCCAGTTAGGCGTACCTTAATATTATAGCCAGTTTCGGGCGGTTTGATGTGACCACTTTACCAGTTGATGGGCGTGTCGCGCCGCCAGACGCGCCGCACCAGCGTGCCGCCTGGCATGGCCGCCGCCAGCCGGTAGAACAGGTCCAGGTCGTCGGCGCCCAGGGCGCGCAGCAGCCACACGGCCGCCGCATAAACGGCCAGCCCGCCGCCGATGCCGACCACCGGCCCCGCCGGGCGCAGCGCCAGCGCCGCCAGCGCCGCCAGGCCGCCAGCGGCCAGCGCCCGCGCGACGCGCGGCAGGGTGCGCGCCGGCTGCCAGCCGCTTTCGCGGAAGATAAGCAGCAGAACGGCCAGCACGACGCTCTCGGCGGCCAGCGAGGCCAGCGCCGCCCCGGCCACGCCCAGGCGCGGGATCAGCACGAAGTTGAGCGCGATGTTGCCCGCCAGCCCAGCGGCGCGGATGCCCAGCAGCGACCGCTGGCGGTTCTGCACCATGAGCGCCTGCGCGAACACGTTGGCGATCATGCTCGCCAGCGCGTACCAGATGAGGATGCGCAGCGCGTCAGCGGTGGGCGCAAAGTTCGGGCCGAACAGCGGCACCGTGATTTCTGCCGCGAACAGCGACACGCTCAGCGCCAGCGGCAGCACGAACACCAGCGTGAAGAAGGCCAGCTTGCCCACCATCAGCCCGAAGCGCTCGCCGCTGCCGTAGTAGCGGGCCATCATGGGGTAGGTGGCAATGAGGATGGTGGTGTTGAGCAGCTCCACAACGCCGAACACGACGACGAACGCCGCTGTCAGGTGGCCGGTCTCGGCCGGGCCGATAAAGCGCGCGGTCATCAGCTTATCGGCGTGCTGGTAGGCCAGCGCGAGGAAGGCCGCCAGCGCCAGCGGCGCGCCGTTGCGCAGCAGCGGGGCGGCGACCGCGCGGTCGAAGGGCCAGCGCGGGCGCACGCCGCCGCGCAGCGCCAGCAGCCACAGCACAGCGGAGCGCGCCAGCCCGGCGGCGATCGTCGCCGCGTAGACGCCCCACAGGCCCCCGCCCGCCAGCAGCGCCGCGCCGGCCAGCAGCACGAGCAGCACGACGTGGCCGACGCCGGCCGCCGACGAGGCCACCATGCGTTCCTGCGCCAGCAGAATGTCGTTGGTCATGTTGCCCAGAATGTCCACCAGCAGGCTGACGGCGGCCAGCGCCAGGAACGCGCGCACATCTGCCGGGTAGCCGCCCAGCGCGGCGGCGCCGTTGACCAGCGCATACGCCAGCAGCGCCAGCGCCGACTGCATGACGAGCGTGGCGGTAAGGTATTTGCCGGCCTGGTCGGGGCGGCGGGCCACGTCGCGGATGACGATCGGCCCCATGCCAAAATTGACGACCGACGTGCCGACCGCGATGAACGACCCGACCGCGCCGTAGACGCCGTACAGCGCCTCGCCCAGGGCGTGAGCCAGCGCGATCTGCCACAGGAACAGCGCGCCCTTGCTGACGATGCTGGCGGCGGCGATGGCCCCGGCGTTGCGCGCGGCGCGGCGCGCTTCAGCGGCGGCGCTGGAGGCGCTCACGTCAGCGGCGGGCGCGAATGCCGCGCACCCAGTACGTGCCGGGCACGCCCTCCGCGATCCAGCCGACGGCGTCGGGCCGCGAGATGATCTGCACGTTCCACCAGTTGAAGCCGTCAGCGCACACCGGCCCGCCGAGCACCTCGAAGGCGACGCCGTCAATCAGCGTGAACAGCAGCTCGGACTCGCGGGCGGGCGCGGCGCGCAGGCTGCGCGGCGTGAAGTCGCGGTAGCTGACGAACCCGCGCGAGCCAACGGCGAAGGGCAGCGGGACGCTGCACACCTCTGGCGGCGCGCCCGGCTCATCCACAAACGGGCGGCCGTCGAAGCCTTCGGCCACCCAGCCGCGGTAGGCGACACCCAGCACGGTCAGGTCCACGAGCCACCAGTTGAGCGCCTCGGCGCACACCGGCCCCTCGACAACGGTCGCCACGGTTCCCGCCGGGGCGACGGTCAGCACCAGGCCGGCGCGGCCCGGCTCAGCGCGGACGCGCAGCCCATTAAACAGGGCCGCCTCGGTGCCGGGCGGCAGCGTCAGCGGCGTGGGGCAGACCAGCGCGGGGTCAATTACCGGGAAGATGAGGTAGCGCCCGCCGAAGAACTCGCGCTCCGCCACCCAGCCAGGGTTGTAATTGACCGGCCCGCTGACGCGCCACCAGTTGATGCCGGATGCGCACACCGGGCCTTCCTCAATGCGCAGCGTCAGGCTGTTTTCCAGGTACTCGGCCACCCCGCCGGTCAACTGCGGCAGGTTGCGGATGTTGATGCCGGGGCGCGTGTTCACAAGCTGGCCCGGCGTCAGCGCCAGCGGGGGATCGCAGACGGCGGGCGTGGCGGTGGGGAACACGAATGTCGGCGCGGGCGGCGTGGGGGTAGGCGGCACAGGCTGGGCCAGCGCCGCCGCGCCGGTCAGCGCCAGCGCCAGCAGCAGCAGAATAAGACGTTGCAGACGTAACATAGCGCACCTCGTTTTGCCTGTGTGCAATTGTC
>CAZDVL010000070.1:0-9382 GCA_964508745.1 uncultured Anaerolineaceae bacterium | reverse complement strand
ATAAGACGTTGCAGACGTAACATAGCGCACCTCGTTTTGCCTGTGTGCAATTGTCGCCCCGGCCGCAAAATGCCGCAAGCCCGCCGCCGGCGCGAGGCTTTTTCACGGGTAAGAAAATAGCGTACAATTGTTCACGCACAAAGTGATTCGTACAATTTATATGATATCTGGTATTTGACGATATTAACTATTCGGGTTATAAACACGCACAAGCGCACTGTGCGCGCGGCACTTTATATATTTGCAGCTTAGTGAGGATAACCCATGAAAAAACTCTCCATCGTACTCCTCGCCGCGCTTCTTCTGCTGACGCTGTCGTTCACGGCCGCGGCGCAGGACGAGCCTCACCCACTTGCGGGCCAGTCCATCAACATGGCTATTCTCGGTATCGGCGGTTGGGTTCCCAGCGGGCTGGGCGTGGAAATGGCCAACGACCTGTTCGTGCCGTATGCCAAAGAAAACTATGGCTACGACGTGACCTTCTCGTTTGCTGAGTCCCCGTTTGAGTCGCTGTTCCAGCGCGCTGCTGCCTCGCTGGCGACCCGCTCCAACGAGTACAACATCATCATCAGCGACAGCCAGTGGCTGGGCGCGTTCGCTGAGCCGGGCTGGATCGTCAACATCAGCGACCTGATCGCCAACGGCATCCCTGAGATGGGGATTGACCCACAGCCAGGTTTCGACCTTGACGTGTTCAGCGATGTGGTCCGCACCACGTACCAGATTTATCCTGACGGCAGCGACACCATCTGGGGCCTGCCGCAGGAAGGTGACGTGATCGTGCTTTATGTCCGCAAGGACCTGCTGCTTGACCCGGACGAGCGCGCCGCGTTTGCCGCGAAATACGGGTTCGAGATGCCGGAAACCTTCGAGGACTTCGAAGCCCTGACGATGGACGACTTCGAGAAGATGGCGGAGTTCTTCACCCGTCCTGACCAGGACCTCTACGGCACCGTCATGCAGCACGTGCGCACCTACGACTTCCAGACCATGTACCTGTACCCGTTCATGTTCTCCATGGGCGGCGACATCTGGAACCCGCAGACCCGCGAGGTGTGGGGCGTGCTCAACAGCGAAATCAACGCCCAGGCGATGGAATGGAACAAGCGCATGGTCAGCTACCAGCCGCCCGGCGCGCTGAACTTCGGCATTCCTGAAAACGTGGACGCCTACACGCAGGGCAAGACGTTCTCTGCCTTCCAGTGGGCGGCCGTGGGCCTGTCAATGGTTGCGGACCCTGAGCTGCGCGAAAACACGCTGATCGTGCCGCCGCCCGGCTTCGTCCGCGAAGACGGCTCGTTCCATCGCATCTACTCGATGGGCGGCCAGCCGTGGGTGATCAACTCCTTCAACACGCCGGAACAGATGCGCGTGGCGGTGGACTTCCTCAACTGGTGGTATCTGCCAGAGACGCAGCTTGAGTTCTCGCGCCGCGGCGGCAACCCCACCGTTGCCGAGACCGTCAACGACCCGGCTTTCGTGGACATCAACCCCTGGAACCGCGCCTACAAGTTCATGATCGTTCCTGAGAACGCCCGTGACTTCTGGCACGAGCCGAACTACGCTGAGATGCTGGCTGTGCAGCAGGAAGGCTTCACCGCCTTCGTGTCTGGCCAGGTCACCGACGCGATGAACACGCTCAACTGGATCGCCTGCCAGCAGCAGGGCATCCTGTTCGACAACGGCCGCACGGAAGTTGCGCCGCCGGCTGAGTGCGCTGACATCGCGCTGCAATAGCGGCGCGCGCGACCGTGTACCGTTCGTAAGCAGCAAGGAAAGTGGGCAGGGGGTGCAAACCGACCCCTTGCCCACTTTTTTAAAGCAGTGGGCCGCCGGCTTGTCGGCTAAACCGACCTTCTGAGTCATAATAAGCGCAGCCAGCCCGCCGCGGGCTGTTAGCGGCCGCACGGCACCTCGTCTGCCATCAGCGACGTAGAAAAGGCACCAGATTATGCGAGCAGACACGACTGATACCGCGACGACTTACACCACTGAGCTGCAGGGCGCTGCCTGGCGGCGTGCGCTGGCGCGCCTGTCACACGCGCTTGACAACTCGCGCATGTTCCCGGCGCTGCTGATTGCCCCGGTGATGATCTTCTTTATTGTGTGGAATGTGATCCCTACGCTGTGGATGATCGGCCTGAGCTTCTATAAATATAACCTGATGCTGGGCAACGAGCGCTTTATCGGCACGGCCAATTTCCTCAGCCTGATGTCCGACGACCAGGTGTGGGCCGCTCTGGGGCGCACCTTCACCTGGGTGGTTGTGGGCGTGGGCGTTCAGACGCTGCTGGGCCTGCTGCTGGGCTATCTGTTCTGGGGCAGCCGCGACATGCCGGGCCGCCGCCTGGCCCTGACGCTGCTGTTCGCGCCGATGATCCTGACGCCGATCGCGGCGGGCGTGTTCTTCCGGCTGATTTATGAGCCGACGTTCGGCATCGCCAGCTTCCTGTTCCGGCAGATCGGCCTTGAGGTGATTTTCCTCAACGACCGCAACCTGGCCTTCGCCTCGGTGCTGCTGGTGGACATCTGGATGTGGACGCCGTTCATGATCCTGATCACGCTGGCGGCGCTCGGCTCTGTGCCCAAGGCCGAGCTGGAGGCCGCCGAGATCGACCGCATCCCCTGGCTCAAACGCATGCGCTACATCGTGCTGCCGAACGCCAGATTTATTCTGATGCTGGGCATCCTCTTGCGCACGATTGACTCGTTCAAGACGCTTGACCTGGTGTACCTGATGACGCAGGGCGGCCCCGGCAACGTGACCGACCTGATCGCGCTGCTGCTGCGGCGCAAGGCGTTTGAAGCGTTCGACCTGGGCTGGGCCTCGGCGCTGGGCATTATCCTGCTGCTGGCCGCCATCGCCTTTACGTCCATCTACCTCTTTATCCTCAACCAGAACCGTCAGCGACAGCAGGAGGTGATCTGATGCCACGCCGTAAAGGTCGGCGCCGAACACTGTACCATATCGCGCTGTGGGCGGTCGCGCTGATTTTCTTCGTGCCCATCTTCTGGATCATCATGGCCGCCTTCAAGACCAAGGACCAGATTCTGGCGACGCCGCCCCAGCTTCTGTTTGTGCCCACGCTGGAGAACTTCGTTGACCTGGCGCAGCGGCCCAACGTGAGCGGTTACTTCATCAACAGCATCTTTATCTCGCTGTCGGCGGTGGCGATCGCGCTGCTGGTGTCGTTCCTGGCGGCCTACGCCTTCTCGCGCTATAACCCACCGGGCACCAATTTCATGATGTTCATCCTGCTGTCTATCCGCATGGTGCCGGCTGTCGCCGTCGTGATCCCGATCTTCCTGATGTACTCGGCGCTGGGGTGGAAGAACACGCACTTCGGCATGATTATGTTCTACGCCATGTTCAGCATCCCCTTCTCGGTGTGGATTTTGAAGGGGTTCATTGACGGCGTGTCGCGCCGCTATGACGAAACCGCGCTGATCAACGGCGGCTCGCGCTGGCACGTGCTGTTCCGCGTGATTTTGCCGCAGGTGGGGCCGGGGCTGGTGGCGGCCTTTATCTTCAACCTGATCTTCGTGTGGAACGAGTTCATTTTTAACCTTATCATCGGCGGCCTGAACACGACCACGATCCCGGTGTCGTTCTCCACCAACCTGTACTCCGCGGGCGGGCTGGACTGGACGTTCGTCGCCTCAATGACGACCGCCTACATTCTGCCGCCCATCCTGATCGTGTTCCTGTTCCAGCGCTACCTGCTGGTGGGCATGACGTTTGGCACCGTGCGAGGTGAAGTATGAGCGCCTCAAACCCTGAGACAGCCCCGCAGCGCCCGCGCCAGCCGTTCGCGGCGACAGCCCAGCTTGTGCTGATTGTGCTGCTGCTGGCGAGTTTCGTGCTGATCGCGCAGCAGTTCAGCAAGGACATTTACGCGCTGGGGATGAACGCGCTGATTTTCTTCACCCTGCTGCAGATCGCCTTCGGCAACATTCCGTCACACTTTAACTTGCGCCAGTCTGTGCTGGGGGTCGTCGTCGCCGCGCTGATTATCGGCGGAATCGTGATCCTCAGCATTTATCTGGTCCCATCCTTGCTCATGCTGGGGAGGTGACATACATGGATGTCGCCGTCGAATTTCGCAGCGTTTCAAAAAGCTATGGGCGCAGCGTGATCCTGGACGCGCTGGACATGCGCATCGAGGCCGACACGTTCACGGTGATCTTTGGCGCGCCCGCCTGCGGCAAATCAACGGTGCTGCGCCTGCTCACCGGGCTGGAGAAGCCGGACAGGGGCGAGATCTGGATGCGCGGGCAGAACGTGACGCGCGTCGCGCCCGCGCAGCGCAACATCGGCTACGTGCCGCAGTCGTTTGCCCTCTACCCGCATTACAGCGTCTTCGACAACATCGCCTACCCGCTTAAGCTGATGGGCGTTTCGGGCCGCGACGCGGCCCCGGTGGTGCAGCAGGCCGCCGACCAGCTCAGGATCAGCCACCTGCTGGGCAAAAAACCGGACCAGCTCAGCGGCGGCGAAAAGCAGCGCGTGGCCATCGCGCGCGGCATTGTCAAGAACACGAACATCTTCGTCCTTGACGACCCGCTCACCGGCCTGGACTTCAAGCTGCGCGAGCAGCTTTTCGACGACCTGAGCCAGATGCGCGCCAGCCTGGGCGCGACGTTCATCTACACCACATCGGACGCGCTGGAAGCGCTGATGATGGCCGAGCAGGTGAAGATTCTCGACGCTGGCCGCGTGATTGAGGCGGGCGGCCTGCAGACGGTCTATCAGCAGCCGCAGCACGTCCGCACCATGCGGCTGCTGGGGTTTCCTGAGTCGAACCTGTTCACGGGCACGCTGGCGGCGGGGGCCTGCCACACGCCGCTGTTCGATTTTCAGGCGGCGCTGGCCGGCGGCAGCGCCCCCGCCGATGTCACCGTGGCGGTGCGCCCGCAGGATATCGCCGTCGGCGCGCCCGCAGACGCGGCGCTTAAGCCGTTCAAGGCCGACATTGTGCTGGTGGAGAACCTGGGCGGCGAGCTGGTCGTTTATCTGGAGGCCGCCGGGCTGGCGCTGACAGCCGTCGTGCGCCAGGGCGACGCGGGCGACCTGCGGGAAGGGCACACGACAGCCGCCATTGACCCGGCGCACCTGTTTCTTTATGGCCCGGACGGCAGCATCATTGGACAGGGGGCGCGCTGAGATGACCGTCATACGACTTGACAACCTGCGCAAGGAATTTGGCAAGCTGGTCGCCGTGCGCGACCTCACTATGACGTTCCCCACGTCGTCGGTGACCTGCCTGCTGGGGCCGTCGGGCTGCGGCAAAACCACGCTGATGCGTATGATCGCCGGGCTGGAGGCGCCGACCAGCGGCGATATTTACTTTGACGACGAGCGCGTGACCGACCTCTCGCCCAGCGAACGCTATATCGGCATGGTGTTCCAGTACCCGGTGATCTACCGGGGCATCTCGGTGTATCGCAATATCGAGCTGCCGCTGCTGGAGGACAAAAGCCTCTCGCCGGCCGAGCGCAAACAGCGCGTCGAGTCGGTGATGAACACGCTCGGCCTGACGCGCTTCGCCCGCGCGGACGTGACGCGGCTGGACAACGGCACGCGCCAGAAAGTGGCCGTCGCGCGCGAGGTGGCGCGCCAGCCGCGCATCATCCTCTTTGACGAGCCGGTCACCAACGTGGATATTAACTCCAAGCTCCAGCTTAAGCGCGCGCTGAAGCGGTTGGTGACGCAGCACAGCCAGACGATCATCTACGTCACGCACGACCAGACTGAGGCGATGACGCTGGCCGACGAAATCGCGCTGATGCGCGACGGCGCGATCGTACAGCGCGGCATCCCGCGCGAGCTGTACAACTCGCCCACCGACCGTTTCGGCGGCTGGTTCCTGGGCAACCCCGGCATGAACTTCATTGACTACACGCTGACGACGGACGCGGGCGGCCTGACGCTGGCCGGGCCGCTGTTCCGCCGGCCGCTGCGCGTGACCGGCATCGAGGCGCGCGCGGATGTCGTGATTGGCGTCCGCCCGGAGCACGTGCGCGTCGGGCGCCAGCCTGGGCCAGACAGCGTCGCGGCACAGGTTGTGCGCCAGGCGCTGGTGGTCGGCGGGCAGCACCTGGTCACGCTGCAGGTCGGCGGCGCGCTGATCAAGGCGAAAGTGCCGCCGGGCCTGGCGTTCGCCGCCGGGGACGAAGTATATGTTGCGTTTCCGCTGGAACACGTGGTTCTGTTCGAGCCGGGCGAAGGGGTGCGGCTGGACGCCCTGCTCACCCCGCTGGCCGCGTAGATTAACTGGGCGCACCACAGAAAGGTTACTGTGCAATGGCAAAAGTTGTCAGCCTGGGCATCCACATTCTTGATATTCTGGGGCGGCATGTGACGCGCATCCCGGAAGGGCAGCACGTTGATCTGATTCAGGAAATTCGCCTGACCGTCGCCGGGACGGCCGCCGGCACCAGCGTTGACCTGGCGAAACTGGGGGCTGAGGTCTACGCGATGGGCGCAATCGGACACGACGAGATGGGCAATTTCGTTGTGGACACGATGCACCGCTACGGCATCAACACCGACAATCTGGTGCGCAAGACCGGCGTGCAGACCTCGGCCACCATGCTGCCGATTCGCCCCAACGGCGAACGCCCGGCGCTGCATGTGCTGGGGGCCAACGCTGAGCTGTCGCTGGACGACATCAACTGGGACGTGATCGCCGCGGCGGATCACCTGCACTTCGGCGGCACATACCTGCTGGCGAAGCTGGACGGCGAGCCGACGGCGCAGATTCTCAAATTTGCGCGCGAGCACAACACGACCACCTCGCTGGACATGATCGCGCTCCAGCGCGACGACCTGCTGGAGGTGCTGGAGCCGGCGCTGCCGCACGTTGATTACTTCATGCCCGGCCTGGAGGAAGCGCGCATGATCTGCGGCCTGCAGGCGCGCAAGGACATCATCAGCTTCTTCCTCGACAAGGGCGTGGGCCACACGGTCTTTAAAATGGGCGACCAGGGCAGCAGCATCGCCGCGAAGGGCATGGACGAGATTCGCATCCCGGCCTACGATGTGCCGGTGGTGGACTCGACCGGCTGCGGCGACTCGTACTGCGCCGCGTTTATCGTCGGTCTGTCGCACGGCTGGTCGCTGGCGGAGGCCGGCCGCTTCGCCAGCGCGGCGTCTGGCCTGGTGATTACCGGCCTGGGTTCCGACGCGGGCATCGTGGATTTCGAACACACGCTGGCGTTTATGCGCACTGGCGCGACGCAGCCGATGCGCGACTGAGCGCCGCGCCTCACCTCCCCAAAAAACAGCAAACCCCCGCGTCGGAGGCCCGGCGCGGGGGTTTTGTTTTGGCTGGCGCGGCGTTCAGCGCCGCCGCAGCGGGCGCATCCCGTTGAGCGTGACCGCCAGCGACATGCCGACATCCGCCAGGACGGCCAGCCACATCGTCGCGCCGCCGGCCAGCGCCAGCGCCATGAACACCAGCTTCAGGCCGATGCTCAGGCCAATGTTCTGCGCGATCAGCCGGCGGGTGAAGCGCGCCAGCCGCACCGCGTAGGGAAGCTGCGCCAGGTCGTCGGCCATCAGCACGATGTCCGCTGTTTCGAGCGCCTGGGCGCTGCCCGCGCCGCCCATCGCCACGCCGACGGTGGCCGCCGCCAGCGCCGGCGTGTCGTTGATGCCGTCGCCAACCATGACGACGGAGCCGTATTCGCGCAGCAGGCCGCGGATGGCGTCCACTTTCTGGTCGGGCAGCAGGCCGGCGCGCACGGCGTCCACGCCCACCTGCGCGCCGACGGCCTGCGCGACGGCGGCGTTGTCGCCGGTGAGCATGACCGTGTGCAGGCCCAGCGAACGCAGCGCGGCGATCACCGCCGGGCTGGCGGGCCGCACCTGGTCCGCGGCGGCGATGAAGCCGTGAACCTGGTCATCCTGCGCCAGCAGCATGGCCGTCTGGCCGTGCGCCTCGGCGCTGTCGACCAGCGCGCACAGCGCCGTATCGTGCGGGAAGTCGGCCTCGAAGAGCGTGTGGCTGCCCAGGGTGACGGTGTGGCCGCCGACCTGGCCGGTTATGCCGCGCCCCGCCAGCGCCGCCACCCCCTCGGCCGGGCCGAACACGGCGTCCACGCCGCGCGCGCTGGCCGCCTCGACCACGGCGCGCGCCAGCGGGTGCGTGCTGCGCTGTTCGACGGACGCGGCCAGCGCCAGCAGGTTGTCGCAGGCCGGGCAGGGGTCTGAATCGCCGCACTCCAGGCTGCGCACCTGCGTCACGACCGGGCTGCCCGCGGTGAGCGTGCCGGTTTTGTCGAAGGCCGCCGCGCGCACCTGGCCCAGCGCCTCCAGATGCGCCCCGCCTTTGATCAGCACGCCGCGGCGGGCCGCCGCAGTGATCGCGCTGATGATCGTCACCGGCGTGCTGATCACCAGCGCGCACGGGCAGGCGATCACCAGCAGCGTCAGCGCGCGATACAGCCAGCCGTGCGTGCCGTCGGGCGTGTCGTAGAACGGCGCGCTGAACAGCAGCGGCGGCACAAGCGCCACCAGCAGCGCCAGCAGCACCACGCCCGGCGTGTAATAGTGCGCGAAGCGGTCCACCAGGCGCTGGCTGGGGGCGCGGCTGCCCTGGGCCTCCTCCACCAGCCGGATGATCCGGCTGAGCGTGTTGTCCGCTGCCAGGTGCGTCACGCGCACTTCCAGCGCGCCGTCGCCGTTCAGCGTGCCGGCGTAGACCTGCGCGCCCCGTTCCTTGTACACGGGCATGCTCTCGCCGGTGATCGGGGCCTGGTTGACGCCGCTGCTGCCCGCCGTCACCACGCCGTCCATCGGCACGCGCTCGCCGGGGTTGACGGCGATCAGATCGTCCACGCGCAGCAGCGCCACCGGCACAACGTCCTGGCCGCCTTCCGGGCGCAGCCGCACGGCCTGCGCCGGCGCCAGGTCCAGCAGGCCGCGCAGGCTGTCGCGGGCGCGGTCGGCGGTGAAGCCTTCCAGCGCCTCGCCGATGGCGAACAGGAAGATTACGGTCGCCGCCTCCAGGTGTTCGCCAATGATCACCGCGCCGACGGCGGCGATCGTCATCAGCAGGTTGATGCTGAAGGTGCGGTTGATGCGCAGCGTGTTGAGGCCGCTGCGGGCGATCGGGTAGGCGGCCACCGCCATCGCGGCGGTGTAAAGCGCGGCTGCCAGCCCCGCCGGCAGCGCGGCCAGGGCCGACAGCAGCAGCGTCAGCACGATGACAGCGCCGCTGGCCAGCGCCAGGCGGGTTTCACGGCGCGCCAGCAGATACAGCGCGAAGCCCGCCGCGCCGCCGCGCATGGCTTCGCGCGCGGCTGGTGACGCCGCTGCTTCCGCCGCCGGTTCGATGCGCTTGCCCAGCGCTTCGGCGCGCTGGCGCAGCGTGTCGAA
>CAZDVL010000069.1:0-12843 GCA_964508745.1 uncultured Anaerolineaceae bacterium | reverse complement strand
TTGAGCGCGAAATCTTTGAAGCGCTGCTGAAAGTCAACGGCGTGGGGCCGCGCCTCGCGCTCGCAATTCTGAGCACGATCACCGTGGACCACCTGCGCAGCGCCGTCTACGGCGAGAAAGCCGATATTCTGATGCGCGTGCCGGGGGTTGGCAAAAAGACCGCCCAGAAGATCGTCCTGGACCTCAAGGACAAGCTGAAGGCTGACCTGGCCGACGCGCCCGTGCTCGCCTTCGACGATGTCAACACCGATGTTATGGACGCGCTCGTGGCGCTGGGCTACAGCATCGTCGAGGCGCAGACCGCGATTCAGGCCTTGCCCACCGACGCGCCCAACACGGTCGAGGGCCGCGTGCGGCTGGCGTTACAGTTCTTCGGCTGACCCAGAGAAACAGCGGTGGCTGCCACGCTCAACCAGTACCCCCAGCGCGATTCGCTGTACAACGCCACGTCCGGCGGCGTGGCCGCCTTCAACCGCTATCAGAACCGGCTGGTGCTGCATGGTCGAGAGCATGATCGAAGCTGGCTGGATTGACCGGCCCTGAAAGGACAGCGGATACATGCAGGAAAATCTGATTGGACACCGTGTTGACGTTCTCGACAAGGGCTGGATCGAGCTGATCGACCTGCTGCCGCACCCCGCGTCGGGCATCTCTGGCGACATGGCGATCGTCAACGCGGCGCGCGTCTCGTTCCTGGGCGAAAGCAAAGGCAGCGAAAAGGACAAAAAGCTGCTGTTCTACCTGCTGCGCAACCAGCACACCAGCCCCTTTGAGATGGTGGAATTCAAGTTCCGCTGCCGCGCGCCGCTTGTCACCTGGTGGCAGTGGGTGCGCC
This sequence comes from uncultured Anaerolineaceae bacterium, assembly GCA_964508745.1. Classification (GTDB taxonomy): domain Bacteria; phylum Chloroflexota; class Anaerolineae; order Aggregatilineales; family Phototrophicaceae; genus DAOTWC01. Next base: position 12,008 of record CAZDVL010000069.1, on the reverse strand, counting down.
ACCGCACCTGGAACATGAACGCGCAGTCAGGGCGCTACACGCCGTTTGAAGAAAATGACTTTTATGTGCCGTCTGTCTGGCGCAGGCAGGCGAAGGACAACAAGCAGGCCAGCGAAGGTGAGGCCGAGCCAGAGCTGGGCGACGCGCTGACCATAAAACTGGTCGAGCATTACCAGCGCAGCTTCACGCTCTACGAGGAAGCGCTCGCCGGCGGCATTTCGCGCGAAATGGCGCGCCTGTTCCTGCCCGGCTTCAGCGTCTACTACACCTGGGTCGTCAAGATTGACGCCCACAACCTGATGCATTTCCTGCGCCTGCGCATGGCGCCCGAAGCGCAGCACGAAATCCGCGTGTACGCGCAGGCCATTTTTGAGCACTTCTTCAGGCCGGCGCTGCCCTGGACCGCCGAAGCATTCGAGCTGTACGTGCTGAACACGGGCTGAGCTGCGGCCCGCTACTGGACGCCGGGCAGCCCCTCCGGGAACAGTTCAGCCCCGCGCGCAAGGCACATCTGCTGGCCCAGCGGGTTGATCGGGTACGCTTCCCAGCCGTACAGCCTGCCCGGCTCGAACAGGTCCGCCTCAAACGTGATCGTCGGTTCAAGCGTGTACCCTTCGAACACGGTTTCGCCCGCGTCGTTAATCAGCGCCACAGAGTAGCTGGCCGCGCCCTCGACCACCGTCCAGTAGACCTGCGGGGCAGTGCCGGGCGCAAATGTGCGGCTGTTGCGCTCGCGGTCCTCGCCGAATGTCGCGCACGCCGGCAGCGGGGACGCCGGCACGAACTGCGCCCCGGTGGCGCCCTCTGGCGTCGGTGTGGGCGCCGAAGCTTCCGGGGGCAAGGCGGTTTCAGCGGCGGCCGGCGTCCAGGTCGGCGGCAGCGTGGGGCGGGTCACGGTTGTCGCCGTGGGCAGCGCCGTGATAATAATCGGTGTGGGTGATGGCACCAGCGTCGGCAGCGCCGGCTGTGCCGGCGCACAGGCCGCCAGCGCCAGGGCGAACAGCAGCGTCAGCAGCGCGACTTTGTGATCAGCCAAGTCCTAACCTCCCTCACGTCAGTCCGCCCGCGCGTTGAGCGCGAGGCCATACAGCACCAGCGCCAGCACAAGCAGACACAGCAGCACGCCAAACCAGAAGTACAGCACCGCCGCGCGCCCCACGGCCGGGCGCTCCCCAACCGTGCCGACCATCAGCCGCCAGCCCACGATATAGACCGCCATGCCCGCCCCGCTGGAAACCAGGGCCGGCAGCACCGGCAGATTCCAGGCCATCAGGTGCGTCAGGTACACGCCGTCAACCAGCGGCATCAGTGTCAGCGTCGCCGCAATGCCGAACACCCCGGCCAGCAGCATCCGCCCCACGCGCGGCAGTTCGAGCGCCCGCTGCACGGCGCGGCCTGGCCACCCCAGGGCCTGCCTCGGCCGTGTCTCAGCGCCCGCTGTTCGTGCCCGGCGGCTCATACGCTGTCTGCCTGTCACGCATCGTCAGCCCCCCAACTCGCCAGCGCCCATATTAACCCGCTTCCGCCCATGGCGAAAGTATGGCTGGACAATCGGGGACAGAACTGTACAATTCGGGCACTATTCCGGTCGAAAGATTTCCTCACGCACCCTGTTAAGGAGCTTCCATGACGCACTCGCTCATGCGCGGTATCGGGATCGCTGCTGTCCTGGTCGCGCTGTTAACGGGCGGCCTCCAGATGCTGGCTCAGGCCGAAAGCGGCCCTGTCACCGTGATCGGCTCCGGCATCGCCGGGCCGCTGTTCCAGGCGGCGGCGGCCGAGGCCGGCGTGACCGCCGAGCTGACCGTGACCGGCACCAACACCGGCTTCGTCCAGTTCTGCGCGGGCGGGGCCGATGTGACCACGGCCGCGCGCCCAATCTCGGCGGATGAAAACGCCGCCTGCATCACCAACAACGTCGCCTATCTTGAGCTGGTGATCGGCCACGATGCCGCCGCGTTCGTCACCAGCCCGGCAACCAGCTTCCTCACCTGCCTCACCCAGGACGAACTCAACACCATCTTCGCGCCCAGCGGCGAAGCGACCGTCTCGAACTGGAATCAGGTCCTTGCTGACGGCCCAGACCAGGCGCTCACAGTCTTTGTCCCGAACGCGAACACGTCCACCCACGCCATCCTCGACCGCGTTGTCGAGGGCGACGGCGTCCGCGCCGACGCCCAGGTTCTGCCGGCCGGGGCTGAGATCGCGGCGGCGGCCGGCGCAGCGCAGGGGTCTGTCGGCGTGCTGTCGCTGCCCGACGCCCTGGCCGCCGGGGACAGCGTCAAACTGCTGGAAATTGACACCGGCCTCGGCTGCCGCGCGCCAGACGCGCAGGCCATCGAAGGCGGCCTGTACGGCCCGGCCGACACCCTTTACGTCTACGCCAGCCTCGCCAGCCTGCAAAAACCCGGCCTGCAGGATGCGCTCGCTTTCGCCGCGGGCAGCGGCGCCGCGCAGATCGTCAGTGATCAGGGTTTCCTGCCGCCGACTGACACCACCTTCGCGGCCAATGAGCAGAGCCTGGCCGCTGCCGAGCGCGGCGAAACAGTGGTGCGCGCCGCCGGCGACGCCGCCATCCCCACCGACCTCACCGGGCAGATCACTGCGGGCGGGGCCGCCAGCGCGCGCGGTTTCATCCAGGCGTCAGCCGACGCCTTCCAGTCGCTGAACCCCGGCGTGACCGCCGCGTCGCGCTTCCTGGGGGCGCCGGCTGGCTTCCGCCAGTACTGCAACGGGGAGATCAACATCCTCGCCGCCAACAGCGACTTTTCGCCCGAACAGGCCGACAACTGCGCGGCCAATCTGATCGAATCCGTCCCGGTGCAGTTGGGGCGGCAGGCGGCGGTGCTCGTCGCCAACGCGGACAGCGCGTATCTGGAGTGCCTGACAACCGAAAATCTGGTGGCGGCCTGGGGCGCTAACTCCACCGCCGAACCTGTCAGCGACTGGAGCCAGGTCAGCGCAGAGCTGCCCGACGCCCCCATCACGCTTTTCGCGCCGCGCGCCGGCAGCCCGCTGATGGACCTGCTGCTGCGCAGCGCCTCAGGCGCAGCGCTGATTGAGCGCCCGGACATCGAGCAGAACAACGACCCGCTGTACCGCGCCGCCGCCACGGCCAACGTCGAGGGCGCCCTGGCGCTTGTGGCCTGGCCTGAGTACCAGCGCATCCTCGCCAACAACCAGGCCAGCATTCAACTGGTCGCGGTGGACGGCGGGAACGGCTGCACGCTGCCCGACCCGAACACCATCGCCGACGGCAGCTACCCGCTGTCGCTGCCGACGCAGCTTCTGTTCAACCAGGCGTCCCTGGTCGCGCCGGAAATGCAGGCCTTCGCGCTTTACCTCGTCAGCAGCGACAATTACGCCAACCTGGAAGCGCAGGGCTTCCTCGGCGTGCTGCCCAGCGACCTGGCCGGCGTTCGTGACCGGCTTCAGCGCGCCATTCTGGCCGCTGAGGCGGCTGCCGCGGCGCGCGTCGAAGCGACGCCTGAAGCCACCGCTGAGGCCGCCCCGCCGGCAGAGGCGACCGAAGCGCCCGCTGAGGACGCGACGCCCGAAGCCGGCGGCTGATCGCCCGGCTGTGCAGGCAAATTCAACACCTCCATCGCACGATCGGGTGGAGGTGTTTTTGTTCAGGCAACCTGTGCTATACTGCACTCGCCCTGCCCACCCTTCCCCTACCCCACCGGAACGGAGCGCCCATGCGCGGCGAAATCGTCTCGATCGACCTTGAAACCACCGGCCTGGATGTCGCGCGCGACTCGATTATCGAAATCGGCGCGGTGCGTACCGTTGACGGCGCGGTGATTGAAGAATACAGCGCGCTGATTGACCCCGGCTTTCCTATTCCCCCGGCGATTACGCATCTGACCGGCATCACGTCCGACGCTGTGTTCGGCAAGCCGGGCATCGCCGCGGTCCTGCCGCTCATCCGCGATTTCGTCGGCGGCGCCCCGCTGCTCGCCCACAATGTCAACTTTGACGCCGGCTTCCTGGCCCGGCACGGCATCCTTCAGAAAAACCTGCGCATCGACACCTACGACCTGGCCTCTATCCTGCTGCCCCAGGCGGCGCGCTACAACCTGAACAGCCTCGCCGCTGAAATGGGAATCGTCTACGAAATTGAGCATCGCGCGCTCAGCGACGCCCGCGCCACCGCGCAGTTGTACTGGCGGCTGTGGGAAAGGGCCGTCGCCCTGCCCTATGACATCGTGCGCGAGATCGTCGAGATGGCCAGCGGCCTCCAGTGGGGCACCGCCCGCGTCTTTGAAGCCGCGCTGCTTGAGCACCCCGAACGCAGCCGCCGCAGCGGCGGCGCGCCCGGCGCGTCTGACGGCGTTTTCGCCCCCCTGACCGATGAACGCGGCCCGCTGCGCCCCAACGCCAGCCTCGACCCGCTCGACATTGACCGTCTCACAACCATCATCAGCGACGGCGGCGCGCTGGCACAGGCGATCCCCGGCTTTCAGCGGCGCGACCCACAGATCAGCGCGACGCGGGCGATCGCGGCGGCCTTCAACGACAGCCAGCACATCATGATCGAGGCGGGCACCGGCACTGGCAAGTCCATCGCCTACCTGCTTCCCGCGATGCTGTGGGCGGTGCAGAACGGTGAGCGCGTCGTCATTTCGACCAACACCATCAATCTGCAGGATCAGCTTATCAGCAAGGACATCCCCGCGCTGGTGTCCGCGCTCAACCTCCCGGTCGAGTCAGCGGTGCTGAAGGGCCGCAGCAATTACCTGTGCCCGCGCCGCCTCGCCGCGATCCGGCGGCGGCGGCCAACCAGTGTGGACGAGCTGCGAACGCTGGCAAAAATTCTGGTCTGGCTCCCTCAGACGGCGTCGGGCGACCGGGGCGAGATCAGCCTGCGCGGCCCGGTCGAAAACCTGATGTGGCAGCGCCTGAGCGCCGAGGACGAAGGCTGCACGCTTGACCGCTGCCGGACCGCTATGGGCGGGGCCTGCCCCTTCTATAAAGCGCGGCGGAAAGCCGAAAGCGCGCACATGATTATCGTGAACCACGCGCTGCTGCTCTCCGACGCCGCCGCCGACAACCGCGTGCTGCCAGAGTATCATCGGCTCATCCTGGATGAAGCCCACCACCTGGAGGACGCCGTGACCAACAGCCTCAGCTTCCGCCTGGACGAAACCTCGCTGGGCCGCCGCCTGGCGGACCTGGGCAGCCCGGACAAGGGCCTGCTGGGCGACCTGCTGCGCAGCGCGCGCGCCTCCGTGCCCGACAAGGAAGTGCGGCGGCTGTCCGGGTTTATCGAAAACATCAGCCTGGCGACCGGGGCCATGCACCACCACGTCGCCGCGCTCTTTGCCGCGCTGCGCGGGTTCGTCAGCGACGCTGACGGCGGCGCTGCGTCTGAGTACATGGCACAGGTGCGCGTTACGCCCGCGCTGCGCGAGCGCAGTTCCTTCTCCCAGCTTCAGAACGCCTGGGCCGTCCTCAGGGAATTTATGGACGTGATCAGCGAGGCGCTCCACCACCTGACGCTGGCGCTGGCGCGCCTGGAGCAGTACGACATTGACGGCTACGACGACCTTGTCAACAGCGTGAACGCAGCAGCCCGCTATTTTGAGCAGGTTAACACGCAGATCGCCGCCTTTGTCAGCGAACCCGACGCCAACACCATCTACTGGGCCAGCCTGTCGGCGGACCGCCAGAACGGCCCGGCCATCCACAGCGCGCCGCTGCACGTCGGCCCGCTGATGGACAAATACCTGTGGCCGGCCGCCGACACCATCGTGATGACCAGCGCAACGCTGCGCACCGGGAACACGTTCGACTACATCGGCGACCGCCTGCACACCGACCACTTTGAGACGCTCGAAGTCGGCTCGCCCTTTAATTACCGCGACTCAACGCTCGTTTACGTGCCCGACGACATGCCTGAGCCGAACGACCGCCAGCACTACCAGCAGGCGGTCGAGCGCGGCATCATCGAGCTGGCCGCGGCGCTCAACGGGCGCGTGATGGCGCTCTTTACCAGCTACGGCCAACTGCGGCAGACGGCGCAGGCGGTCGCGCCGCGGCTGGCGTTGGGCGGAATCACCGTGTACGACCAGAGCGACGGCACCAGCCGCCAGGCGCTGTTGGAGGGGTTTAAGGCCGCTGAGCGGGCCGTGCTGCTGGGCACGCGCAGCTTCTGGGAAGGCGTGGACATCCCCGGCGAATCGCTCAGCGCGCTGGTGATCGTGCGCCTGCCGTTCGCCGTCCCCTCCGACCCGATCTTCGCGGCGCGCTCAGAAACCTACGGCAGCTCGTTTGACGAATACGCCGTCCCTGAGGCAGTGCTGCGCTTCCGGCAGGGCTTTGGCCGCCTCATTCGCACCAGCACCGACCGCGGAATCGTCACCGTCTTTGACCGCCGCATCATCAGCAAGGGTTATGGCAGCAGCTTTCTGGAATCGCTGCCTGACTGTACGGTAAACTATGGATCGCTCTCTGCCCTGCCTGCCGCCGCGCGCGCCTGGCTCAACATCCCGGCAGAGGCTTAAACGCCCGCCCGGTTGCGGAGTCAGAAGGCCACATGCGCACGCCTGCCGGCAAGGAATGTCGCTACTACTATGAGGATTTTCACAGGGGGCGCAGCGCGCAGGAATGTCGCCTCGTGCAGGGCAACCCTGACTCGCTGGCGTGGAAGCCGGTAGACTGTTCGCGCTGCCCTGTGCCCGCCATTCTGTCCGCCAACGCCAGCCCTAACCTGGAGCTGAAGCTGACGATCAGGCCGCGCCTGCTGGGCCTGGGGCGCGAACCCGTTGTCGAAGCCTGGTGCGCTCGCCACCGCATCCCGCTGGCAGACCCTTACGTCGGCTGTCCGGAATGTAACGCTGAGCGCCCCAGCCTGGATGTGTTCCGCCGCGCCCTTGGGCCAGACGACCATGATTAAAGCGGTGCTGTTCAGCCTCGATGGCGCGCTGCTGCGCTGCGACGAGCGCGCGCTGGCGAACGAATACCTGCGCCTGACGGCAGCGCACCTTGATGAGCTGTGGGGCGCGCCGCGCGCCGCGCGCCTGCTCGCCGATGCGCTGCGCGCCCTCGCCACGCCGCGCGACGCCCAGACTACCAACGGCGACCTGCTGGCCGAAACGCTCGCCGCCACCGCGGGCCGCGCTCCGCAGGACGTTCACGCCGCCCTCGACGCCGGCTGCGCCGCCCGCTTCGCAGCCCTGCGGGACAGCGTCCGGCCCGCCGTCGCCGCCGCCGAGGCCATCGCCCTGGCGCAGCAGCAGGGCCTGGCCGTCGTGATCGCGGCAAACCCGCTTTATCCGGCGGCGGTTGTTCGCCAGCGGTTAGCCTGGGCCGGCCTGCCGGATTCCGCGGACGACTACGCGCTGATCACCGGCAGCGACAGCGCGCACTTTGTCAAACCAGACCCAGCCTACTACGCCGAAATCGTGGCGCGCATCGGCGTCGAGCCGGACGAAGCCATTATGGTTGGCAGCAGCCTGGCGGACGATGTGCGGCCAGCGGCGGCGGCGCGCCTGCGGACGTATCACGTCGGCGCTGGCGCGCAGGACAGCGCCGCCGACGGCGCCGGCCCGCTGGCGGCATTCGTGACGCACCTCAAGGGCGCGACCTGGCTCGATACGCTGCCGCCGCGCGCGCTCAGACCTGAGGCCGTCGAGCCGCAGTTGTGGGGCAATATCGGCGCGCTGTTCGGCATGCTGGCCGACGTTCAGCCGGCCCACTGGGAGCAGCGCCCAGACCCTAACGAATGGTCAATTCTGCAAATTGTCTGCCACCTGCTGGAAAGTGAGATCCACGTGCAGCGCCCCCGCCTTGAGCGCATCCTGGCGGAGGACAACCCGTTTCTGGTGAACCCGCCGCCGCCGGGCCTGCACGCGCCGCCCTGCGACCGTGACGGCCACCATGCCGCGCGCCGTTTCGCCGCGCGCCGCCGCGAAACGATCGCCCTGCTGCGCGCCCTGCCCGCTGCCGCCTGGGGCCGGCCAGCGCGGCACAGCGTCTTTGGCCTGACCACGCTGCTGGAGATGGCCCTGTTCACCGCCCAACACGACCGCCTGCACCTGAACCAGCTCTGCCAGACGCTGGGACGCTGTGAATAAGCATTGTTATCTTGCGCCTCCTCAGCGAAAATAGTATCGTGGTGTCTGTTCTCCAGTGCAAGGAACGCGGCGCTATGCTACAGACTCAGGACAGCGCGCTGGTGCTGGCAATCCTGCCAGGTCCGTTCCGGCCCGCCTGGCTGGCTGCGATCAGCGAGAATCAGCCATTCACAGTGACCGCGCTCGGCGAAATCCCGGCAGACCGCCCGCTTCAGGGCCAGCCCGCGGTCGTGATCGTGGCTGAAAGCTGCCCCTGCTGCGCAGACGCAATGGCGCGCGCAAAACAGATCGCGCCGCCGCCGGTGGTGGTCCTGGTCGCCGACGCGCCCACGGACAGCGGCTGCGACCACCTGGCAGACCTCATCGCCGCGCCCGACCCGCATATCCTGCCGCGCCAGTTGCAGAAGGCGCTGGCGCTGTGGACCGTGCGCGAGCAGGCCGACGAACAGCTCGAACACGCCTGGAAACACGCGGCGGACGCCGAAACCCGCCTTGAGGACTCCCAAAGATCAGCGCGCGAGCTGGAACTGCTGAAAAACATCATCGTCAACAACGTGTCGCACGAGCTGAAAACGCCGCTGCTGCACGTCAAGGCGGCGGTGGCGCTGCTGGCCGAAGATGCAACCAACCCCAAGCTCGCCGAATACGCGACCGGCGCGACGGCCCGGCTCGAAGCGCTGGTGCGCAATATCACCCAGCTCGCCGGCAGCCAGAACCTGAACATTGCGCCGGTTCTGGTCCGCGAGTGCGTCACATACGCCCTGGCCAATCTGGGTCGCACCTGGGAGCACAAAGAGGCCGTCGGGCGCGTGCGCCTGGCGCTGGAGGAGCATCTGCCGCCCGTGTGGGGCGACCGGCAGGGCGTCAGCACCGTGTTCCAGCTTCTGCTCGACAACGCGCTCAAGTTCAGCCAGGACGCGGTTATTTTCAGCGCTCGCCGCAGAGATCACACAGTCCATATTTCGGTCAGCGACTCCGGCATCGGCATCGCGCCCGACCAGCGTGAACAGATCTTTGACTCGTTTTATCAGGTTGACGGCTCATCCACCCGGCCTTACGGCGGGGCCGGCATCGGGCTGGCCATTGTCCGCCTCATTCTTGACCGCCACAATGTCAAAATCAGCGTGGAAAGCGAAGTTGGCAAGGGAAGCGTTTTCTCATTTGACCTATCCATCGCAGATGTCTAATGTATATGTATCGGTGTTAGAATTGGCGGGGAACGAAAGCGTCTCGGCTTTGATTGACACACAAATCCGCGCAGGCTATAATTAATTCAGATTGTTCTGAAAGTAACAAATGATATGAGCAGCCGTGAATTAACGTCAGACGAGGTAAGCCCCTCATGAGTTTAGAACAGGCGCTGCAAGCCGTTGAAACCGTAATGGCCGCCGTCGTGAACAGCGATGTTCCTGTCCTGCGCGATGCCAGCCACCACATCCTCGATGCCGGCGGCAAACGCATCAGACCGCGCATCGTGATGCTGAGCTACGCCGCAGCCGGCGGAACCGACACCGCCTACGCGGCCCCCGTGGCGGCCGCGGTCGAGCTTGTGCACACCGCCAGCGTGGTCCACGACGACATCAACGACCATGGCGTTGTGCGGCGCGGCCGCCCGTCAATTAACGCGCAGTGGGGGCGCACCTTCGCGCTGCTCACGGGCGACTTCCTGTTCACCAAAGTCTACGAGCTGATGGCCCCCTACAAGGACCTGAACATCACGCTGGCCGAGGCGACGGTCGCGCTGGTTGAGGGCGAAACCCTCCAGGCCCACGCCGCCAAGACCGCCTCGCTTAACCGCGAGATTTACACGCAGATTATCGCCCGCAAAACGGCCGCCCTGTTCCGCGCCGGCGCCCGCCTGGGCGCTGAGCTGGCCGGCGCGCCTGCCGACCAGGTCAACGCGCTGGGCGACTACGGGTTCAGCGTCGGCATGGCCTTCCAGATCACAGACGACATCCTCGACCTGGTGGCCGACGCCGAAAAGCTCGGCAAGACAGCCGGCATTGATCTGGTGCAGGGCAAAGGGCTGGGTGCGGCCTACACCATCAACGGCGGCAACATCACCGAGGCCGAAGCGCTGGCGGTCATGGTTGACGAGCCTTACGAGGCGGACAGCGACGACCCCCTCACCCATCTCAAACGCCGCATCCTGCAGGGCGGCGCCATTGAAGAAGGCTATCTGCAGGCCCAGGCGTTCATCCAGCAGGCGGTCGCCAGCCTGGACGCGCTGCCGCCGTCCGCGGCGCGCGACGCCCTGGCCGAGACGGCGCAGATGGTGAGCAGCCGCAATCACTGAGGCCGCCGCACAACCGGCCCAGCAGCCAGCAAGCGCCGCCGCCCACATCCCCCCGCTAAACAGGGATACAGCGCCCATGTTTAAAGTCGTTTCTGTCGAAAACATGCGCCAGATCGAAGCTGCCGCCGACGCGGCCGGCCTGACCTACGCGGCGATGATGGAGAGCGCCGGGCGCGCGACAGCCAAACGTGTGCTCAGCCTGCTGGCGCCGCTGGAACAGCCGCGTGTCATGGTGCTGGTTGGCCCCGGCAACAACGGCGGCGACGGCCTGGTCGCGGCGCGCGTCATCGCGGAGGAAAGCAGCGCTCAGGTGCGCGTTTACCTGCTGAAAAAGCGCCCCGACGACGACCCGCATCTGCTGGCGGCGCGCGCGCGCGGCCTGCTGGTGGCAGACGCCGCAGACGATCAGCGCTTCCGCCTGCTCCGCAGCATGGCCGCCAGCTCCGACGTGCTGGTTGACGCGCTTTTCGGCATCGGCGTCCGGCTGCCGCTTCAGGGCGACGCCGCGCGCATTCTGCAAATCGTGAGCCAGACGCTCGCTGCGCTGCGCGCTGAACGGCCCGCCGTTATCACCGCCGCGCCCGGCGCGCCGGGCGACTTCCCGCGGTTGGCCGGGCCGCGCGTGGTCGCGGTGGACTGCCCCAGCGGCCTCGACTGTGACACCGGGCAGTTGGACCGCAGCGCCTTGTATGCCGACGAGACCGTCACGTTCATCGCCGCCAAACCCGGTCTGCTCCGTTTTCCGGGCGCGGCGGCCGTGGGACAGCTCGTGATTTCGGACATTGGCGTGCCGGCTGACCTGCCTGAGCTAAAACGCGAGCGCGCCTTCGTCGCCGACGCGGCCTTCGTCCGCGACAGCCTGCCGCCGCGCCCCCTTGACTCGCACAAGGGAACCTACGGGCGAGCGCTGGTTATCGCGGGGTCGTCCGGCTATATCGGCGCGCCGGGGCTGGCGGGCCAGGCGGCATACCGCGCCGGCGCGGGCTGGGTGACGGTGTGCGCGCCGCAAAGCGTGGTTCAAACCCTGGCGGGCCACCTGCTGGAAGCGACCTGGCGGCCTTACGCGGCCGACACCGACGCGGCGGCAGCGGTCAGGGAAGCGCTGGACGAGAGCGCCGCCGTGCTGGTCGGCCCCGGCCTGGGCCAGGACGAGCGCGCGCGCCAGCTTCTGGAAAGCGCCCTCGCCGGCGCGCAGTCGCCGGTCGTTGTTGACGCCGACGGCCTGAACCTGCTGGCGCGCTCAGAAACATGGCCGGTGCGCCTGCCGCCGAACGCCGTCCTGACGCCACATCCGGGCGAGATGGCGCGCCTGACCGGCCTGAGCGCCGCCGAAATTCAGGCGGACCGCCTGGCGGTCTGCCGCGCATACGCCGCGTCCTGGGGGGCGGTTGTCGTGCTGAAGGGCGCGCACACGGTGATTGCCAACGCTGAGGGTGACGCTGCCGTGATTCCTTTCAAAACGGACGCGCTGGCGACCGCCGGCACGGGGGACGTGCTGGCTGGCGTCATCCTCGGCCTGCTGGCCCAGGGCTGTGCCCCGTTTGCGTCCGCTGTGGCAGGCGCGTATATCCACGGCCTGGCGGGGATAACAGCCGCGCAGCAGGTCGGCAGCGGGCGCGCGGTCGTCGCCG
>CAZDVL010000068.1:0-12860 GCA_964508745.1 uncultured Anaerolineaceae bacterium | reverse complement strand
GTATAATGAACCCGCACCCGCTGGGCGGGTCAGGCGGCCGGACAGGCGTAAGGATCAGCGTTTGGCTTACAAAATCTGCCCCATCTGCGCGTCGCCATCGCCTAAGACGGCGGCTGCGTGCAGCGTCTGCGGCGCCTCGCTGACGGCGGTCGCCGCGGCTGGCGAGCGCCCGGACAGCGGCGAACAGCCCGCTGATTACGACGATCGTTATGGCGAGACTGACCTTGATGAGGGCAGCCTGAAATGGCGCGGCGCGACCTATATCCTCTTAATAATTGCGCTGGTCACGGGCGTGGTGTGCGTGAGCGCGGCGCTGCTGGCGGGCGCGCGCCTGGCTGAGCTAGCCGGCGGGCCGACGCTGCCGCCAACGGTTGACCGTACGCTGCTGGTGACCAACACCGCCAGGCCGACCATGTTTCTGCCCACCGTGACCGACGCGCCGCCCACCCAGCCGCCATCGCCCTCGCCAGCGCCCACCGACACGCCAGGCCCCTGCATCCAGCAGGTGCAGCCCGGCGACAGCCTGATCGCGATCGTGGGGCGCTGCGGGCATCGCAACCTTGCTGTGATTGACCTCGTGCTTGAGCTGAACAACCTCTCCGCGCCGGAGGTCATCCAGAGCGGCCAGACGCTGGAAATCCCCTGGCCGACGCCCACCGACGACCCCGCCAGCGCCGTGACAGAGACGCCTGAGGGCGAAACAAACGCCGCCGGGCAGTCGCCGGTGGTGATCGGCGCGCCGCTGCCGGGTTCAGACACCCTGGCGCAGTTGGCCGCCGCCCCGCCGACGGCCACGCTCCAGCCCGGCGTGGCATGGCACCGGGTGGCCACCGGCGAGAACATCATTGTTGTCGCATATGCCTACGGGGCGAACGTAAAAATCCTGTCTGAGCTGAACCCTGAAGTCACCTTTTCACAGTGTGATTTCGGCCTGGAGACCGGCGGGCCGAACTGCGTGGTGCAGATTTACGAGGGGCAGCTTCTGCGGGTTCCGGCCCCGACGCCCACGCCCACGCTGTCGCCCACCCCCTCAGGCAGCGAGACCGCCACGCCAACGGCCACGCCGACATTTAACGCGCCTAGCGCGCTCAGCCCCGGCGACGGGCGTCTGTTCCAGCGCGATGAGTTCGTCACGCTGCGCTGGATTGCATCAGGAACCCTGGCGCCGGGCCAGGTCTACCGGGTGCGCGTCACCGACATCACCGCCGGCGCGATCTACGAAGCCGACACCGCCGAGCTGTCGTTCGTGCTGCCGCTGGAGTGGCAGGGCCGCGACCAGCGCCGCCACGAATACCGCTGGACGGTCAGCGTGATCGCCAGCGACAGCCCGCAGCGGCCTTACTTTACAACCGAGCCGAGGACGTTTCTTTGGGAAGCGCAGGGGGAGAGCAGTTGATGCCGCGAGCACGAATGACCGCACTGCTGATCGGCATGGCCGGCATGGCGCTGGCTGGCTGCAACTTTGCGCCGCTGCCGCAGGGCGAAGCCAGCCCGACTGTTGAACAGATCACGCTGACGGCGCCGCCGGTTGAACCCACTGCGGCGCAGACCCCCACCGCGACCGACGCGCCAGTGATCGAAACCAGCACGCCCACGCCGTCGCCGCTGCCGCCCAGCGAGACGCCCACGCCAACCGAAACGCTCGGCCCTTACGAACACACGATTGGGGAAAATGAAACCTTGGGCTTTATCATCCAGCGCTACGGCTACCGCGATTTCAGCGTGATCGGCCTGGTGGTGACGCTTAACCCCAACATCCCCAACGCCGACACGCTGCCTGGGCCAGGCTCGGTTATTCTGATCCCGCGCCAGACGGCCACGCCCACACCGGAGGCGGCGGCGCAGACCGAGACTCCGGCGGGGCCGTTCGCAAACGCCGCTGTCGCCCCCACCAACGAAACCGGCCTCAACATCAACGCGGAGATCGTTCCGTACACCGTTCTGGAGGGCGACACGATCGTGGGCATCGCCGCTAACTGGTCCACAACACTGGAGGTGCTGGCGCGCCTGAACCCCGAGATCGGCTTTTTCGGCTGCAACTTCGAAATCCCCAGCGGCGGGCCAAACTGCAACCCCAGCCTGAGCATCGGGCAAACCGTGAACGTGCCCGCGCCCACGCCCACGCCTACGCTGTCGCCCACGCCATCTGGCAGGGAGACGCCCACGGCCACGCCGACCTACGAGCCGCCGGTCATTCTGTCGCCGCCGCAGGGCGCAGTTGTGCCCCCTGGCGTGTTTCGCCTGGAATGGATGAGCGCGGGGGCGCTGCTGGCGGACGAGGTCTATCTGGTGCAGCTTGAGGACGTGACCGCGGGCACAACCTTCGCCGCGATCGCGCGCGACACAGGCTTCCTGCTGCCCGGCACGCTGGTCCCGGCCGATGGCCAGCCGCACACGATGCGGTGGGCGGTGTCGGTGGCGCGGCGCAACGAGCAGGGGCGCTACGCCGTAATCAGCGGGCCGCCCGCTGTGCGCGAGTTTCAGTGGCAAAGCCGCTGATGCGCCGCCTCACTTGCGGCTGAACTCGCGGGCGAGCTGCGTGCTGCTCAGGTGAATCATCGTTGGGCGCCCGTGCGGGCAGGTGAGGGGGGACTGGCAGCGCTCAAGCTGGCGGATTAGCCCCTGCATCTGCTCCAGGCTGAGCACCGTGCCGGCTTTGACCGCCGCCAGCTTGCACACCCGCCGCACAATGCGTTCCTCGGTGGGCGCCTGTCCCGGTGTCATGCCGGATTCAAGCTCCTCGCACACGCGGGAGAGCGTCTCGACCGGGTCGCTGTCGGCCAGAATCGCGGGAACGCTGCGGATAACAAACGCGCCCGGCCCGAAAAGCTCCAGGTCAAACCCGGCCGCGCGCAGCGTTTCCAGGTGGGCTTCAACGAGGCGCGCCTCAGCAGATGGAAAGGCGATCGTCTGCGCCGGCAGCGCGAGCTGGCTGATCTGCTCGCCGCGCGCGTGCTGCTCCATGAACTGCTCGTACAGGATGCGCTCGTGGGCCGCGTGCTGGTCAATGAGGTAGACGCCCGCGGGGCCTTCGGCGACAATGTAGCTGGCCCCCGCCTGGCCGATGACGCGCAGCATGGGCAGCGAGCGCGGTCTGGCCGGCCCTTCAGGCCCGAAAGGCACCGCCGTTGACTCCTCCTCCGCCGCGCTGACCTGGTGACGAAACTGTCCGGGCGCGTCAAAGTGCAGCGCCAGCGCGTCCTGCCGGGCCTGGGGCAGGGCGGCGTCGGCCGCGGAATATTCGCTGCCGGGCCGGTGAATGAGCGGGGCGGCCCCCTGCGCGATCACGGCCCGCCGCACCGCCCGCTGAACGGTCGCAAAAACGACGTTCGGCTCACGAAAGCGAACCTCCGCCTTCGTCGGGTGGACGTTCACGTCAATGTCCTCCGGCGGGACATCAATCATCAGGATGGCAATCGGATAGCGGCCCTTGGTCAGGAAGGTGTGATATGCCTGCGTCACGGCGTATGACAGGCCAGCATCCTGAATCCAGCGGCCGTTCACAAACAGCGTGATGCGCGAACGGTCGGCGCGGTGCGTGCCCGGCCCTGAGGTAAAACCGTGAACGGCGGCGGCGGAACGCTCGTCGTGCCCATCGACGGGCAGCATATCGCGGAACACGTCCACGCCCAGCGCCGCCACCAGCACCGCGCCCAGGTCGCCGCTGCCGCTGGAGCGGAAAGCCTCGCGCCCGTCCTGTTCCAGCACAAAGCGGACGTGCGGATAGGCCAGCGCGTAACGGCTGACGACCAGGTCAATGTGGCGCTTTTCGGTGCTTTCCGCCTTCATGAATTTGAGGCGGGCGGGGGTGTTAAAGAACAGGCGCTCCACCGTGATTGTGGTCCCTGGCGGCGCCCCTATCGCGCGGCGCAGCGCCCGAACGCCGGCTTCGAGGGCGATTTCAACGCCCGCCTGCTCGTCGCGGTGGCGGGTTGTGATGTGCATGTGGCTGATCGAGGCGATGCTGGCGAGCGCTTCCCCCCGGAAACCGAGCGTCCGCACGCTGAAAAGGTCGTCGGCGCTGCGCAGCTTGCTGGTGGCGTGGCGCGCGAAGGCAAGCTCGACCTCATCAGCCCGAATGCCGCAGCCGTTGTCAACCACGCGCATCAGCCGCCGGCCGCCGTCCTCAACCGCGATGTGAACGCTGGTCGCGCCGGCGTCGAGCGCGTTCTCGACCAGCTCTTTGATTACCGAAGCGGGGCGTTCGATAACCTCGCCGGCGGCAATCTGCGCTACGACTTGATCTGGCAGTATCTGGATCGCCATCTTGTCACCTCGAACTGGCCGGCGCAGCAGCAGGGCGGCGGATGCGAACACCCATTCGAATTATAGCTGAAAGTGGCCGTGTTTCCAGGCGGCTCCACGCTAGGCTGGCGCGCCGCCGACGTTTCCGCCCTCCAGAGGGATGCTGATGAAGAAGGCGCTGCCTTCGCCATCAACGCTTTCAACCCAGACGCGGCCGCCGTGCCGCTGCGCGACGCTGCGCACGATGAACAGGCCCAGGCCGCTGCCCTTGACCGATCGGTGTTCGGGCCGGGCGACGCGAAAATGGCGTTCAAAGAGCAGCTTCTGGTTTTCGGGGCTGATGCCCAGGCCGTTATCCTGCACGCTGATCAGCACCTGGCCGCCCGAACGGCAAACGCCGATTTTAACTGTCCCGCGGTTGGGCGTGTATTTGATCGCGTTGTCAATCAGATTGGCGACCGCGCGCTCCACCATGTGCTGATCCACGTTAAGAATGGGCACGTCGGGCGCCGTTTCAACGACCAGCGCCAGCTCCTGCTTCTCGGCCGGGATCAGGTGGTCCCTGGCGATGCGCGTGACCAGCTCGCAGATGTCGCACTGGCTCCTCGACAGCTCGTAGAAGCCGGTTTCCGGGTCATAGCGGCCGGCATCCTGGATGTTATCCACGAGCTTGGTCATCTGGATGATCCCGGAAAGAATTTTCTCAATGAAATACTTCTGCCGCTCATTCAGGCTGCCGACCATCTCCAGCATGTCGGCAAACCCCTTCATAGATGTCATCGGCGTGCGCAGATCGTGCGAGACGACGCGCGTGAACTCGCTCTGGTTGCGGATCAGGCGCTTGAAGCGGGTAATATCGTTGAGGATCACAACCCAGCCTTCTGGCGCGTCGTCGCTGCCCCGCACCGCTTCGACATGCGGCATGAACGCCCGGCCATCCGCCGCCAGCCACTCCTGCTGGCTAGCCGCGCCGCCGGTGACGGCCTGTAACAGCTCCGCCGAGGAAATCACCGCCTCGACGGGTTTGCCAACCGCGCCATCCTGCAGCACTCCGAACAGCTCCAGCGCGGCGGGGTTCAGGGCCACGACCGCGCGTTTCGCGTCCAGCGTGATGAGCGGGTCCTGGATGGCCGCCATCAGGGACGCAGCAAACTGTTCGGCACGGGCAGCGGCGTAAGCCTGCTCGCGCTGACGATCAACCACGGCAGCGGCGGCCGCCGCCGCCAGCAGCGGCGCGGACGCCGTTTCGCCGGGCGGCGGCGCGGTGTCAAAGAGCAGATACAGCGCCCCGCTAACCGCATCCCCGCGATATACAGGGGCCAGCAGCGCGCCCGCAAAGCGGCCATCATGCGCGGCAAGGAACAGCTCGGCGGCGCTGACGCTGCCCGGCGGCAGCGCTGCCGCGGCGCGTTCAAGCGCCGCGACCGCCAGATGCACCTCGCCGCCGGCTGTCGCCAGCCGGGCAGGGGGGCGAAACAGAATCACAGCGCTGACGCTCGCCCCTGCCGCCGCCCGCAGCAGCTCGGCCAGCCGCTCAAGCTGTTCTGGCTGCGGCGCATGTGCCAGAATCCACAGAAGGTCACTCTCGATGGTGGGCAGGTGCAGGTCAGAGCGTGCTGAGTCAGGGGGCATGTTCGCGGCCTTATAGATTTACAAGCCAGTTCGAAAAGGCTGTGGACGCAGAACCGGGCGTGATCATCAGGGCCAGGTGGCAGCCGGCTGCGCGTGCCACTGATCGCAAAAGTATAGCTGCGCTGTATTATGCCAACAAGTTAAAGTTTGCCCAGGGCGAAACACGGGCGGCACACACAGCCGGATTCTGCTATACTGAAACTGCGCAGGTACAGGCGCAGAGACGCTTCAGAAATCGCAGGAATTCGCACCGTGCACAGCGACAAAGCAGTCAAACAGCTTGTACGTTATCACATCGCACGCCTGAAGGACAAGAACCCGGCGGCACGGCTGAAGGCGATCAACGAACTGGCCTTGCTGGGCGACCCTGAAGCGCTGGAGTCATTAAAAATCGTTTTTCGTGACGACCCTGACGCCGACGTGAAGAAAGCCGCGCAGGAAGCGGGCCGCGCGATTTTCCTGAAACAGCGCGAGCACGAGGCACACCAGGATAACCAGTAAGGGACGCCGGCAGGCCGCGGCGTCCCTTCAGTTGATTGTCTGCCAGGCTGCCCTGCGCGTCAGGGCAGCAGCAGCCTCAGCCGCTCTGTCACCTGGGCAAGGCTGGCCTCCATGTCGGCCAGACGCGCGCGCTCACGCTCAACCACCTCGGCCGGCGCGCGGCTCACGAACTGATCATTGACCAGCATACCCTGCACCCGTGCGAGCTGCTGCGTCAGCGCAGCCTGCTCCTTCCGCAGGCGCTCCCGTTCAGCCGCAATGTCAATCATCCCCGCGAGCGGCAGATACACCACCGTGTCGCCGGCGATCACCGACGCGGACTCGGCCGGGGCAGGGGCGGCGGGTTCGAGCAGGTCAAGGCGGGACACGTTGCACAGGCGTGTGAACAGAAACTCGTAACGTGTGATCAGCGCTCGGCTGCTGCCCGGCGCGACCCTGATCTCGATGCGGCGGGCCGGGTCCACCCGGTAATCGCTGCGGACGGTGCGAATGCCGCGCACGAGGTCCATCAGGAACGCCATTTCGCTTTCGGCCTGGTCGTCTAGCAGCGCGGCGTCCGCCTCCGGCCAGCGCGCCAGCGTCAGGGTTTCGCCCTCGTGCGGCAGATACTGCCAGATTTCTTCCGTCACAAACGGCATGTAGGGGTGCAGCAGCCGCAGCGCCGTGTCGAGGACATACACCAGCGTCTGAAGGACGGCGGTCTTTTCCGCCGCTGTGCCCTCGTACAGCGCGTGCTTGCTGATCTCGATATACCAATCGGCGAACTCGCCCCACAGAAATTCGTAAAGCTGGCGGCCCGGCTCGCCGTACAGATGGTGGTCGAACATATACTGCACGCCCTGCGTCAGCCGGTGGAGGCGCGAGATAATCCAGCGGGCGGGCAGGTCGCGCGCGGTTGCGGGTGGCGGCCCGGCGGGCAAGCCGCCATCAACGTTAGCGGTGACAAAATTAGCCATCTGCCACAGCTTGTTGACGAAGCGCCAACTGCCCTCGACGCGGGCGGTGTCGAGGTTCACATCGTTGCCGGGTGTGCCGCTGGTCGCCAGCGTAAAGCGCAGCGGGTCAGCGCCAAAGCGCTCCATCAACTCCAGCGGGTCAATCGTGTTGCCCAGCGTCTTGCTGATCTTGCGGCCTTTGGCGTCGCGCACCAGGCCGTGCAGGTAGACCGTGTGGAAGGGGGCTTCGTCGGTGAACCACAGGCCCAGCATGATCATGCGCGCCACCCAGAAGAACAGGATGTCGTAGCCGGTTTCCATGACTGATGTCGGGTAGTAACGCTGGAAATCGGGCGTAAGCTCTGGCCAGCCCAGCGTGCTGAAGGGCCACAGCCCGCTGCTGAACCACGTATCGAGCACATCTTCTTCAGGCGTCCAGCCGGGGCCGGCGGGCGCTTCCCGGCCCACATACACCTCTCCGGCAGGCCCGTACCACACAGGGATGCGGTGGCCCCACCACAACTGGCGGCTGATGCACCAGTCCTCGATGTTCTCCAGCCAGTGATAGTAAACCTTCTCGAAGCGCTCAGGCACAATCCTGATGCGTCCGGTGCGCACGGCGGCCAGCGCTTTCTCGGCCAGCGGCTGCGCGCGCAGAAACCACTGCGTACTGATCAGCGGTTCGATAATCTCACCGCCGCGCTGGCTGCGCGGAACAGGGTGAACGATGTCCTCGATTTTGATGGTCAGCCCGGCCGCTTGCATGTCGGTCCACAGACGTTTCCGGCATTCGAAGCGGTCCAGACCGGCGTATGGCCCGGCATTCTCGTTCATGGTCGCATCGCGATTCATGACGTTGACGATGCTCAGGTTGTGGCGCTGGCCCAGCGCGTAGTCGTTGGGGTCGTGCCCAGGCGTGACTTTAAGCGCGCCGGTGCCAAACTCCTGCGCGACGTAATCGTCAGCGATCACCGGTATGCGCCGGTTGAGCATGGGGACCAGCGCCGTTTTGCCAATCAGATGCCGGTAGCGCGCGTCGTCCGGGTGCACGGCGACCGCCGTGTCGCCCAGGATCGTCTCCGGCCTGGTCGTCGCCACCGGGATGTAATCGTCGCCCTCAACCGGATACCTGAAATAGTAAAGCTGGCCCGGCTCTTCCTCGCGCTCCACCTCCAGGTCAGAGACGGCGGTCTGCAAACCCGGACTCCAGTTGACCAGGCGCGGCCCGCGGTAAATCAGGCCCTGCTCGTAGAGCCGGATGAACACCTCCTGGACGGCCCGCGACAGGCCGCTGTCCAGCGTGAAACGCTCCCGATCCCAATCGCAGCTCGCGCCCAGCCGCCGGAGCTGGTTGGTGATGGCCCCGCCGTACTGCTCCTTCCAGGCCCAGGTGCGCGCCAGAAACGCCTCGCGCCCCAGCGCCGGGCGGCTGGTGCCCTCCTGCAGCAGCAGCTTTTCAACCTGCAACTGGGTGGCGATGCCGGCGTGATCGGTGCCCGGAACCCAGAGCGCAGCCTTGCCGCGCATGCGCTCGTAGCGCGTCATCAGGTCCTCAAGCGTGACAAAGAGCGCGTGCCCGATGTGCAGCGCGCCGGTCACGTTGGGCGGAGGCATGCTGATCACGAACGGCTCGGCATCAGGGCCGGCCACCTCTGGCTTGAACCACTTATTCTGTTCCCACCAGGCATACAGGCGCGGTTCAGCCTCGGCAAAATCGAAATTGCGGGGCATGGGTCTGGGTGTCATGGAACGCTCTTTCCCCCTGATCAGGTGCTCTGCGATAAAATAAAAAACCCTCCGCCCTTGTACAAGGACGGAAGGCCTGGGCCTCCGCGGTACCACCCTGTTTCTCCGCCGCAGCGGAGCGCTCATGCGCTGTAACGGGCGTGTCCCGGCCCGGCTTACTGGCTTTCAGCCGGGCGACTCCTGGGTGACTTTCAGCGCGCGCCCGCGAGCAGGCTCACAGCCAACGGCCTGCACTCTCTGGCGCCGGAAAACGCGCTTACTTCTCCCAATCGCAGTCGTTCAGTTGTCAATGATTGCGCTGAAGTTTAGCATGGCCAGCGAACGGCAGTCAATCCCCCAGGCTGGTGGGGGAGTCGGCCGCCGGCCGCGTCTGCTGCCACAGCAGCAGATTGCGAACGCGGTCCGCAACCATGTCGATCGCCACCGTGTTGAAACCGCCCTCCGGGATGATGACATCGGCGTAGCGCCGGCTCGGCTCAACAAACTCCAGATGCATCGGCCGGACAGTCTCCAGATACTGGTCAATCACGCTGTCAAGCGTGCGGCCGCGCTCAGCAATATCGCGCTTCAGGCGGCGAATAAAGCGAACGTCGGCGTCGGTGTCCACAAACAGCTTCACGTCGCACAGCTCGCGCAGCCTGCTTTCCGCCAGAATCAGGATGCCCTCGACCAGAATGATTGGCTGTGGGTGCACACGGTGCGTCTGGCTGGTGCGCGCGTGGTGGGTGAAATCGTAAACCGGGATGTCAACCGGCAGCCACTGCTGGAGCTGCTGGACATGCTCGATAAGCAGCGTGGTGTCCAGGGCCTCCGGGTGATCGAAATTGCGGATGTCGCGCGGCCCAAGCGGGATGTGGGCGATGTCCCTGTAGTACGTGTCGTGCGGCAGGTAGGCGATGTTGTCTGTGCCCACGCGCTTGAGCAGCGCGTTTGAAACCGTCGTCTTGCCCGACCCGGTGCCGCCGGCCACCGCGATCGTGACGGGCGCTGGCTTTGCTGTCATCTGGCGCTCCTTGACATTATAAAAAAAGCCCGTAACAGACCTGTTGACGGGCATCAAGATGAGCCACCCGAGGGACTTGAACCCTCAACCTCACGCTTACGAAGCGTATGCTCTGCCATTGAGCTAGGGTGGCAACTGGCGGCATTATAGCAGTTGGTCGGCGCGTCTGCAAGGCTGTTCAATGGCGGAAATGGCGCGTCCCGGTGAAGATCATCGCCACGCCCGCGTTGTTGGCCGCGTCGATCACCTCGCTGTCGCGGATCGAGCCGCCCGGCTGAATCACTGCCGTCACGCCCGCCGCCGCGGCGGCCTCAAGGCCGTCCGCGAACGGGAAAAACGCATCAGAGGCCAGCACAGCGCCCTGGGCCTTGTCGCCAGCTTTAGCGAGCGCCAGCCGCACGGCATCAACGCGGCTGGGCAGGCCGCCGCCGACCCCGACCGTCGCCTGGCCGGACGCCAGCACAATCGCGTTAGATTTGATGTGCTGGACCGCTTTCCAGGCGAACTGAAGCGCCACCAGCTCAGGGTCGGTCGGTTTGCGCTCGGTCACCACGCGCGTGACCGTGTTTTCGGGGTCGCCCAGGTCGGGCCGCTGCACCAGCAGCCCGCGATGCACCGTCCGCACCTCCAGCTCAAGCCCGTCGTGCGGCTGCGCGAGCTGGAGCAGGCGGCAGTTCTTACGGCTCTCGCTGATGCGCGCGAGCGCCGTGGGGGAGAAGCCAGGGGCGGCAATCGCCTCGACGAACAGCGTGCCCAGCGCCTGCACGAAATCGTCGTCAATAATGCGGTTGACCGCGATCACGCCGCCAAAAGCCGACACAGGATCCGACGCCAGCGCCAGCGAATAAGCCTCGGCGATGGTGTCCGCGCAGGCGATGCCGGCCGGCGTCAGGTGCTTGACGATCACCACCGAGGGCTGCTGAAAGCTGCTGATGGTGCGCCAGGCCGCGTCCAGATCGAGAATGTTGTTGTACGAAAGCTGCTTGCCATTGAGCAGCGCGCCGCCCAGCGGCCCTGCTGAAATCTGGCGGCTGTAATACCCGGCAAGCTGGTGGGGGTTCTCGCCATAGCGCAGCACCTCAACCTGCTGCATGCCGATTGACAGGTGCTTTGGCAGCGTCTCAGCGGTCAGGCTGGGGACAAAATCGGTCGAAAGGAAGGCGTGAATGGCGGTGTCATAGTCGCGCGTGCGCGCGAACGCCTTGACCGCCAGGCTGCGGCGCGTGGCGATATCCACAGCGCCCGCCGCCCTCAGTTCGGCAATCACCTTGCCATAGTCGTTCGTGTCGCACACAGTGGTCACGTGGAAGAAATTCTTTGCCGCGGCCCGCAGCAGCGTGACGCCGCCGATGTCAATCTGTTCCACCGCGTCCTGAAGGGCGATCCCTTTCTGGGCCACGGTGTCCTGAAAGGGGTACAGATTGCACACGACCATGTTGATCGGGGCATAGCCGGCGGTCCGCAGGTCGTCTAAATCCTGCTGCGTGTTGCGCGCCAGAATCCCGGCGTGGATCGCCGGGTGGAGCGTTTTTACGCGGCCGTCAAGCATTTCTGCCATGCCGGTAAGCCGGGCGACGGACACCACTGGCAGCTGGGCGGCGCTCAGGGTCGCCTCCGTGCCGCCGCTGGCAACCAGGTCCCAGCCAAGCTCCACCAGCGCGGACGCGAACTCAACAAGGCCGGTTTTGTCGTAGACGCTGAGTAAGGCTCGCGGCATGCTCTTTATCTCTTCGCGCTGCAAAATCACGATCGGTCAGGCTGACACAGGCAGGGGGCAGCGGCCAGGATTATAACAAGGGCGGGCGGGCGTGTCACGCAGAATCGGCCGGGCGGCCGGACCGAAACTGTGCAGACGGGCGCAGAAAAGCTAAAATAGACGGCAGTCTCGTAACCGGCCTTAATCAGGGAGCAGGGGATAACGCATATGAACTCCAGCGACATTCTGCGCAGCAAACGTGACGCCAAAGTGCAGAAACATCTCAGTCAGTATGCGCCCGTCTGGCTGGTGGGGGAGACGGTAATCCTGAAGGAGGAGGCGGTGCTGTTTACCGTCGCGTTCCAGCACCACCTGTACGGCTGGGTGAACCGCCGCTACCGCTACGACGCCTTCAACGATGTGCTGCACTACCGGGGGCAAACGCTGGTCGCCGCCGACCAGGTGCTCGCGCTTCAGGAACAGGAGCCTTATATCAGCGCGCTGGTGGCAAACATCCCTAACGCTTATGGCGGCTGACGTGCCGCTGCTCGACCATTTCCGTGAAGGCCGCGAGAAGCTGGTCGGCCACCAGCGTCCAGGAGTAGCGGCGCGCCGTGCTGATCGCAGCGGACCGCATTGACTGCTGCAGCTTTGTGTCGCGCAGCAGGCGGGCGACGCGGTCCGCCAGCACCGCCGGCTCGCGCACGGGAACCAGGTAGCCGGTCTCCTGGTCGCGCACCAGGAAGGCCAGCCCGCCCACCTCTGAGGCAATGACCGGCGTGCCGGACGCCATCGCCTCCAGCGCCACCATGCCGAACGATTCGTAATCGGACGGCATAATCACCGCTGACGCCAGCGCGTAATAACAGGGGAGCAGCTCCTGCCCCTTTGCGCCCAGAAATTCGACCGTGCCTTCCAGCCCAAGCGCGGCCACGAGCTGGCGCAGGCGCGCCATCTCTGTGTCGGCACGGTCGCTGAGGCTGCCGCCGATCACTACAAGGCGCGTTTTCTGAAACAACGCCGGCTCGCGCTCGCGCAGCAGCACCAGCGCATCAAGAATGGTGTCAACGCCTTTCAGCGGCTCCAGCCGGCCCACAAACAA
>CAZDVL010000067.1:0-12885 GCA_964508745.1 uncultured Anaerolineaceae bacterium | reverse complement strand
GGCGCACCAGCCAGTAGAGCGTCAGCGCGCTGCCGAAAATGGCGATGTAAATGAACGAAGTCTCTTTCGATCCCAGGTTCCCCAGCAGCGCGCCGGCGAAGATATACAGCCAGCGCGCCCGCCGCCGCTGGCCGGCCGGGCCGTCGAGGTACATAAAGGTGCAGTAGGCCATCACCAGCGCGAAGAAGATGGAGGGCGTGTCGTGGCGGATGTAGCGCCCGTAATACATCAGCAGCGGCGAGATCAGCAGCATCAGCGACGCCGCCAGCGCCCCCGCCCGGCCCAGCCAGCGCCGGAACAACAGCGGAAACAGCGTGACCAGCACGCTGAGGACCGCCGGGTAGATGCGCGAGGTAAAGTCGTTGTCGCCAAACAGCGCATACGACAGCGCCGTCATGTGGAACAGAATCGGCCCGTGCATCAGCGGCGTGTGCTGGAAGTTGCCGTCCGCGTACAGGTTGTACGAATAGCGCGTGTGCAGGCTCTCGTCGTGGCTCATCACGCGGTCGCCCAGGCCGTAAAAGCGCGTGAACACGGCCAGCAGGAAGATTACAACGTAAAGGATCGTCTCCCAGTTGACGGCATACGCGCGGGCCAGCCACAGCGTCCCTTTATGCTCATCGCGCTCGGTCGTCGGTCTGTCAATCGCTGCGGTCATCGAAACCTCGTGAGTCATCGCTGCTATGCGGTTCAGGCAGGGTTGGCGGCGTGCCCGCCGCCGGCAGTTCCAGCGCGCTGGCGCGCGGCGCGGCGGTCGCGTCGCCGCTGGAAACGGCGCGCGCCGGCGTCTCGTCGGCAGCGGCCAGGTGCGGGGCTGGCTGGGTGGGCAGCACAGGGGCGACATCGCGGTGGCCCATCGTGAACGGCGCCAGCAGCAGCAGCGTCAGCAGCAGCGCGACCAGCCCATACTGCACCGGGTGGCTGCTCTCGCGCGGGATCTCCGCCTGCACTTTCAGCCACACCTGCGCGAAATCCGGCGCGGCCGCCTGGCCGACCAGCGGCAGCGCGCGCCCCAGCTCGCGCGCCAGGTCGCGCCGCTGCGCGTAGACAGCGTAGCAGGCGGCGCACGTGTCCAGGTGCGCGCTCACGCGGCGGCGCGCCGGCGCGGCCAGCTCGCCCGTCAGGTAAGCGCCGAGGTGGGCGCGGCAGTAACGGCAGGCGATCATCAGACCCTCACAGCCCTAACCATTGTTGAGCAGGTCCTCCAGCAAAGCTGGCCAGACCGTTTGCAGGCGGCTTTTCAGCGCCTCATGGGCCAGGCGCACGCGGCTCTCGGCCGTTTTCGGCGGACAGTCCATCACTTCGGCGATCTCGCGGTACGTCAGGCCGTGGCCATAGCGCAGCGCGACCGCCTCGCGCAGGCGCGGCGAAAGCGCCGCCAGCGCGCTCTCGACCTCCGCCCTGGCGTCGTGGCGCATGGCCGTCGGCTCTGGCATCTCGGCGCGCGGGCCGGGCAGCTCAAGCTGAAACAGGTGGCCCAGGTCCAGCCGCGCCGCGCGCCGCCGGTAATGGTTGCGGCAGCGGCTGATCGCGATCGTGTACAGCCACGTCTTAAAGGCGGCGCGGCGAGCGTCGTAGCGCCGCAGGCTGCGAAAGGCGTAAACGAACGCCTCCTGCAGCACATCCTCGGCGTCCTGGCGGTCCAGCAGCAGGCTGTAACACAGCCGGTAGATGCTGGGCGCGAAGCGGTTATAGAGCGCTTCGTAGGCGCTCTGGTCACCGCCCAGGCAGCAGGCGATAAGCTGTTCAGCGGATAGCTGCTGTTCGGCCATAGCTCCCCTGTTGGCGCGGCGCGCTGCCGGCCATCCCTGATACACCGCCGCGGCGCAAAATGCTCACCCGCCCGGCTGGCCGCCGAACGGCAGGCCGTCGTAAATGTCCTGGCGCAGCCACAGCACGACCGGCTCGGCGGTGGCCTGCCCGGCGCGCAGCCGGCCCTGCAGCCACCACGCCAGCGCGTCCGCCGCCTGCATGTTTCGCGGGTTCCAGGAACGGCTGAGAATGAACTGCTGCCCCACATAGCTCCCGCCCAGGTCGGGCGGCTCGGTTTGCAGGGGCAGCAGCGCGACCGGCTGCGCGCGCGCGTCGCTGGCGCTGGCGATGAACACCGTGTTCGGGTAGTCGCGCAGCGCCCAGGCCGCCGGGCTGTCCTCAGCCACCTGCGCGTAAATCGTCAGCAGCGGAAAGCCGCTGGTTTCGCGCCGCGACAGCTCCGCCAGCGTCTCGCGCAGCAGCGCCGTCTCGTGCCCGGTCGCCCGCAGGTGCCACAGCTCCGCCGGGCTGGCGGCGTTCGGCACGGCGGCGCTCCAGCCGCTGGCCAGCGACGTGACCAGCGCGAACGCCAGCAGCCCCAACCCGCCGCCGCGCAGCGCCGCCGCGCCACCCCACAGGCTGGCCACCAGCAGCAGCGCCAGCACGCCCAGCAGCAGCGCGATTCCCGCCCAGATCAGGTTCACCGGCTGCACGTTCGCGCCGAAGCCGACGCCCGGCGGCGCCGCCAGCAGCGACCGCCCGACCGCCTGCAGGTTGACCGAGAGAATCAGCAGCAGCAGCACAATCACCAGCGCCAGCAGCCAGCGCCCCCAGGCCGGAACGCGGAACAGCGGGTGGCGGTCGGCGCGCAGCAGCTCCGCCGCCGTCACCGACGCCAGCCCGCACAGTGGCGCGACCAGCCACAGGGCGTGCGCGGCGCTGCTGCCGGCGAAGAACACCGCCGCCAGCGCGCTCAGCAGCAGCCACATGGCCAGGAAACGGTCGAGCAGCGACACAACGCTGCGCCGCCCCAGCAGCCACACGCCGGCGGCGGCAAAGACAATCGTCGCCGGCTCGTAAAACACGACGATCAGCAGCGGGTACGCCGGCAGCGTGTCCGGCTGCGCGGTCGTCAGGCCGGCCAGCGCCAGCCGCAGGCTCTCGCTGACAGCCCCCAGGCCGGGCAGGTGCAGCGCGAACAGCGTCCCCACCGTGAACACCGTCAGCGCCGCCGCGCCCAGCAGCGCCAGCCAGGGCAGCCCGCGCAGCCACGCGCCCAGCTCGCCCAGGCCGGGGTGATCCGGCTCGTCGGCGCGCAGCCAGGCCAGCGCCAGCGCGCCCGCCGCCAGCAGCAGCAGCGCCAGCCACAGGCCGGCGGGGTCGGTCAGGAAGGTCACGCCGGCGAAACAGGCCGCCGCCAGCAGCATGTACCCTGACCGGCGCGTTTCCCAGCAGCGCCAGACCGCCCACAGCCCGCCCGCCGCCGCCAGCAGCGCCCACACCGCCGGGCTGCCCTCGCGCGCGGCCAGCAGCGCCACCGGCGAGAACGCCAGCAGCAGGCTGAACACAAACGCGCGCACTGGCCGCAGCAGCCGCCGGAACAGCAGCGGCGCGATCACCAGCAGCGCGCCCGCCAGCGCCGTCAGCAGCCGCGCCGTAAATGGCGACGCGCCCAGCACGCTGAAGGTCAGCGCCTGCGCGCCCAGCAGCAGCGCGCTGGACGGCGCGGCGCTCTCCCCCGGCGCGCCCGGCAGCGCCAGCCGCTGGGCCGCCAGCGCGCCGCGCGCCTCAGCCGCCGACAGCGGCACGGTGTCCAGCTCCGCCAGGCGCAGCAGCAGCGCCAGCGCGAACAGCGCCGCGTAAGCGACCACCTCCAGGCGCACCGTGACGCGCGGGCGCGCGGCGGGCTGTGACACAGGCAGCGAGTGTGCCGTGCGGTCAATCATGGGTTCGACACCCTTTCCCCCGCGCCCACCCGGTACACGCGGCTGTCGCCAAAGTCGCAGACAACCTCCAGGTTTTCGCGGAATTTATCCTCGCCGGCGGCGCCATAACGCTGGCGCTCCGTCGCCCCGACGAACACGTAATCAATGCCGTAGCGCGCGATGATCTCCCGCGCCGTGTCCCAGCGCAGGTCGGTGTACAGGCGCTCGACATCCTGCAGGCGCGCGCCGGTGGCCGCGCCATACGTCAGCCCGCGCCACTGGCTCTGGTGGCCGGGCCAGTTAATCACCACCGGGATGCCGGCCAGCGTTGCCGACCGCCCATACTGCCATTCGTAGGAATTGCCGACCGCCTCGGCCACGACGACCCGCGCGCCGCCAACGAGCTGGCTGAGGCAGGCGACCGCGTCGTAATCGGCCTGGCCGACCAGCGAACGGCCGCCGTCCAGCGTCAGCGGCGGCGGCGCCTCCGCGCCCAGGCGGCCGGTCTCCAGCAGCGCCCGGTGATAAATCCCCAGCGCCGGATAGATCAGCCCCAGCGCCAGCGCCACCACCAGCAGCGCGGTCACGGCGGCGCGCGCGGCGGCCCCCGCGCGGAACGGCCCGCGCTCCGCCAGCAGGCTGTAGACGCCGTAAGCCCCCGCGACGCTGAACACCACCCACACCTGATAGTAGAATTTGAAAATGGTGTTCATGCGCGTGCCGAAGTTGTCGCGCAGGTAGACGAACTCCGGGATCAGGCTGAGGGTCACGCCCACGCCCACCAGCAGCAGCGCGAAGCCCGCCGCCGGCGAGTACAGCCGGGCGGCCGCGCCCTCGTTGAGCGCCGGGCGCGCGAACAGGCGCGCCACCACCAGCGCCACCCCGGCCAGCAGCGCCAGCGTCGTCAGAATCGTTTCGGCGCGGCGCGCCACCAGCGCCGGCAGCACCTGCCCCCAGCCGCCGTTCTGGTCCACAAAACTCAGCGCGACCGAGCGCGCCTCCGGGACGGCCGCGCCCACCAGCGTCAGCCCCGCCATCAGCAGCAGCAGCGCGCCCAGCAGCCCGCCCGCGGCGGCGACCCCCAGCGGCCAGTTGACGCGCCCGCCGCCGCGCCGCGCCTCAGCCAGCAGAAACGGCACCAGCAGCAGCAGCAGCGGCCCGAACATGAGGAAATACTGCTGAAAACGGGTGGGGTGCAGCAGGTTCGGCAGCAGGCCCGCCGCCTGAGACTGAAAGCCCACGAAAAACGGCAGGTAGAACACGACCGCCAGCGCCGCCAGCGCCGCGCCCAGCCGCGCCAGCGCCCGCCAGTCCGCCGCCCGCAGCCGCCCCTGTTCGCGCAGGCGGCGCAGCGCCTCCGCGCCCAGCAGCACGCCCAGGTAGATCGGCCCGTCCCACACGTTGAGGAACACCAGCCCGCCCAGGCACAGCGCGTAAAAGACAACCTCGCCGCGCTTGGGCGCGCGCCCGGCCAGCAGCGCGTTCAGCGCCAGCCCCAGCGCCAGCACCGCGAACGGCAGCGCCAGCACGTGCGGGTGCACGTCCGCCAGCAGGAAGCTGAACTGCGGAAATTCGTCAATCACCTCGTTGACGCGCGCGCCGGCCAGGTCGCGCTCGGTCAGCGTGCGCCCGGCGTTAAACCACCACCAGTTGACCAGCCGCGCCTGGCTGGGGTCAAACAGGTTGACCGGGCCGGCGCTGGCGTCGTAGGCGTCGCGGTTCTTGGTGTCCCAGAAGCGCAGGTAATCCTCCGAAACGGCCTGCGCCTGGTAGGGAATCTCCACCAGAACCGGCTGGAAATTCGACAGAAACACGACCAGCACCACCCCCAGCAGGCCCGTCAGCAGCGCCGGGCGGGCGGACGCCCCCGCGCGCGAGCGCACCAGGTTGTAAACCACGCCGAAAGTCGCCAGGCCGGTCAGCGCCACCAGCAGCGAAATCGTCATGTTGAAGCCGGCGCTGCTGCTGATGCCGCTGAGCGTGGACAGCGCGGCGGCCAGCACATAGCCGAAGTAGTAATAGCTGATGGCGTACCCGGCCAGCCAGCCATCGTTGGGCGGGAACGTTGGGCTGCGCATGATGCTGCTGATAAACATCAGCTCCATCGGCTTTTCCGTGCCCGCCAGGCTGTTCTGGTGCGCCCGGTAGAGCGCCCAGCCCAGCAGCAGCAGCGCAAACACCAGCTCGCCGGCGATCACAGCCGGGCGGTTCGCGCGCCACCAGCCGCGCCAGTCGAACGGCGCGCCGCCGCGGAAGTAGACCGCCAGCGCCGCCGCCAGCACGATCAGCCACGCCAGCAGGACGCTGCCGCCGCTGTTCGGCAGCAGGCCCAGGCTCGCCAGCAGCCAGAAAACGAAGCCCACCAGCAGCAGCCCCACGCCGCGCGCCAGCGTGTAACCGCGGTCGGGCAGCGCGCCCAGCAGCCGCACGACCAGCGGCAGCGCCGCCAGCCCGGCCAGCGTGACCAGCGCCCACCAGCTCAAGACAATCCAGCCCTCGCGGGCAAGCCATTCCAGAACCACGCCCTTACCCTGCCTGCGCCGGCTCTGCGCGCATATTCACCCGGTAAACGACCGCCTCGCCCTGCTCATAGACGCGCTCCAGCAGGCCGGCGCGCGCCATCTCGTCGAACTTCGCCAGCCCGGCCTCCGGGTAATAGGCGCGCTCCAGGCCGCCAACAATCACGTATTCGATGCCATAGAACCGGATCATGCGCCAGGCGGCGTCCGCGCTGGCCGTGCTGTAAAACCCGTTGATATTGGCCCGCCGCTGGTTAATCAGCGACGGCAGCGGGTCAAGCGTGCGCTGCTGTGTCTGGTGGAAGCGCCAGCCCAGCACCGACGGCAGCCCGGTGTTGATGGCGACGCGCCCGCCCCACAGGTATTCACGCGCGCTCTGCGCCTCAATAATCACCGGCGTGCCCTGCACATTGTCCTGTAACCAGCGGATCATAGCGTAATCGTCGCTCAGCTCCAGCCAGACGCCGTTCTCGGCGTGCCGGGTATACTGCATCCACGCCATGCCGTCCAGCGTGAACGGCACGTCCGCGCTCATGCGGTCGAGCGCCTTGCCGCGGCTGGCCATCACCGGGTAGAGCGCCGCCACCGCCACCAGCAGCGCCGCCGCCGCCAGCCACACCCCGCGCAGCCAGCCCGACCACGCATCGGCGGCGCGCAGCAGCCAGGCGAAGGCCGCGCCGCCCGCGGCGGCGAACAGCATCCACGCCTGGATATAGAACTTGAACACGGTGTTCTGGCGGCCAATGTCGCCGTCCAGCACGACAAATTCGACGCCCACCGTCAGCGCCAGCGCCAGCCCGGCCAGCGTCAGCACCACCTGCATCTCGCGCGACTGCCCGGCGCGGAAGAACAGCGCCGCGATCCACACGATCAGCGGGACCGCCACCAGCGCCACCTGGTAGCCGGCCATCGCCGTCAGCAGCAGGCCCACCGTTAAGGCCGCGCCCGCCGCCGCCAGCGCCAGCAGCAGCCCCCACAGGCCGCGCAGCTCGCGCACGTAGACGCTGCGAAGCCAGCGCGCCGTGTCCCACACCAGCAGCGAAACGACCAGGAACAGGAACAGGCCGTGCAGGTCGAAGTAGGCCCACAGCGGCGTTTTGCCGCCCGTCCAGGGCAGCACGCGGCTGTAGATGGTGGCGTTCCAGGTGGTGAACGGCAGCGCCGCCACAAAGCTGAGCGCGACAAAGCCGCCCGCGCGCAGCGCCAGGTCAACCAGCGAACGCCGGTTGAACGCCCGCCACGCCAGCCACCAGGCGAAGCCCACCCCGGCCACGCCCAGCAGCATGAAGGTGATCCAGTCCCAGGTGTTGGTCGCGCGCAGCAGACCGACCGTGCCCGCCCCCAGCGCCAGCGCCAGGAAGCGCGCCGCGCGGCCGCGCGGGTCGCGCCCGGCCAGCAGCGCCTCGTTGAGCACGAACGCCATCACGATGAACAGCAGCGGCATGGCGATCATGTGCGCGTGCAGGTCGCCGTACAGAAACGTAAAGAACGGAATCTCGGTGATCGCCTGCCCCTCGACGCCCGGCGTCTCGGCCAGCACGCGCGTCGGCCCCCAGTACCAGCGGTTCGGCGCGATCGGCAGCGTCTGCCCCTGGAGCATCTGGCCGAAGCCGGACAGCAGGCTGCTCACCAGGCTGGCGGAGTTGTCCAGCTCGTAGCTCAGGCGGTCGCCCAGGTCGCCCCGCTGGGCGCGCTCGACAAGCTGGTCATACGCATCGCCGGCGGGCATCTGGCCGGTTTCGCGCGTGTGCCGCGCCACCAGAAACGCCTCCAGGCCCTGCGGCTGCTGGTAGCCCCCTAGCTGCGCCACGCCCGCGCCAAACACGCGCGGCGTGTCCAGGTTGCCCAGCACGACCGCCAGCAGCAGCGCGGCCACGCCCGCCACCCAGGGGCTGCCTACCCGGCGCGCGCCGCCGCCGCGCTGCTCGCGCCAGTGGGCCACCACGTTGAACGCCACGCTGAAGGCGCCGATGCCCGCCAGCGCGAACAGCGTCGGCAGAATCAGGTTATAGGCAATCGAGGGCACAACGCCCAGCAGCAGCGTCGGCCCGCCCACGATCACATAGCCGAAGTAGTAGTAATTGAGGAAGCCGCCGGCGTACCAGGGGTCAATCGCCGGGAAGATGGTGCTGCGCAGCACGCCGTTGAAGTAGGCGAAGTCCATCGGCTTTTCGCCGCCGAACTGGTAATGCCACAGGTCCGGGTTGGCGAGGCGCACGGCCAGAAAGCCCAGGAACGCCAGCAGCGTGATCACTTCAATGGCCGCCAGCCGCCGCCAGCGCTGCCGCACATAGCTCGTCAGGCCCGCCCGACGGCGCAGCGCCAGCGCCAGCCCGCCCGCCAGCAGCAGCGCCAGCGCCAGCAGGATGCCCGCGCGCGACCACGTCGCCAGCCCGGCGCTCGCGCCGTACCACGCCAGCCAGCCGCTGACGAGCAGCCCGGCGGTCTTGGCGAGGCTGTAGCCCCGGTCGGCGAACGACGGAAACAGCGCGAACAGCAGCGGCCACGCCGCCCAGCCGACGGCCACGATCATCAGCCACCACGCGGCGACGGTCAGCAGCGGCTCTGTGTTGATGGCGCTCTGGCGGTCGAACAGCCCCGACCACGTGCCGTTGTCGTACTGGACGGCGCGCCGCTCCGGCGTGAACATCAACTGCGTCGGCGCCGCGTCCGCCTGAAGCGAGGACCACGTCACCGTGTCCACCAGCGTCAGGTCACAGCCGCCGCCGCCAAGCTGTAAGAACACCTGCGGGCACGCCTCGACATAGTTCGTGCCCACCGCCTCCAGCCGGTTCAGCGGCGCTTCGTAGAGGACGCTGCGGGCCGCCTCCGGGTCATAGGCCGCCGTCTTGCGGAACACGAAGACGGCCGGGTGGTCGTAAACGTGGAAGGCTTCCTCGGCCTCAAACTCGTTCAGCCAGGCCGGGCTGTCGAACGTGGGCAGGTGCTGGTCAGACACGCGCAGCGGCCCCAGCTCGAACGTTTCCTCGAACACCGCCGCCAGCTCATAGCCCAGCTCGCCGCCGAACAGCGCGGCGTAATAGCGGTTCGACATCGGCCAGCGGATGGGAATGCGCGCCAGCGAGTCGTAGAAGCGGTTGCTGCTGATCGTCAGGTACTGGCTGTCGTCGAGCGCGCGCAGCATAATGTCGCGCTTGTACGGCTCGTCCTCGTAGGCCATCTGCATCTGGTGGCCGACAATCAGCGACGACCAGGCGTTGCGCCCGTTGCACTCCTCGGCGCTGAGCAGGCCCGGCGGCGGATTGTCCGCCAGCGTGACGCCGTCCGGCAGCGTGCAGACGGTGTAGGGGATGGCGTCGTCCCAGGCCCCTTCGTGCGAAACCACGTCGCCCGCCGCCAGCACCGGCCCGCCAGACACCACCTCGACGCTGAAGCGGTACGACTCGCCGGCGCGCACGCTCACCGGCGCGCCCAGCGCGATCTCATACGCCCGGCCCAGCGGGTGGTCGGCGCGGCTGAAAGCGGCGGTCAGCGTGCCCTCGGCCAGCAGCGCGTTCGTCAGGTCGGTGTAGAGCGCCACGCGCAGCGTCGCCGGGGGCGGGTCGTCCTCCGGGGCGCTGAGGTGCGGCGCGCGCACGGTGCGGATCGTGCCGTCCGCTGGCGCGACGAACACATGGCTGATGGGCTGGCCCTCGTACAGCGGCGACACCTGCCCCAGCAGCGAGTCCGCCGGCGCGCCGCCATAGCCGTTGAACAGCGGCACGTTCACCAGCGGCGCGCCCGCCGCCGACCCCTCGACGCGCATCGAAAAATCGCCGGAGGCGTTCTCCCAGAACCAGTGGCTGGCCTGCACGCGCGTGAGCTGGTGGCGGTAGATGTTGGTGAACATGACGGCCCACAGCAGCGTGAAGCCGGTCACGCCGGCCAGCAGCGCCAGCGCCAGCCCACGCCGCACCCTGGACACGCCCGCGCGCCGCGCCAGCTCCAGCAGCGCCCAGGCGGCCAGCAGCGCCAGTGCCGGGTACAGCGGCAGAAAATAGCGCATCGAGGCGACCCAGTTGGCCCCCAGCCAGCCAAAATAGGCCAGCACCCACAGCACCGGCAGCAGCAGGCTCAGCGCCCCGGCGCGCCCACGCACCAGCCGCGCGCCCGCCCACAGCCAGCCGAGCCAGCCGGCCAGCCCCAACGCCGCGCCCATGCCCCACAGCACCATGTTGCCCCAGGCGAACAGGTACGGCGTGCGCCCGATCCACTGCCAGTTGGGCGGCATCTCGGCCTGCCCGCTGACCAGATAGCGCGCCTGATTCATGTCCGCCAGCCAGCGCGGGTTCAGCGACAGGCCCAGGATGCCCGGCCCCATAAAGGCGTAAGGGTTCGCCACACGAAAGACGACCAGCGTCACAGCGCCGGCCAGCGCCAGCCCCGCCGCCGCACGCAGCAGAATGCGCTGGCGCTCGGTCCAGGCCAGCGCGCGGTCGAAAGCCGGCAGCGCGCGCACGCCCGCCGCCAGCAAAATCAGCCCGACCAGCGGCGCCAGGTTGATGCGGCTGGCCAGCGCCGCGCCGAACACCAGCCCAAAAAGCGCGTAGTCGCGCCAGCGGCCCTCGAACTGCACGCGGGCGGCGAACAGCAGCGCCAGCGTCGCGAAGGCGCTGCCGACCGCGTCCGCCGTGCCAAAGTGCGCAAGTTGGATCGAAAGCGCGGCCCCGGCGTAAAGTGCCGCCGCCAGCAGGCCCACCCACTGGCTGACCAGCCGCGCGCCGGTGAAAAACACCGCCAGAATGGCGACCATCTCCGCCAGCGCCGACAGCGAGCGCCACACCAGGTGCACACCGTTGTAGCCGGCCCAGTTGGGGTTGCCCGTCAACTGCACCAGCGCGTCGCCCGCCGCGCGCGCCATAAACAGCGGCAGCGTGCCGTAAACGTACATGCCGCTGCCGGCGTTGTGCGGGTTCCACGTCGAACAGTCGGCGTCGAAAAAGCCGCCGGCCCCGCCGGTCAGCGGGTAAGCCGCCAGGCAGCGGTCAAGCTGGGCCTGCTGTTCGCCCGGCGCGCTGTAGGTCGAACGCAGCGCGCCGCCGATGGACGAGGCCACGCCCGCCAGAAAGCGTTCGTCCGGGTGCAGGTGGGTGAAGTCGTCCCAGTTCTGCCCCACAAAGCGAAAGTAGCCGCCCGCCAGCATGACAATCGCCAGCAGCACGCCCACCAGCACATCGCTGCGCGTCACGGCCCAGGCCCGGCCGCGGCTTTGCGGCCCGCTCGAAACGGTTGATGCATCCAGCATTCGCGCCTACCCTGCTACAACGTTCAGGCGATTAACCATATACACGAGCGCGCCGCCTTTTCCTCACCCGGCCCGCGCCGCCCTCAACCCGGCGCCGGCACATGTTCGGCCAGGAAGGTCAGCAGGCCGTCCAGCCCCAGCGCCGGCACGCGGTACAGCCGGTAGGCGTCGTCCTGGTAGCTCTGCACCAGCAGGGAGCGCCCCTGCGGGAACCACTCGCGCAGCGCCGCGCCGGTGTCGTCGTCGTCGGGCGCGTAGAGAAACAGCAGGTCGCGGTCGGGGTCAAGGCGGTAGCGGCCAGCACGGGCGTAGGCGTCGGCCAGGAACTGCGGCACCGCCGCGCGGCTCACGATGCCGTTCGGCCAGTCAACGCGGCCCGCCTCGATGCCGATGGCGCGGTGATCCCACCAGTAGGGGTACGCGATCATGAAAGCGTTGCCGAAGCTGCCGTCGCTCTCGGCGAAGCCGCGCAGCACGCGCCCGACCTCGGTGTACGGCAGCGACGACCCGACATACGCCTGGTAGTAATTGTTGAAGTAGGTCGCGCTGTTGGCGCCGTAAGCGCCCGCCACCACCAGCGCGACGGCCGCCCCGGCGGCGACGCGCCCGCGCCGCCCGCCCACCTGCTCGACCAGCGACTTCACCACCAGCGCCAGCGGCAGCGCCGCGATCAGATAGGCCAGCGGCAGCGCGCCGCTGGTGCGCGTGTGGCTGGGGTTCTCCACTGGGTAGGCGATCGAAAGCGCCGACGGCAGCAGCATAATCAGCAGCGCCACCGGCACCAGCCAGTCGAACGGGTCGCGCCGGCGGACCATGCGCGCCAGCCACGCCGCCAGCCCGACGACCAGCAGCGCGCCGGTGGCGCTGTCCATGGCCGGCCGGTTGGGCGCGGCGTTGATCCAGGCGACATCGCCCTTCCAGTTGAACATCAGCAGCGCGCCGCGCAGGTTGTCGGCCAGGATGGGCAGGTTGCGGTTAAACGCATCCAGCCGTTCCTGCACCGTCGCCCGCCGTTCGACGATCTGCCCCTGGTCGTTGACCGTCTGGATCACATCGTCGCCCAGCAGCCGCCCCTGCGTGCGCCGCCAGAAGTCCTCCGGGTACTGCATCCAGAAGCCGAACAGCGGCACGAACACCACAAAGGCCACCACGACCAGCGCGGCCGTGTTCAGCAGGTAGCGGGCCGCCGCGCGCCCGCTGCGCGCTCGGAAAAGCAGCGCCAGGCCCACGCCCGCCAGCACCACCAGCGGCAGCATCCGCACCGCCTGGTAGGTGTAGAGGCCCAGGCCCAGCGTCAGGCCGGCCAGGATAAAATCGCCGCGCCGGTTGTCGCGCAGCGCGCGCGCCAGAAACGCCAGCAGCAGCGCGGTGACGACAGTCGTCAGCACGATGCGCAGCCCCAGCCGGCTGAGCGCCACGTGCCAGTAGCTCACGGCGACCAGCG
>CAZDVL010000066.1:0-12999 GCA_964508745.1 uncultured Anaerolineaceae bacterium | reverse complement strand
TCTATCAGTTCGTAAGCTGATGCCAGCGTGCCCTGCAATTGGTCGGTCATTGTCCTTCACTCTCCCGGACTGTAGAAGCGCGCGCAAGGCCATTTGTGACCCTTAACAGGCAGTGTACATCCAAGTAGAATTACCCGCAAGCAAGGGCGCTGTTCGCGCGGGTTCGCGGATCAAAAAAGCTCACGCAGCGTGTGAGCTTTTCGAATTGCCCCGGAGAGGACTTGAACCTCCACCCCACTAAGGGACACAGCCCTCAACCGTGCGCGTCTGCCAGTTCCGCCACCGGGGCTTATATTCAAGGTATTATACCCGGTGCAGATTCTCTGTCAATCCTTTACGCGCACACTGCGCATTACACAGGGGCAAAGTAAAAACGATGCGAATTGCACTTGATGCGATGGGCAGCGACGCCTGCCCACAGGCTGACGTTGCTGGCGGCGTGCTGGCCGCGCGCGAGCTGGGGCACACGATTCTGCTGGTGGGCGATCAGAAGCAAATTGAGGCCGAACTGGGCCGGCATCGCACCGCTGGCCTGCCGCTTGAGGTCATTCACGCCGAACAGCAGGTGCTGATGTCGGACACGCCGGCGAAAGCGGGCAAGGATAAGCCGCGGTCATCCATGCACGTTGGCATGGAGCTGGTCAGCGCCGGCGCCGCCGAGGCGTTCGTGACCGCGGGCAACACGGGCGCGGCGATGGCGATCGCCACACTGCACACCCTGCACCGCATCCCCGGCGTCAAACGGCCGGCGCTCAGCGGCATTTATCCGCTGCGCGGGCACAAGGTTGTCGTGCTCGACCTGGGGGCCAACGCTGACTCGCGGCCAGAATGGCTGGTGCAGTTTGCCGCGATGGGCAGCATCTATGCGCGGCGCGCGCTGGGCGTCAGCAGCCCGCGCGTTGGCCTGCTGTCGAACGGCGAGGAAGAAGGCAAAGGGAACGCCGCCATCAAGGAAGCGACGGCGGCGCTGCGGGCGGGCGGCCTGAATTTCGTCGGCAATGTGGAACCCAAAGAAGTTGTGCGCGGCGAGATTGATGTCGTCGTTAGCGACGGCTTTGTCGGGAACATCTTCCTCAAGACATTTGAGGCGTCCGCGTCCTATCTGACCGGGATAATTCGTGACGAAATCACCAGCGACGTGTTATCCATGTTGGGCGGACTGCTGCTGCGGCCCGCGTTCGGCCGGGTCCGGCGCCAAACGGACACCACCGAGGTTGGTGGCGCGCCCCTTTTGGGCGTTAACGGTGTTGTGATAATAGGACACGGGCGATCTGACGCCCTGGCGGTTAAGAACGCGGTTCGTCAGGCCGCGCTGGCTGTTGAAGGGCGCGTTATCGAATTGATCCGCGAGGAGTTCAAAGGTTCGTAGGACGTACCAGGAGAAGCAAGACATGGAGCTGCTGCGCAACGGACGACCGCGCGTCGTGATAACCGGGCTGGGCGCGGTGACCGCGCTAGGCCCTGTAAAAACCCTGTGGGAAAGCCTGAAGGCCGGGCGCTCTGGCATTCGGCTGCTGCAGACGATCCCGATTGACCATCTGGAGATAAAGATCGGCGGCGAGGTGCGCGACTTTGACCCGACGCTGTACATTGAGCCGAAGGAAGCGCGCCGCATGGGGCGCGCTTCGCACTTCGCGGTCGCGGCGGCGCACATGGCGGTCGAGGACGCCGGGCTGACAACCGCGCAGATCGAGGAACACGGCGAGCGCGTCGGCGTGGTCATTGGCACTTCGCTGGGCGCGCACGAGATGGCCGAGCAGAGCACGTTTAAGTACAAGACCAGCGGCTTTCGCAAACCTAACCCGCTTGCCCTGATTAACGCGCTGCCGAACATGCCAGCTCACTATGTCAGCCGCTTCATGCGCGCTTTCGGTCCGCTGAACGCGCCATCAACCGCCTGCGCGGCGGGCACACAGGCGGTAGGCGAAGCCAGCGAGCTGATCAAGAACGGGCGCGCCGACATGGTGATTACGGGCGGCGTCGAGGCCGTGCTGCAGGACTATGCCCTGGCGGGCTTTGAAGCGATGCAGGCGCTGGCCACCGGCTACAACGACAACCCTGAGCAGGCCAGCCGCCCGTTTGACGCTAATCGTTCCGGCTTCGTGTTCAGCGAGGGCTGCGGTGTGCTGATCATCGAGAGCCTGGCGCACGCGCTCAAACGCGGCGCGCACATCTACGCTGAAATTCTCGGCTACGCCTCCTCGTCCGACGCCTACCATATCGCCGCCCTTGACCCCGAAGGCATGGGCGCCACGCGCTCGATGCGCTGGGCGCTGGAGGACGCGCACGTTAACGTTGAGGACATTCAGTACATTAACGCGCACGGCACCTCGACACAGGCCAACGACGCGATGGAGACGCTGGCGATCAAGCGTGTTTTTGGCGAACAGGCCTATAGCCTGGCGGTCAGCTCGACCAAAAGCATGCTGGGGCACGCGCTGGGCGGCTCAGGGGCGATCGAGGCGATCGCGTCAACGCTCAGCATCGTGGACAAAGTGCTGCACCCGACGATCAACTATGAGACCCCTGACCCCGCCTGCGACCTGGACTACGTTCCGAATGAGGCGCGCGACGTGCCCGATCTCAAATATGTGATGTCGAACAGCTTCGGCCTGGGTGGGCAGAACGCGACAATCGTTATGGGCGCTTTCTGAGCGCCGCGCCTCTCCCCTGCCCCGCTGACAAACGCGCCACCATGCAAATGGTGGCGCGTTTGCGTCCGGGGTTGCGTGTTCCGCCGCTGTATAGACTATAATGGCGGTGTTAAAACGTTACTCGCAGGAGACACATGCCCACTTCCCAACTGCGGATGATCGAGGAGCTGCTCGAGCGGCGGGATATCAAAAAGGCGGAGGTCGCCGCCGCCAAGCTGCTGCGCGGCACGCTGTCACCGCCGGAGCGCGCGCGGGCGCTGATTATGCGCGCGCGCGCCCGCCTGCTGAACGGCCGCCCTGATGAGGCCGCCGCCGACATCGCGGAGGCGCAGTCACTTTCGACGGCCGGCAGCGCGCCGCCAGAGATGCTGGAGCTGACCGCCGACTGCCATCTGCTGCGGTTTGAAATGGCGAGCGTCGGGTTCGCCGACCGAGGCGACACAGGCCAGGCGCAGCAGCTTTATGGCCGCGTGATTGCGGAGTTTCCGCAGTACGCCAACCTAGGCTGGATTTACTACCAACTGGGGCGCGTCGTGCTGATTGACGGCGACGTGGACAAGGCGGACGCCCATTTTCGCCAGGCGTTGTTTACGCCCAGCCACGTCGCCGCGCTGACCGCCTTCTGCTATGAGCGCCTGGGGTTCATCGCCTTTTACGAGCGGCGCAGCCTGGACAGCGCGCTGGGCTTTCTGAACAAGGCCCTCTACACCTACCCCGCTGATGAGCAGCTCACCTGGCTGGTTCAGGTGCATATTCTGCGCAGCCGCGTGCTGCGCGCCATGAACCAGCATCAACCGGCGCTGGTGGCGGCGGAGCAAGCGCTGACGGTTGCCGAGCGCGCCGGCGTGGAAAACCGGGCGATATGGGCCGAGGCGCTGCTGGCCGCCGGCGAACTCGCCGGCAGCCTGGCCGGCCGCGAGCGCGAAACCGTGAACTATCTGCAGCAGTTTTTGCAGATCAGCAGAAAGCCGCTTGGCGTTGATGTCACCTGGTCGCGCGTGTATGAAATGCTGGGCGACGCTTACACTGAGCTGGGCCAGTTCGAACAGGCCGCCAACGCATTGCGCAGCGCGCTGCAATACAACCCTTATCACCCCTGGGAAGCGTCGCTTCTGTTTCGGATCGCACAGGCCTGCTACCACCTGAACAGCTATGAGGACACAATCGCGGCTGTGCAGCAGTACGTTGTGGCGGTTGAGCAGGACGGCGATACGGTGCAGGATTACCGGGTTTACGACGTGCTGGGAAACGCTCAGTTCGCCCTGGGGCACTACGCCGATGCGTTTGTCTCTTATGAGACAGCGCTGCGCCTGGCCCCCGCCAGCGCCGGCGACCTGGATAAAATCAGGCGCTACCAGCAGTTCGCGCAGGAGCTGCGCTGAACCGGCTGTCGTTGTCGTGTATCGTTCGTGTAAGCGGTCAGCGAGGGGTGTTGTGACAGGAACAATTACGGTGATTGGCGGCGGGCTGGCCGGCTCTGAGGCCGCCTGGCAGCTCGCCGAGCGCGGCTTTGACGTAGCGCTTTATGAAATGCGCCCGGCGCGGACCACCGGCGCGCACGTAACCGACCGCCTGGGCGAGCTGGTGTGCAGCAACTCGCTTGGGTCGCGGCTGGTTGACCGCGCCTCCGGGCTGCTGCAGGCCGAGGTCAGGCGTTTGCGCTCGCTGCTGCTGGACTGCGCTGAAAGCGCGGCGGTGCCCGCTGGCGGCGCGCTGGCGGTGGATCGGGATGTGTTTGCGCAGGCTGTGACCGACGCCCTGCGCCAGCACCCGCGCATACAGATTGTTCGCGAGGAGGTCGCGGCTGTCCCGCCCGGCCCTGTGATCATCGCGACGGGGCCGCTCACGTCTGACGCGC
Source organism: uncultured Anaerolineaceae bacterium (assembly GCA_964508745.1). GTDB lineage: Bacteria > Chloroflexota > Anaerolineae > Aggregatilineales > Phototrophicaceae > DAOTWC01. The sequence continues at coordinate 8,487 of CAZDVL010000066.1, read as the reverse complement.
TGGCGGCGGACATCGCCCGGCTGACCGGGCACGGCTATCTCTCGTTTTTTGACGCCATCGCGCCTATCGTCACCGCGGAAAGCGTTGATATGGCCGTCGCGTTCCGCGCGAGCCGCCACCGGCGGGGCCAGGATGAGACTAACGATTATCTGAACTGCCCCATGACAGAGGCGGAATACAGGCGCTTTGTGGCGGCGCTGCTCGCCGCTGAGCGCGCCCCGCTGCGCGAATTTGAAACCGACGACGCCGGCTTTTTCGAACGCTGCCTGCCCATCGAGCAGCTGGCTGCCAGGGGGCCAGACACGCTGGCGTATGGCCCGATGCGCCCGATTGGCCTGCGCGACCCGCGCACTGGCCAGCGCCCCTTCGCCGTCGTCCAACTGCGGCAGGACAACCTCGCCGCCAGCCTGTACAACCTTGTTGGGTTTCAGACCAACATCCGCTGGGGCCAGCAGGAGGAGATTCTGCGGCTGATTCCCGGCCTTAAGGACGCGGAATTCGTGCGTATGGGCCAGATGCACCGCAACACATTCATCAACTCCCCTGCCCTGCTCGACGCCACGATGCAGTTCCGCCGCCGCCCTGACCTATTTTTCGCCGGGCAGATCACCGGCGTTGAAGGCTATATGGGCAACATCGCTACCGGTGTGGTCGCGGCGATCAACCTGGCGCGCCACCTGGCCGGCGATGTGCCCTGGGTGCTGCCGCCGACCACCATGCTGGGGGCGCTGTGTCACTATATCAGCCACGCCGAGCCAGAACATTTCCAGCCCATGAAAGCCAACTTCGGCATCCTGCCTGAGCTGCCGCAGCCTGTTCGCGGCAAGCGCGACCGCTGCGCCGCCTACGCCGCGCGGGCGCTGGCCGACCTGGAAGGCGCAGCCCAGTCCGTTGAGCTGCCTATGCGTCAAAGTGAAACGGGCTGAAGCGCGTGTCGTAGTCGTACACGTCTTCCTGCTCTGCCCGCTTCAGCCAGCCGATCAGGCGCACCGTGCCCGGCGTGAACAGCACCTCGATCCCCACCTTGAGGATGTAGTTCGTCACCACCAGCGTGAGCAGCAGCTCTGGCGGAAAGACGCCCAGCGCGGTCGCGATCAGGAAGAACACGAGCGTGTCCACCGCCTGGCCGACCAGCGTGCTGCCGATCGTGCGCGACCACACCCAACGCCCCTGTGTGGCGATCTTCATACGGGCGAGCACGTAGCTGTTGCTGAACTCGCCCAGCCAGTAAGCGGCCAGGCTGGCGGCGATCAGCCCGCTGACGCCGCCCAGGATGACGTCGTAGGCGCTCTGGCCGGCGTAGGCTTCCCACTGAGCCTCGCCCGGCAGCAGGCCCGCCAGCCAGACCAGCGCGCCCATCAGCAGCGCCGCGCCGAACCCCAGCCAGATCACCCGGCGCGACCGTTTATAGCCGTAAACCTCGGTGAGGATGTCGCCAAAGATGTACGAAATGGGAAAAACCAGCGTGCCAGCGTCGAAAGCCAGCGGCAAAGGCCCTAAACTGATGCCCAGGTCAATGATTTTGGCGCTGCTGAGCAGGTTGCTGAGCAGGAGCGTCGCCACGAACAGCGCGACGATACCGTCGTAATACCGATAGGGCTTGTTGATTGACATGGCGCGCACTCTGTTATAATACGTGGGCAGTAAGCGCCTACAGCATACACCAAAGGGCCTGCCGATGGCTACAGCACGCACACGCACCTTGCCCATTGACTTCAGGCAGCAGGATGTCGGACGCATCATGGACCGCTGGCGCGCGGCGGAGTCCTGCTCGCTGGTCGGCGTCGGCAGCGTGGGCAAGTCGAACCTCTTACAGCACCTTGCCAGCCCCCAGGTGCAGGCCGCGTACATGAAAGAGGCCAAGGTTAAGCTCTTCAAGGCGATTCTGATTGACCCCAGCCTGCTGGCCCCCCTGCCCCAGCGCGGCGGCCCGGACAGCGAGCAAATGCGCTGCTGGGCCGGCTATGAGCTGCTGATGCACCGGCTGTTCATGGCGTTTCACGGCACCGACGCGCTTAACGGGGAAGAGATGCAGCGTTTCTACGAAACGTACCAGCAGCTTCAGAACGGGGTTAATCCGCTGTTCCCGTATATGGGCCTGCGCTATTTTGAACACGGCCTGGAGTTTTTTCTGCGGCGCGGCTTCCACCTTGTTTTTATGTTCGACGAGTTCGAGGAGCTGCTGCGCGATCTGCCGGTCAAATTCTTTCTGACGCTGCGCGGTCTGCGCGACGCCAACAAGAAGCAGCTTTCATACCTCACGTTTACGCGGATGCCGCTGCCCGCCATCCTGGCCAGGGAGGAGATTGACCCGCTAACGATTGAGCAGTTTGTGGAGCTGTTTAACGACAACACCTATTTCATCGGGCCATACTCCGATATGGACGCGCGGCGCATGGTGGACGACCTGATGGCGCGCAACCAGGTTGAATACGACGAGTACACGATCAACTTTCTGCTGTGGGCGACCGGTCGCTTCGCTGGCCTGCTGCGCGCGGGCTTCCGTTCGCTTGAGTCCCTGCCTGACATCAGCCCCTCGGCGGTGATGACGCGCAGCGACAAACTGGCCAGCCAGCTCGCCGTTAAGCTGCCGGTCCAGACAGAGTGCCGGACGATCTGGATGAGCCTCAGCGACGTAGAGAAGCAGGTGCTGAAAGTCGCGGGCGGCCTGGCCAGCTTCAGCCGCGATGAACACAGCACCGCCGCTGTCCAACTGCTGGCGCAGAAGTCGCTTCTGAAGGTGGCGGATGACGGAAGCCTGCACATCGAGCCGCCCGTCTTTCAGCATTTTGTGCTGCTGAACCCGGCATAGCGCCGCCCACACCCATGAACGCGCCCGCTCACTATCGCGTGCCCAGCGGCAGACATCGGCTTGAAATTGTTGTTGCCAGGTCACGCTTCATCGCCACGGCCGACAACGTGCCCAGCGTTGACGCCACCAGGGCGTTCCTGGCCGACGTGCGCGCCGAGATGCCGGACGCCACCCACCACGTGTATGCGTTTCGCGTGGGGTTTGGCAACAGCGTCACCGAGGGCATGAGCGACGACGGCGAGCCTTCAGGCACGGCCGGGCCGCCGGCGCTGGCGGTTGTGCGCGGCGTCGGGATCGGGGACGTGATGGTTGTCATCACCCGCTATTTTGGCGGCACAAAACTGGGGACCGGCGGCCTGGTGCGCGCCTACAGTGAGGCCGCGCGCGGCGTCCTGCGCGAGCTGCCGACAGAGGAAAAAATCCCCAGATGCACGCTGCTCATCGAGATGCCTTATTCGCTCTACGCGCAGGTCAAACGTCTGCTGCTGGAGTATCGCGCGGCTGTCCTTGACGAGCGCTTCACGGCGGATGTTACGGTGACGGCTTCTGTCGCGCTGGCCGACGCTGATCGGCTGTCAGCCCAGGTGGTTGACCTCAGCGGCGGCAAAGTCGCGCCGGTGGCGCTGGACACCGACTAATTCTCCGCCGGCGGCGGCGGTATGACCCCGTAGGTGCAGGCATAGTATGCGCTGCCCAGCAGCACGCGAAAGTCGAACGCGCGGTTGGCCGTTGGCTGCTGGATAACATCCGCTTCCTGAACGCGCAGCACCCGCCGCAGCATCTCAAGGTAGCTGCCCTTGCTCTGGCCAGTGTAATCAATGATCGTCGTGTTTGTCTGCGCCGGCGCCCGCTCGTCGGAAATCACGGCCTGCACCCCTTCCCACGCCAGCCGGTCCGCCGCCACCCGGTGCATACTGCCGCCGCCGGCCGCGTTGACAATCTCGACGCGGGTGAGGCCGCTGGACACCTGGTTGGCCGTGAGCGGCGTCAGGGCCTGCTGCCCGATCTGCGCGATCGCCTCCGGGATGGGCAGCAGCACGCTCGCGCCCTCCGGCGAGCGCCAGAGCGTGACCTCGCGGTTCAGCCGGAACGTGTAGGAATCCAGCCGGTTGGGGTCAAAATGCAGCGCCAGCGACAGAAGACTCATGACATCCGGCAGCGTGATGTTGGTTTCAACGGTGGCCGTAAGCCGCTGCCACAGCTCCGGCAGGCGCTCAAACAACCCCAGGCTGTCAGCGCGCCGCCAGATCGCCCTGAGCATGTCGTGCTGCCGTCTGCCGCGGTCGAAATCGCTGCTGGTGCGGCGGCTGCGCACATACCAGAGCGCCAGATCGCCGTCCATGTTGTGCACGCCCGCCGGCAGCGTGAACAAGGCCCAGTTCGACGCAACAGCCGGGTCTAGCCCTGGCTCAAGCAGGCGCCAGTCCTGGATGGCGCAGTCAACGGTCATCTCAACGCCGCCCAGCAGATCAATGAGCTGCCTGAACGTGGTGAAGTCCACGCGGGCGTACTTTTCAACGTCCAGGCCCAGGTTATAGCGCAGCGTCTCGCGCAGCAGTTCGATGCCGCCGCTGTCGGAGTTGGCGCTGCTGCCGTGAGGATACGCCGTGTTGATGCGCTGCATCTGCCAGCCGGGGATATACACGTACAGGTCGCGCGGCACCGACAGCAGCGAAGCCGTGCCTGTGTCGTGGTGCACGAACACGATGATCATGACATCGGTCCTGCCCGCCGCGCTGCCAGAGTCCGTGCCAAGCAGCAGGAAGGGCGTCACGTTGGCGCCCGGCGTCAGCAGCGGAACGGCCGGCGGAGGGGTGGCTTCGTCAGCGCCGTCGCCCTGCGGCAGCGCCGGCTGTGACCCCAGCGTCAGCACAAAGAGGGCGAGGCAGACTGCCGCCAGCCGGGCTGCGCGCCTGGACGCTGTCACGGGCTAATCCCCAAGCTTGCCGGCGATGTAAGCGCGCACTTCGTTCAGCATCGGGTTGCGCGGCGCGATCAGCTCCGCGCGCGTGAGATAGGTCCTCGCGTCTTCGTCGCGGTCGGCGTCGAACAGGCAGCGGCCCATCAGGGCCAGCAGCGGCACGTGGTTGGGGTTGTGCGCGATGCCTTTTTCGAGATAGTTCAACGCCAGGCCGCGCTCGCCTGAGTCCCAGAGCGTGTGCGCCAGCAGAAAGACCAGCTCCGCGTCGTCGGGGGCATGTTTATAGCCGTCGAGCAAGGTATCAAGCGCGCTGCCCACCTCATTCCAGCCAATGTAGACCTTTGCCAGCAGCACGTACACCTCGGCCAGCGTAGGCGCCCTGGCAACTGTCGCCTCCAGGTATTCGGCGTCGTCAATGTCAACGCGGCTGCCCGCGCTGATGAGGTCAATGATTTCGCCCAGGCGCATTTCAAAGTCCGGGTCCTCCGCGCTGAGCGCCAGGCGCTCGATGTCGGCCAGCGCGGCGGGGTCGTCGGTCAGGCTGCGGGCCTGCTCGAGGGCGCGCAGCGCGGCGTCGCCGTCTTCGTCGAGGATGTGTGCGGCGGCCAGGTTCACCCAGCGATCCACGCGCTCCGGCTGGCTGGCTGCGGCGTGCCGCAGCGCAGCGATGCCGGGCGCAACATCGTCAACCGCTTCCATGCTGTCAATCAGGCCGCGCACGTGCTCGCCGCCGCTGTCCAGGCTGACCAGCCGGGCAAAGCCGTCCCAGAAGCGCTCGCGGACGGTGCCCATTTCGAGAAGCTGCACAAGCTGGCCCGACAGCGCCCTGATGTTGTCCGGCTCCAGCTCCAGCGCGGCGGTGTAGGCGGCCAGCGCCTCAAGTGCGAGCAGATTGGGCGCCCGCTGCGTCATGTCAATGAGCACGAAATCCTCAACGATCAGGCCGTTGTATTCGACCACCGACAGCAGGCCGGCGTAGCGCACGTAGAGGTCGGCGTCAACCACGTCGTCCTCGATGGCCTGCTGGAACACGTCGAGCGCGTCGAACAGGCGGCCCGCCTGCTGCAGATACTCCGCCAGCGCCACGCACGGCAGCGTTTCCGCCGGGTGCTGAACGATGGCGTCCTCAAGCAGGTCAAAACACTGCTGCGCGTACCCGTTGAAGTACAGGCTGCCGGCGACGATTACGGGCGCCAGGGCCGCGGCGGGAAATTCAGCGACAAGCTGGTCGGCCAGGCTCATCATGAGCGCTTCGCTCAGGTCAGGCGTCTGCGCGATCAGACGCGCGAGCGCGCTGGCGGCCGCCCACGCGCCCAGCTCCCCCAGCCCGGCGCCAGCGCGCAGCAGCAGCAGAAAGTCGTCGGCGGCTTCCTGCTGCTCGCGCGGTTTGCCCCACAGCGACAGGAACAGCTCCAGCTCGCACCTGAAGGCGCGCAGCAGCAGCGCCTCCAACTGCGCCGCGTCCCAGTCCTGTGCGGGCGCGGCGAACAGCGGCGCGGTCACGGGGATGTCGCCGGCATCCAGGTAAGCGGCGATGTCGGCGGCGAGCGCTGGCAGCGCGCCGGTCAGGCCGGCGACAGTCGGTGCGGACCGGCTGAACACTTTCAGGTCCTCGCCTTCTGGCGCCAGGTCGTTCTCGACGTTCAGCTCCAGCAGCCAGGCGTTCTCGGACTGAACCAGCGCCCCCCAGATGGCGACGTTTTCATCCAGGCCCTCAAGCTGCCAGTCGTCCACGCTGAACTGGGATTTCTCGACCTGCCAGCGATAGGCTTCCGGCTCGCCTTCGGGCAGGGCAAAGAGGCGGTACACACGCACGCCCGCACAGCGCGCCAGCAGAAAGCCCAGCAGCGCCGCCAGCCCCATCGCCGTGTCGGGCGACTGCGCGCTGACAACCGGCCAGAGGCCAATGCGGACGGGCGGACGGTTGATTTCTACCGCTTTCGACAGCGTATCGGCGGAGCCGAAGATCGCCGTCGGCACGTTTGACCGGACAAGCCGCGTCCGTGTCAGGCGGGCCGCTAACGCTTGCATATCTGCCATAGCGCCAATCCTATCGTCAAGCAGACAACACTAAGAAGCGCCCCATCGCTTGCCGCTGATCGGACGCTTCGAAGTCGTGAGTTTCTGGCTGAGATCAGCCGACAACCGGGATCATACTGATGTCGCCGCGCAGCAGCACCTGCGAGGCCAGCACCCAGCCGAAGCCGAGCGAGGTGTTGACCTGCACCCAGGTGTTGTCAGCGGTGCGCGCGACGATGGGGACCTCCGCCGGGCCGTTGAGCGTGCCGGCGGCGCCGAAGTTCGTGCCAGGCGCGACGTACAGCACGGTCGGAGCGCTGATGACCACAGTCGGCGTGGCCAGCAGGCCGGCAGCGGATGCGTAAGGAATGACGGCTACGTTGTCATAGACCCCGCGGAAAACAACGAACTCCTGATTGACCCAGCCCTGCCCGAAAGGCCCCTGCACCAGCAGCCACACGCCGTCCGGTGTACGGCCAATAACCGAAAATTCCGCGCCGCCGGCCACCGTTGTCACGGGCATGAACTGCGCGCCCGGCCCGCTGCGGATGTTGAGGAAGGATGTGTTGACAACCACGTGCGGCACGGCAAGGCTGGGGCGCACGGGCGCAGCAGCGCCGCCGCCCTGGCCGTCGCCTGCTGCGGCCTGCTGCGGTGTCAGCTTAAGCCCGTCGGTGGGCGAGCCGCTGCGCGCCTGCACCGCGTTAAACGGAACCCAGCCCACCTCGCCGCCGCCCAGCTCAAGCTGCACATAGCCGCCGTCGCGGCTCATCCCGACGAGGAACCCTTCCTGGCCGGAAACCAGAATTGGCAGGCGGGTGCTGCCCGTTCCGGGCGTGTCGCCCATGCCGACGGTCTCCGCGACCACCACCATCACGGTGCCATAAGCGCCGGACAGCCTGAGGGTCAGTTTTGGCGCTTCAACCCACCCGGTTCCAACTTCAGGCGCAACCAGGGCCAGCCAGTCAACGTTTCTGCTGTCTCGCGCGGTCCCGACGATGGGGTAGTCGAAGCTGTCGTTGCGGAACAGCGTCGTGAGCGCCGTCGCGGAGTCGGACGGCTGCTCGCGCAGGTTAACCGCCTCCACATTGATCAGCGCGCGGAAGCGCTCGTTGGGGGAAACAACGATCGGCTTGCCGTCAGCGGTCGTGCCAGCGACAAAGGGGATGCCGCCGGCAGCAGCGGCCGGCGCGGGCGCTCCCCCGCCGCCGCCCTGGCCGTCCGGCAGGCCGATAACGGCGGCGCCGGGCGCAGCGGCAACGGCCTCTGCGAAATTAAAGTCAACATATGGCACATTGGCGAAGTCGCCGCGCGGGATCACGAACTCAGCGTTGACCCACCCCACGCCAACCACGGTGGACACCTGAAACCAGACGTTGTCGTGTGCCCGGCCCAGGACGGGGAGTTCTGTGCCGCCCACGACGGTAATCAACACGCTGTACTGCACACCTGGCCCGGTGCGCACATTCAGAAAGCTGGCGTTAACCACCATAATCGGTACAGCAAACTGCACCTGCTGTTCCACCGGCGCGGCCAGCGCGGCGGCGCCAGGGCCGACCAGGGCCAGAAGCAGTGTCGCAATAAGGAACAGCACAACAACCTTTGAAAATTTCATCGTGTCCCTCCTGAAAGAAGCTTGCCCTTCCCCATGTTTCGCCGATGGCGCGTGGTGCTGCTTCGCCAAATGAAACTGTATCTGCAAGTATAGAGCGAAAACAAAAGTGAAGCAATTTGT
>CAZDVL010000065.1:0-13128 GCA_964508745.1 uncultured Anaerolineaceae bacterium | reverse complement strand
GCATCGCCTGTGGACCAACCGCGCGCAGCCACCGCCCCCACCCTGGCCGGCCTGCCGCCGGACGAGGACGGCTGAGCGCCCCGCTTACCCCCCCGCGCGCCGGGGTTCACAAGCGCCATGACCGGCGGTACAATCCCGACGACACGGCCGCGCTCGTGCCCACACGGCCAGCATGTGTTCCGCAGCAGAACATTCTGGGTTTGATCTGGCAGCTAACGACTGGCGACACGCGATGCATGATACGCGCTGGACAAGTTTCGACCTGATCTTCTTCGACTGCGACAGCACGCTGTCCGCCGTCGAGGGCATTGACGAGCTGGCCCGCCTCAAAGGCAAGGAGTGGCGCGTCGGCGTGCTCACCGACAAGGCGATGAACGGCGACCTGGACCTGGCCGACGTTTACGGCAAGCGCCTCCAGGCGATCCGCCCCACGCGCGGCCAGCTCAAAGCCATCGAGGAGCGCTACTGGGAGATGCTGGTGCCGGACGCGGCGGCGCTGGTCGCCGCGCTGCACGCGCTCGACAAGCAGGTGTTCATCATCAGCGGCGGCCTGGCGGAGCCGGTGCGCGGCTTTGGCGCGCGCCTGGGCGTCCCGCCAGAGAACGTCCGCGCCGTCGAGCTGGAATATAACGAGCTGTCCGGCGACTGGTGGCGCTACTACGAGCCGGCCGCGCGCAGCCGCCAGACGTATCTTGACTTTGACGAAGGGCCGCTCACGGTGTCCAGCGGCAAGGCGCGCATCATCCACGAGCTGGCGGGCGACCGCCCCGGCCGCCGCCTGATAGTGGGCGACGGCGTCTCTGACCTGGCGGCGCGCGACGCGGTGGACCTGTTCGTCGGCTTTGGCGGCGTGGCCGCGCGCCCCAAAGTCCGCGCCGGCGCCGACGCCTTCATCTCCACCAGCTCGCTGGCGCCGCTGCTGCCGCTGGCCGCCGGGCGCAGCGGCTTCGCCCGGCTCGCGCACACGCCGCACCGCGCCCTGTTCGACCGGGGGCTGGCGCTGGCGCGCGGCGGCGGCCTTAGCATCACACCTGACGACCTGCGCCTGGCCTTTGAACGGGAGTTCGAACAGTTATGACGCTGACATTGAACGGCTGGCGGCCCGACGCCATCATCTTCGACATGGACGGCCTGCTGGTGGATTCCGAGCCGGTGTGGCACCGCGCCGAAACCGTGCTGATCGAAGCGCGCGGCTACCCCTACACGCCGGAGCTGCGCGCGCAGATCATCGGCCTGCGCCTGGACGCGATCGTTGAAGTCTACCGCGGCGCCCTGAGCTTCAACGAGACGACCGCTGAGCTGGTGGACGAGCTGGTCGGCCACATGCTGCGCTTCATCCCGCAGATGGTCAGGCCGCAGCCCGGCGCGCGCGAGCTGCTGCACTGGGTGCAGGCGCAGGGCCTGCCGCGCGCGATCGCGTCCAGCTCGCCCGCCGCCATCATTGACGCGGTGGTCGAGTCGCAGGGCTGGGCCGGCATCTTCCCGCTGCGCTGCACCGCCGACGACGTGCCCGCCGGCAAGCCCGCGCCCGATGTCTACCTGGCCGCCGCGCAGCGCCTGGGCGTGGACCCGGCCCGCTGCCTGGCGCTGGAGGACAGCACCACCGGCGCGCGGGCGGCGGTGGCGGCGGGCATGGTCTGCGCCGCCGTCCCGGACCCGACACACACCCACCCGGCCCACTTCGACGGCATCACGCCGCTGGTCTTTAGCAGCCTGCGCGATGTCCTGGACGCCCTGGAGCGCGAACAGACGCCGTGACCGCCCGCTTTCACATCCTGGTGGCAACCGACCTCACCGCCGACAGCCTGGACATGCTGCGCAGCGCGCCCGACGCGCAGGTGCAGGTCGCAGCGCCCACGCTGGCCGCGCTGCGCGCCGGCCTGCAGGGCGCGCACGCGCTGATCGCCCGCGACGAAATCAGCATTGACCGCGCGCTGATCGCGGCGGCCCCGTGCCTGCAGGTGATCGCCCGCGTGGGCACGGCGCTCAGCGGCATTGACGTAGAGGCCGCCACCGCGCGCGGCATCGTCGTGATGAACACGCCGGGGACCAGCGCCATCGCCCACGCCGAGCACACCCTGGCGCTGATGCTGGCGCTCAGCCGCCGCCTCACCAGCGCGCACAACAGCCTGCGGGACGGCTGCTGGCCGCAGGATCGGGCGCGCCAGGCCGGGACGCAGCTTTACGGCAAGACCGCCGGCGTCATCGGGCTGGGGCGCGTGGGCAGCATCGTCGCCCAGCGCTGCCTGGCCTTCGGCATGACGGTGCTGGCCGCCGACCCCTACCTCAGCGGCGAGCAGACCGGCGACAAACGCATCACGCTGGTGGGCCTGCGCGAGCTGCTCCAGCGCAGCGACTATATCACGCTGCACGCGCCCGTCACCGCCGAGACGCGCGGCCTGCTCAGCGCCGCCCGCATCGCGCAGATCAAGGCCGGCGCGCGCGTCGTCAACATCGCCCACAGCAGCCTGTGGGACGAGGGCGCCGTCGCCGAGGCGGTCAGCGCGGGGCGGCTGGCCGGGGCCGCCGTTGATGTCTACGCCGAGGAACCGCCCGGCGGCAGCCCGCTGATCGGCCTGGAGAACGTCATCCACACGCCGCGCAGCGGCGACAACACCGTCGAGGCCGCGCAGGACCTTTCGACGCAGATCGTGCAGCAGGTGCTGGACGCGCTGCGCGGGGCTGATTACCGCAACGTGGTGAACATGCCCTTCATGCCCGGCGTTGATTTTGAAACCACGCGGCCTTACCTGCGGCTGGCGGAGTGCATCGGCGCGCTGCTGCACGCGCTGGCGCGCACGCCCGTCCGCCGCCTGGGCGTGGAGTACCGCGGCGACACGCCCGGCCTGGTCAAGCCGCTGACGGTGGCGCTGCTCAAGGGGCTGCTGACGCCGGTGCTGAGCGACCAGGTGAACTACATCAACGCGCCGCTGCTGGCCGCCGAGCGCGGCGTGCAGGTGGCGCAGGCCAAGGGGCTGAAAACGGTTGACTACAACAACGTCGTCGCCGCGCAGGTGACGCTGGAGGACGGCGAGGAAATCCTCATCGCCGGCACCCTGCTCGACCGCCGCGTGCCGCACATCGTCCTGATCAACAAATACGCGCTCAACTTCGTGCCCGAAGGCCACCTGCTTATCATGGGCAGCTACGATCAGCCCGGCGTGATCGGGCGGCTGGGCACGCTGCTGGCCGCGAACCAGATCAACATCGCCAGTTGGCACACCGGCCGCGTCCAGCCCGGCGGCAGCACGCTCACCGTGCTGGCGCTCGACACGCCGCTGTCTGACGAGCTGCTCGACACGCTGCGCCAGCAGGACTATGTGCGCCATGCCCACCTGGTTTTCATCTAACCGCGCGCGCCTGCTGGACGCGCTGTGGCTGCTGGCGCTGGCGCTGTACATCGCCGCCGGCGTGCCGCTGGCCAGCTTTCACGGCGACGAGGCCATGCAGGTCTACATGAGCGACGACTACGCCGTCGCCTTCTTCGACCGCGACCTGCCGCGCCTCACCGCCGGGCCGCCCTACAACGTGGACGCCGAAGCCCAGCTTCGCATCCTCAACGGCTCGGTGAACCGCTACAGCATCGGCCTGGCGTGGCATCTGGCCGGCTACAGCCGCGCCGACCTGCCGCCCGCGCCCGGCTGGGACTGGGGCCTGGACTACGACACCAACGTCGCCACCGGCCACCGCCCGCCCGACGCGCTGCTGTGGCTGGCGCGGCTGCCGTCGGCGCTGCTGCTGGCCGTCAGCGCCGCCGCCATGTTCGGCCTCGGCTGGCAGATGGGCGGCCGGCCGCTGGCCTACGCCGCCAGCGCGCTCTACACGCTCAACCCAGTCATCCTGCTCAACGGGCGGCGCGCCATGATGGAAGGCTCGCTGCTGGCGTTCGGCCTGCTGGCCGTGCTGCTGGCGACGGTTATCAGCCGCAAGCGGGCGCAGGGCGCCGCGCCCGGCCCGCTGTGGTGGCTGGGCCTGGCCGCCGCCGCCGGGCTGACGCTGGCCAGCAAGCACAGCGGCGCGGTGTTCGTGGCCGCCGCCTTCGGCTGGGTGCTGGCGGCGGAGCTGCTGCGCCGCCAGCCGCGCACGCTGGCCGGCGCGGGCCTGCGGCTGGCCGCCAGCGGCGCTGCCGCGCTGGCGCTGTTCGTGGCGCTCTCGCCGGCTCTGTGGAGCGACCCGCCGGCCCGCCTGCTGGACCTGGCCGCGGTGCGCGCCGAGCTGCTCAGCACCCAGGTGCAGGCCGACCCCGCCGCGCCGATGCCGCTGGCGCAGCGCGCCGAGTTCGCGCTGACGCAGCCGTTTATCGCCCCGGCGATGCACTTCGAGGCCGGCGGCTGGACGAGCTTCGCGCCCATCAGCGACGAGGTTGCCCGCTACATGCAGTCGCCGCTCAGCGGCTGGCAGTTCGGCCCGCTGGCGGGCGCGGCGCTGACGCTGCTGGCGGCCTTCGGCGCTGTCGCGCTGGCCGTGCCCCGGCTGCGCGGCGGCACGCCCGCCGGCCACGCCGCCGGCCTGCTGCTCTGGCTGGCGCTGGCGCTGGCCGCCATGCTCGCCAACCCGCTGCCCTGGCAGCGCTACTACCTGCCGCTGATCCCGCCGGTCACGCTGCTGGCGGTGGTCGGGCTGGCGGCGCTGCTGCGCTGGCGGCGGCGCGGCTGATTCGCTATGATCTGATGCGGATAAACACGCACACATAAGGAGCGCCACCATGCAGTTGGGGCTGCTGGACATCACGCTTGAATACTGCGCGGCTTGAAAATACACCCCGCGCGCCGTCAGTCTGACGGAGGAAATTCTGAACATCCGCGAGATCGAGGCCTACGTTCGCTCGTGGCAGCTCGTCCCCGCCAGCGGGGGCAAGTTCGAGGTGACGCTGAACGGCGAGCTGATCTTTTCCAAGAAGGCGCTGGGCCGCCACGCTGAGCCGGGCGAGGTGCGCGCCCTGGTCGAGGAACGCCTGGCCGCCCTGCTGCGCGGCGGCAGCCCGGCAGAGTAAAGCGCCGCGCGCCGCTGACTGGAGACCAACCATGACATCCCTCACCCGCCTGCTGCTGCTGATCGGCTGCGCCGCGCTGCTGCTGCCGGGGTTCGCCCTGGCCCAGGAAGCCCGGCCGCCCGCCCTGCTGCCCGGCCCGACGCTGGCGCAGGTGCTGGCGCGCGGCGAGGTGGTGTGCGGCGTCAACGAGGAGGTATTCGGCTTCGGCTTCCTCAACCCCAACACCGGCGACATCACCGGCCTGTACGTGGAGCTGTGCCGCGCCATCGCCACCGCCGTCTTTGGCGACCCGGCGGCGCTGGACCTGCGCCTGCGCGCCTACGGATCGCCCGCCGACGACCTGCTGGCGGGCGAGCTGGACGTGATCTTCGACCACGGCCTGGCGCGCGCGCTGGCCACCGACGCGCGCAGCGGCCTGGCGTTCGGCGCGCCCGTCTTTTACGACGGGCTGGCGCTGATGCAGCGCAGCGGCGCTGGGCTGGCCACGCTGGACGACCTCAACGGGCACAGCGTCTGCGTGGTCGCGGACACCGCCGCCTACGACAGCCTGCGCGCCGCCCACGACAGCCGCGGCGCGACCTTTGAGCTGGTGGCGCTGGAGTCGCTGCCGGCCATGTACGCCGCCTTCGAGTCCGGCCGCTGCGAAACACAGGTCGCCCCGCGCTCGCTGCTGGAGATTCGCCGCTGGAGCAGCGCCGACCCCGCCGCCGTCAGCGTGTGGGAAACCCCCTTCACGCTGGCGCCCGTCACGCCCGTGTACCGCTGGGGCGACGAACAGTGGGCCGGCATCGTCAACTGGACGCTGTGGGGGCTGATCCAGGCCGAGATCACCGGGATCACCAGCGTCAACCTGGCCGGCTTCCTGCGCGCCGGGGCCGAAACCGACGACGCCTACACCGCCCGCGTCGGCCTGCCCGCCGCCCGCCTGCTGGACCCGGCCCTGGGCGCGGGGGCCGCGCTGGGCCTGCAAAACGACTTCATGGCGCGCGTCCTCAGCCGCGTGGGCAGCTACGGCGAAATCTACGACCGCAGCCTGGGGCCGAACGCCGGCGTGCCGCTGGCGCGCGGCATCAACCGGCTGGCGCGCGACGGCGGCCTGCTGGACAGCCCGCCCTGGCGCTGAGCGCCTAGCCGCCGCTTTTGCGCGGGCGCTTCTGCGGCTTGCCCAGCGCCGTTTTGCCCGTCTGCCCGTTGATGAGCGCGCGGCGCTGGTCGCCGTCCTCCTCGCTGATGGCCGCCACCCACACCGGCAGCAGCAGCAGGCGGAAGCTCATGTTCTGCACGGCGGGGAACACCATCACCTCGTACTGGTCGTCGCCGTCGTACTGGCTGCGGTACTTGCTGCGCATCCGCTGCGCGATCAGCCCGCGCGCCACCAGCGACGCCTCGTCAAAATCCATGCTGTACAGCTCCGCCGGGTGGCGCGCCAGCAGGCGCGCGTCGTAGGCCACCGACGCGCCCAGGTCATAGGGCAGCAGACGCTGCGTCAGCGCCTGCGGCGGCTGCTGTGTCCCGCACACGGCCACATCGTACACGGCGTCGGCCACGCGGCTTTCGATGCGCGCCTGCTCCAGGCTGGTTATGTAGCGGCCGCCGGCGCGCGCGCCGCTTCTGCGCCCGCCGCCCGTGTACGTCCGCGTGATCGCCACGTCCACGCTGGCGTCGAACACCCAGAACGGCAGATAAAGCGCGCTGAACGTCACCTGCCTGACGCGGTTGCTGTTGAAGATGCCGGCGATGCGCTGGCGCAGGCTGTGCAGGCTTGCGTCCAGCGCGGCCTGCGCCTGCTGCTCGTCGAGCGCGAACTGCACGACGCCGTCCGGCTGCTCGAACGACTCCAGCGCGTCGCTGAGAATCACGTGCGTAGAGCCGCAGAACGGGCATTCGTCAGACAGCCTGCGCGCGGGAAGGGTGTGCCTGGCCCCGCACTCTTTGCAGTGCAGCAGGCGCGCCCCCACCATCCAGCGCACCGGGCTGGCCTTGCGCGCGATCAGCGCCATCGCCAGCGACTCCGGCCCGCTGTCGCGGTGGGGCGGGCGCAGCTCGGTGTGGCCGCAGAAGCGGCACGTCACCGCGCCGGTCGCCTCGTTGACCGTCAGGCTGCCGGAACAGACGGGGCACAGTAGCGCCTGCGCGCTGGTGTTCACCGGCGCGGCGGCCTGGCGCACCTGTGGGTCGTTGTAATGGTAGGTCTGCGCGGCCTGCTCTGGCGTAAGCTGGCCGTTGAGCACCATCATGGCGCGCAGCGCGTTCGGGTGCGACGAGTCCAGCGCCAGCACCATGCTCAGGTGCTTGCGCTTTTCGGCCTCGCCCTCCGCCAGCAGCGCCAGCCAGTAATAGGCGTCCACAAAATCCGGCTGGTACTCCGCTGCGCGCTGGAGGGACGCCACCGCCGCCGCTTTATCGCCCCGGTGCAGGTGGTCGTGCGCCGTGTTGAACGCGCTCAGCGCCCGCATGTTGACCTCGCCGCGCTGCGTGATCTTCACGTCAGGGCGCGGGTTGGCGCGGTTTTTCGCCGCCAGCCGTTCCAGCGGCACACAGCCGCAGTGCCCACAGACGACCCTGCCTCGCTGCGCGTCGTAGTGCATCCGCTGCCCGCACTCAGGGCAGGTCATCTCCTGGTTCTTTTTCATCGCGCTGCGCCTCGTGCTGACCGGCTCTCACTACGCAGTATATACCCGCCAGCGCCGCAGCAGACTCAAGAAATCGGCGTTTCCCCTCAGGCGCGGGGGGCGGCGGCACGCATCAGCGCGCGCACCTCGGCCTCGGTGGGCAGGGCCGGGATCGCGCCTTTTTTGGTGGTTGTCAGCGCGCCGACGGCGTTGGCGAAGCGCAGCAGGTCGTCAATCTGCTCGGTGTAATCGTCCGGGTGGTCCAGCAGGCCGACCAGCAGCCCGGCCACGAAGCCGTCGCCCGCGCCGGTCGTGTCCACCGGCGCGACGCTGTAGCCCGGCGCGCTGTACTCAGCCGCGCGCGTGAACAGGCGCGCGCCGCCGGCCCCGCGCGTGACCACGATCAGGCGCGTGCGGTCGCGCCACAGCGCCCGCACGCCCGCCGTCCCCGCCATAAACTCGACCTCTTCCTCGCTCACCTTGACGATGTGGGCGTAGTCCAGCCCGGCCAGCATCCCGGCGCGCGCGGCGGCGGCGTCTGGCCACAGCGCCAGCCGCAGGTTCGGGTCATACGACACCAGCTTGCCGGCGGCCAGCGCGTACTCGACCGCCCGCAGCGTGGCAGAGCGCGACGGCTCGCCGATCATGGTGATCGAGCCGAAATGAAAGACGGCGTAGCGGTCAATCACGTCCAGCGCCACATCCTCTGGCCGCATGAGCATGTCGGCGCTGGGGTGGCGGTAAAAAACAAAGCTGCGGTCGCCGTCCGCCGCCAGCGACACGAACGCCAGCGCCGTCCGCGCCGCGCCCGAAAAGCGCAGGCCGGTCACGTCCACGCCGCTGTCGGCCAGCACGCCGGCCAGGAAATGGCCGAACGGGTCGTCGCCCACCTGCCCCAGGAACGCCGCCGGGCGCCCCAGGCGCGCCACCGCCACCGCCACATTGGCGGGCGCGCCGCCCGGCGCCTTCACGAACCCGGACGCCTCGCCCACCGTGACGCCGCTTTCCAGCGCGACAAAATCAATCAGCACTTCGCCAAAGCTCACCACGCTCATCGCACCCGCTCCCCGCTGCCGCTGTCCACTCGCGCGCCTGATTGTACCGTGTTCGCCCGCCGCCGGTACAAATGCCCACTTGCCGCGCCGGGCGTTTGCGCGCACACTGAAGGGCGAAAGCAGCACATCAACCGGAAGGACTCTGCGATGCGTTACGCCCTACCCGCCCTGATTGCGCTGGCGCTGCTGGCCGGCTGCGCCACTGCGCCGCCCGCGCCGCTGCCGACGGCGGCCGGCGCCGAGACCGCCGTCCCCGCCGCCGGCGAGGCGACGCCCCTGCCGCCGCTGGAGGTCACCGTGCCGCCGCCGGGCGTGATTATCACCGTCGCCGTCACGGCGGAGCCGCCCGACGGCCCCGGCTTCGACAGCAGCGCGCGCTTCGAAAGCCTCATCTTCCAGCAGACCGGCGGCCCGAACAACCTCGACCTGCTCATCGAAGTGGCCGCCGACGGCAGCGTGCGGCGCAACGGCGCGGCCGTCGCCGTCGCGCCGGAGGCCATCGCCGCCGTTGACCAGCAGCTCAAGGAAGTGGATTTCTTCAACATCGAGGGACAGTTCACGACCGCGGGCGGCCCCAGCAGCGAGCAGTACCGCTACCGCCTCAGCGTGCAGCAGGACGGCGCGGGCCGCAGCATCAACGCGCAGGACGGCTACACGCCGCCGGCGCTGCTGGCGCTGTTCGCGCTGATCGCCGCGCTGGGCCAGCCCGCGCCGTAACGCGCACGGGCAGCGCCCGCCCAGTGTTGAGCGGACGCTGCCCGTGTTTCGGCGTTCAGCCGGCGGCTGACAACTGGCGCTGCGCCTAGTTCGTCGGCGCCAGCCCCAGGTGGAACACGATGTAATAGTTGCCCGTCGTCGCCTGCGCGTAGCTGGTCATCAGGTACGAGAGCGCGTCATAGCCGACGTTCGCCGCGTCCTGCGGCAGAATGCGCAGCATGGCGTCGGTCGGGTTGGCCAGCACCTCGGATTCACCCCAGCACAGGTTGGCGGCGCCGGCGTCGTCGCAGTTGATCGCGATGTCGTCAGCGTCGAGCACGTCGTAGATGTCGTAATTGACGCCGCTGCGGTTTTCCAGCGTCACCAGGTGCATGAACGAGTCAAGCTGCGAGCTGCTTGCGAGCATATAGACGGTCAGCGGCATACCCGACTGCACCATGCTCTCGGTGATCTTGACGGTGAACGGGTCGCCCGCGCCGTCGGCCTGCGTGACGGCCATGCCTTCCAGGATCAGGATGACCTCGCCGCCCATGCCGTTGTACCCGCCGACGATCAGATGCATGTCGTCCAGATTGGCGGTGGTCTGGTTGAACTGCACCTGCGCCGCCGAGTTGGTGGCGTTGACGCGCCCCACGCCGGGCAGGTCCACCCAATAGGTGCTGGCGCCGCTGCTGTCGTCGTTGCAGAAGCCGTTGCGCTCGCTGGAGTCAACCACCATAATCACCGGGTCGAAGCCGTTGACGCCCAGCGCCGTCAGCTTGTAGGTGAAGCCAGAGCGCATCAGCACCACCGAGACGCGCGTGCCGTTGGTGATGGCCTCACCGGTGTCGCACGTCCAGTTCTCGCTGGGCATGCCGGGCGCGTTCGCCTGCTCCCCGCCGGTCTGCCCCTGGGCGGACGTGTCCGGCTTGCCGCCCGTCCCCTGCGCCCCCCCTGACTGCGACGCCCCCGACTGTGACGCCGGAAGCTGCGACAGCTCATACACCGCCGACAGCGGCAGGATGCCGACAAACCGCCCGCCGGTGGTCGCCTCCGCCGAGACCGCCGTTGGGATGCCGATAGGCTGGCCTTCAGCGTTGACGGCCAGCCCGCCGCTGTTGCCGGGCGCGGCTTCGGCGTCGGTTTGCAGCCACACCGGCATGCGCACGCTGCCGATGTCGCCGTTGCGGATGGTGGTCACGCTGCCGGGGATCACGGCCAGGTAGCCGTCAGCGATGGACGGATAGCCGAAAATGTGGATGCGGTCGCCGCGCACCATCGAATCGCTGAGGCGGTAGTTGGCGGCCACGTCAATAAACGGCAGGTCGAGCGAGTTGGGCATGACGGCGCGGCCGTCGGCGTCGCGGTTGATCTGCAGAATGGCGAAGTCCATCTGGTCGAACATCAGGTACAGCGCCGCGTAATAGCGCAGCGTCGGCTGTTCGTTGAGGTCCTCGATCATGTAGATGGCGTAATCGTCGGCCCCCTCGGCCACATGGCGGTTGGTGTAAATGGTGCCGGAATTGTCAATAATTGTGCCCGACCCGGTCCACGCCGGCGCGCCGTCAACATATGCCTCGATCAGCACCACGCTGCGGGCCAGCGTCTCCACCTGTGAGGTGGGCAGCCGATCCTGCGCCAGCGCCGCCCCACCCACGCCCAGCAGCAGCACCAGCAGCAGCCCCAGCGCCGCCGCCCGTCGCACGTAAACCACCCTGCTCGCAAAACAATTCATAATGCACTCTCCCGCAGCAAAGACCTACCCTACCTATGATTATATCCAGAGTCACCTTGCACAAAACAAAAGGTTAACCCCACCAGACACCGGCGGCCAGAAACCGGCGGCCGGCCCTCACCGCCGCAGCGTGGCGGCCAGCCGGCGCGGGTGCAGCAGCAGGTCGAGGCCGGCGCACGGGTCGCTGACCAGCACGTCGGCGCTTCTGAGCAGCTCCGCCGCCAGCCCCTCCGGCCCCAGCACCGCGATGCGCAGCGCGGCGGCGTTGAACATGGCGACATCGTTGGCGCCGTTGCCCAGCACCGCCACCCCGCCCGCCCCCAGCGCCAGCACATAGGCGCCCTTCTCCGCCGTGCCGCGCGTGATGACGCTGGCCGTCAGGCCCAGCTCGGCGTCAATGGCGGCCTGCCGGCCGTGCGTGTCCGCCGTCAGCAGGCGCACGTCAAGGCGCTGGCGCAGCAGGTCAAGGCGCTCCCGAACGCCCGGCAGCAGCGCGCCGTCCAGCGCGATCGTCCCGTTGACATCCAGCACCAGGTGCGCCAGCGCCAGCGGCGCGCGCCCCGGTATCTCCAGCTCGATCATGGCGCGCCCCCAGCGGCGGCCGTGCCCTGGACGCTGACGGTGTACAGCGCCGGGTCGCCGCCGGTTTCCGGTATGACAATCTCAAACGGCGCCGATTCGTTCGGCCCCAGGCGCGCCGCCGCCAGGTCGCTGAAGCCGGCGGCGATCACGCTGTCGGCGGCGTCGAACACGGTGGCGACGGCCCGCAGCCCGCCCACCGGCTCAGCGCCGACGTTCGTCACCACGCCGCTGATGAGCAGCCGCCCCAGGTCGTCAAAGCGCGACTCGTCAATCCAGTCCAGGCGCTCTGGCCCGTAAACCACGCCCGCCGGCTGCGGCCGCCAGTCCCCGCCGCCCAGCGCCAGCGTGAAGCGCGCCGCCCCCGCCGGCTGCCCCTGGCCGAAGCGCAGGCTGAAGGGCGCGAACCCGCCCGGCACGAGCGCGTGGCCCATCACCGTGTCAACCGCCTCCGCCACCGCCGCGCCGTCAGCCGTGTAGAGCACGGCGCGCACCGGCAGCCCAACGGCGGCCTCAGCGCCGCGGTTAGCGGCCTCGCCGGTGATAAACAGCACGCCCGCCGGCGTCGTCCAGGCGTGGAGGCGGGTGATCTCCAGCGGCAGCGCCGCCGCCGCCAGCACGTCGGCGTCCGCCGGCTCCAGGGCGGCGTCCGGGCTGACGCGCACGCTGTTGACGATTGTTTGCAGCGCCGCCTGGCGCTCCGGCTCCGGCGGGATCACCGCCTCGATCACGGTGAGCAGCGTGCCGGTCTGCTCGACAAACGTGTTGAGGGGCAGCGGCGCGCCGCCGGGCAGCGTGCGCACCCCCGTCAGCCGCCAGCTTCCGTCGCCCATCGCCTGGCGCTGCTGCTCTGTGTAATGGCCCGCGCCGGGCCGCAGCCGCGCCTGGTAGTCGTCCAGCAGCGCCGCGAAAGCCTGCGTGTCCAGCGCGCGGCCCAGGTTAACGACGGCCACCGTCAGCGCCGGCTCGTGCGCCCCCGGCAGCGAGAAAAAGGCCGCCGCCAGCGCGGTCGTGTGCTGGTCATAAACCACCCAGCCGGGCGGCAGATACGCCGAAAACGCCCCGCCAGGGTGCTCATAGCGCACCGGCGCGGTATCTGGCGGCGGCGGCGTCGGCGCGAACACGACCGCGCCGCCCCCACAGCCCGCCAGCAGCAGTATCAACAGCAGCAGCGCACGCCGCATCGCGCCCTCCTCTCCGGCCACCTGTTCCAGTATACCCCGTTCCGCCAGGCGCATTTCAGGATTGTGGCGGTTCAGCCCTCATCCCCCTGACCCCTCCCCTAAATCCCCTCCCCGCTGGCGCAGGGAGGGGACTTTGCAACGCGCGCTGCGCTCTTACTCCCTTCCCCTGCGGTCGCTGGCGCAGGAAGTCCCGTGGGACGGGGAAGGGCCGGGGATAGGGGTTGAGGTGAGGGCATTGAACCTGTTGCCCCCGCCGCCCGTTTTATGTTATCGT
>CAZDVL010000064.1:0-13280 GCA_964508745.1 uncultured Anaerolineaceae bacterium | reverse complement strand
GCTGCCTGGGCGACATCACCTGGGAGCGGCTGGAGGCGCTGCGCGCCGCCGACGCGATCTTCCGCGACGAGCTGGAACGCGCCGGGCTGCTGCGCGCGGGCACCTCACAGTCGTTCGCGGTGCTGCTGCCGGTGAAAAGCGTCGGCGTGATGGGCGACAACCGCACCTATGAAGAGGTGATCGTGCTGCGCTCGGTCACGACCGACGACTTCATGACCGCTGACTGGGCACGCCTGCCGCACGACCTGCTGGCGCGCGTGAGCAGCCGCATCGTGAACGAGGTGCGCGGCGTCAACCGGGTGGTCTACGACGTGACCAGCAAGCCGCCCGGCACGATTGAATGGGAGTAAACCGCGTATGTTCGCTTCGCTGCTGCGCCGCCTCGCCCAGCCAGAGCCGCCCCCGCCCTGGGGGCTGTTCGCGGCGGTCAACGCGGCGCTCGTCAGCCTGATCGCGATTGTCGCCGGCTCGTTCATCGGCCTGTCCGTCTTCGGTGACCAGCCGGCGGCGCTGCTGACCGGCTGGACGATCGGCAGCCTGGTGACGGTCATTTTCGTGTCGCTGGCGCGCCGCCAGCCCGCCGAGCGCGCCGCGCTGCGCCTGTCAGCCGGAACCAGCCGCCTGTACCTGGTGCTGCTGTTCAGCCTGGGCATGGCGGTGCTGATTGACCTCGTCCTCATGGCGCTGAGCAGCGCCTTCCTGCCCGCGCCAGAGCTGATTGACCTCTACGTCCGCCCCAATTCAGCGCTGGCCTGGGTGCTCGCCGCCGCGCTGCTGCTGGTCGCCCAGCCGGCCGCCGAGGAGCTGGTGTTCCGCGGGATGTTCTTCCCGGCGGCGCGGGCGCGGCTCAACCCCTGGGCGGCGCTGCTGCTGACGGCGGCCCTCTACGCGCTGTTCCACTACGTCGCTTACGCGCGCCCTGGGCTGCCGCTGGCCTATACGCTGGCCGCGCCGTTTCTGGCCGGGCTGGTGCTGACCGGCACGCGCGCCTACACCGGCTCGACGCGGGCGGCGCTCGTCGCGCACGCGGCTTTCGGCCTGTTCGCGCTGCTCAAGCTGCTGGCGCTGGCGGGCTGAGCGGGCCGCTTAACCGAGCGCGAACGCGCACTCGCCCGCCGCGACCGCGCACTCGGCCAGGGTCGCGCCGTCGCGCTCCACGCGGAACAGCGCGCCGGGCGCGTCGCTGGCCCAGAAACGGCGCAGCGGCGACACGCGGCTCCAGGCGTGGCGCGTGCCGCAGGCCGCCGGCGGCTCCAGCTCGGCCTGGTCCGTCGCCCACACCTGGAAGCAGTCGCCAGGCGGCAGCGCTTCGGGCGGCGCGCTGCCCCGGCTCCACATAGATGCGCGAAAAACCAGCGCGCTGCCGTCGGCCTGTGCCTGCACGAACGTCAGGCTGCCGACATTGATGCTGCTGCCCGCGACGTTGAGCAGAGTCAGCCCCTGCTCGTCATAAACCAGGCGCACGTCAGCCGGCGGCGCGGGCACCGCTGGCACAGCCGTGACTGTGGCAGTTTCGGTGGGCGGCGGCGTAGACGAAGCGGCGGCGGTGGGCGGAATGGCTGTTGGCGTGAAGGTGGGCGTGCCTGCCAGCGCGACCAGCGCCGCTGCGCTGGTGCTGGTTGGGCTGTTGGCCTGGGCCGGGCCGCTGCCCCTGGAACCGGCCGTGAGCAGCGCGCTGATCCCCAGCGCGGCGACCAGCAGCGTCAGCGCGGCGCCCGCCGCGTAGAGGCTCAGCCGGCGCCGCGGCGCGGGCGGCGCTGCCGGCAGGCCGGCGGCGAGCTGGTCGCGCACTACCGGCGGCGTCCGGCGCAGGGCTGAGTCGGTGTCCGAGTCGACCAGCGTGGGCGCTTCCGGGTCGGCCGCAATCCACACCGGCGTCCGCTCCGACACCCGCGCCGCCGGCGGGCGCAGCGGCAGCGGCAGCCGCCGCGTGATCTCGTCGTCGTCGGTCATGCCCAGCGCGCCTTCGAGGGCCGCCACGAAATCCGCGCCGTTCTGGTAGCGCTGTGCCGGCTCTTTTGCCAGCGCCCTGAGGACCATCGCCTCGACCGCCGGGGAAAGGCCGGGGTTAAAGGTGGAGGGCGGCGGGGGCGCGTCGTTGAGCTGCTTGAGCGCCACGCTCATGATGGATTGGTCGTCGAAAGGCACGCGCCCGGCCAGCAGCTCGTACAGCACCACGCCCAGCGCGTACAGGTCGCTCTGCGGCACGGCCATGCGCGACGACTCGGCCTGCTCCGGGGCGATATAATGCACGCTGCCGAAGGTCGAGCCGATCGTGCCCTCCGGCACGTTCAGCACCAGGCCGAAGTCGGTCAGGACGGCGTGGCCGTCGGCCATCACCATGATGTTCGATGGCTTGACATCGCGGTGGATCACGCCCGCCTGGTGCGCGTAGTCGAGCGCGTCGGCCACGTCGGTGACGATGCGCAGCGCGTCGGCGTGGGCGATGTACGTGCCGGCGGCGGCGTGATCCCTGAGGATGTAGCGCAGGTCGCGCCCCTCGACGAACCCCATCGCCATGTAATAAATATCGCCCGACTGGCCAAACTGGTACACGCCGACGATGTGCGGGTGGTGCAGCCGGGCGATCGCCCGCGCCTCGCGCAGAAAGCGCCCGCGATATTCGTCGCGCTCATCGTCGCGCACAAAATGCGGGTCCACCACTTTCACCGCGGCGTCGCGCTGAAGGACGGCGTCGTGCCCCAGGTAAACGCGCGCCATGCCGCCCTGCCCCAGCAGGCGGCGGATCTCATAGTCGCCCAGGATGGTGCCAATTAACGGGTCGCCAGCCATCGCGCCTTCCGTTCCGCTTCAGTTAGGAAAACATAACACTCTCTCCTCTAAGGTACACGATAATCCACGCAATCTCAATTGATATTGCCCGGAAGCGGCCAATTCTTCCCAAATCTGGCCGGCACTTGGTATACTCACGGTTGGCAAAAATGCCTGCAGCAGGGGACCGACATGTGACGCCTTCGCCAGACATCCCCGACAAGGAAATCCGCGAACGCTGTACCGACATTCTCAGCCGGGCAGCCGAGGAAGCGCGCCGCCTGGGCCACAATTACATCGGCGCCGAGCATCTGTTTATGGCCTGCACGCGCCGGGACAACGGCGCGGTGAACACGCTGCTGCGGCGCGCCGGCTTCAAACCGCGCGAGGTGCGCAACGAGATCCGGCGCGAAATTGGCAGCGGCGAGGGGCCGCTGGACGAGACGCTGCCGCTCACGCCGCGCGCCGGCATCATCCTCTCGCTGGCGATCTTCATGGCCGACCGTGACGACGCGCCCGACTGTCAGGAAAGCTTTATCCTGATGGCGCTGCTGCAGGAAGGCGAAAGCGTGCCGATCCGCAAGCTCATCGAGATAGGCTTCGACGTGGACCTGTGGCTGCACCGCCTGGTGGACGAGGAAATTGACGGCGGCGCCCCGCCCCTGGCGGCGGACGACCTGATGGGCTTCGGCGACCTGGACAGCGATTTCGACTTCAAGCCGCCCGAGGGCCGCGCCGGCGCCGCGGCGGACTCTGGCGAGCTGCGCGTGCCCACGCCGCTGCTCGACAAATACGGGCGCGACCTCACGGCGCAGGCCGCCGAGGGGCGCATCGGCCCGGCGATCGCGCGCGACCGCGAGATCCGCGCGGTGGCGCGCACGCTGGCGCGCAGCAAAAAGAACAACCCGCTGCTGCTGGGCGACGCCGGCGTCGGCAAAACGGCGGTGGTTGAAGGGCTGGCCTACGCTATCCACGACGGCACAGCCCCCGCCCCGCTGCTGAACCGGCGCGTCGTGCAGATCGAGATCAGCAACCTGGTCGCCGGGACCAGCCTGCGCGGCCAGTTCGAGGAACGCCTGATCGGCATCGTCGAGGAGATCAGGCGGGCCAGCAACGTGATCCTGTTCATTGACGAGATTCACACCATCGTCGGCGCGGGCGACACCATCGACAGCAACCTGGACGCCGCCAACATCCTGAAGCCCGCGCTGGCGCGCGGCGAGCTGGTGTGCGTTGGCGCGACCACGCACGAGGAATACCGCCGCGCGATCGCCCAGGACCCGGCCCTGGAGCGCCGCTTCCGCACCGTTGACATTGAAGAGCCGAGCGAGGCAGACACGCTCGCCATCCTCAGCGGCCAGCGCACCCGCCTGGAGGCGCATCACGGCGTCACGATTCGCCCCGAAGCGCTGGAAGCCGCCGTGCGCCTGTCCACACGCTACCTGCCAGAGCGCCGCCTGCCCGACAAGGCGCTCGACCTGCTGGACGAGGCCTGCGCGCGCGTCGTCATCCGCACCGTGACCGACGACGACACGCCCGGCGACAGTGAGGTAGCGGTGGAGACGATCGCCGATGTGCTGTCAAACTGGACCGGCATCCCCGTCAGCGAGCTGACCAGCGACGAGAAGCAGCGGCTGGCCGGGCTGGAAAAGGCGCTGCTGGCGCGCGTCGTCGGCCAGGACGAGGCCGTCAACGCGGTCGCCAGCATCATCAAGATGGCGCGCGCGGGCCTCAGCGACCCGCACCGGCCGATCGGCGTGTTCCTGTTTCTGGGGCCGTCGGGCGTGGGCAAGACCGAGCTGGCGCGCGCGCTGGCGAACTTCCTGTTCGGCAGCGACGACGCCATGCTGCGCCTGGATATGTCCGAGTTCCACGACGCGCACACCGTCGCCCGGCTGATCGGCGCCCCGCCCGGCTACAAGGACGCGCAGCGCGGCGGCCAGCTTACCGACAGCCTGCGCCGCCGCCCGTACAGCGTCGTGCTGCTGGACGAGGTGGAGAAAGCCGCGCCGGAGGTGTTCGACATCTTCTTACAGGTGTTCGACGAGGGCCGCCTCAGCGACGCGCGCGGCGGCGTGGTTGACTGCCGCCACGCGGTTTTCATCATGACCAGCAACATCGGCGGCGAAGAAAGCGGCAAGCACGTCGGCTTCACCGCCGACCCGCGCGGCCACGACTATGGCGCGCACCTCTCGCGCTTCTTCCGGCCCGAATTCCTCAACCGCGTGGACGAAACCATCACCTTCCGCCCGCTGACGCCGCAGGCCCTGAACACGATCCTCGACATGCAGCTCAGCGACCTGCACCGGCGGCTGGTGGACCAGCGCCTGACGCTCGCGCTCACAGACAGCGCGCGGCAGCTTATTCTGACGCAGGGCTATGACCCGGAAAATGGCGCGCGCCCGCTGCGCCGGGCCATCGAACGGCTGCTCACCCGGCCCTTAAGCGCGCGCATTGTCGAGGACGCTTTCGCGCCGGACGCGGCCATCACAGCCGACGCCGCCGACGGACGGCTGGTGTTCGACACAGCCCCGGCGCACACGGAGTAAAAGCCTATGCTTCCGCCTGTTCCCCAGAGCGACCGCCAGCCGGCTGCCCTGGCCGATGACGACGTGCGCCGCCTGCTGCGCCGCCGCCGCCGGGCTGACCAGACCGACCTCTACGCCACCGACGCCAACCCCGAGATTCGCACGCTGGGGCTGCTGGCGCTGCGCCGCGCCGACATCAACGACCTGTTCGCGCTGGGGGACCTGTGCGCCCGCCGCGCGCTGACGGAGAACGGGCGACTGCGCGTGTTCTACGTCGGCAAGGCGCTGACAGCCTACCAGAGGGCGCTGCAGGCCGCCGCGGGCGACGACGACCGCGCGCTGGCGCGGCACATGCTCGACGCCCTCCGCGGCTGGACGGCGCAGGCCGCGCGCGAAAACCCAACGCCGCGCAACGCCGCTGTCGCCCTGTGGGCGCTGGCCGAGGACGACGGCGCGCCCTTTCCCCTCGCCGAGGCAGACCTGCGCGCCCTGTTCGACACCTACCGCGCCGGCCTGAAGCCGGGGCCGCCGGGCGGCGAAGAAGCGACCCGCGCCGACGCCAGCCAGGACCTCACCGCCGCCGACATCAACCTGTCGTTCCTGCTCAGCCAGTCGCAGGTGACGATCCTCGACGCCGCCGGCAGCGCCGGCACGGTCTATTCGCAGCAGGATAACGACCCGGTCGCGCCGCTGGAGGACCTTGCCCAACCCGCCGCGCTGAATGTGCTAACGTCGGTCGAACGCGACGCCGGCAGCCCGCTGCACGAGATGGATATGCTGAGGCGGCGGCGGCGCGCGCGCGCTGACGACGAATTTCACCAGGGCGACCGCATCGAGGGGCGCTATGAGGTCGCCGACGTGCGCCGGGGCGGCATGGGCGTTGTCTACCTGTGCTACGACCATGACCAGCACGAGCCGGTCGCCATCAAGAGCTTCCAGGCGCGCTTTCTCGAAAACGAGCGCGCCGTCATCCGCTTCTACAACGAAGCCCACATCTGGATTCGCCTGGAGAAGCACCGCCACATCGTTCAGGCGCGGCTGGTGCAGAACATCAACAGCCGCCCGCACCTGATCCTCGAACACATCAGCGGGCCGGAAGGGCTGGGGCCGGACCTCAAAAGCTGGATTGACCACCGCCGGCTGAACACGGCGCAGGCGGTCGAGTTCGGCCTGCATATCGCGCTGGGGATGCAGCACGCCGCGCGCCAGGTCCCCGGCCTGGTGCACCGCGACCTCAAACCGGCCAACATCCTGGTCACGCACGACGCCATCGCCAAAGTGACCGATTTCGGCCTGGTGCGCTCGGTGGAGGGCGAACACCTGTCGGCGGACGACGCGCCCGCCAGCGCCAGCCCGGACACCCAGCTCACCCGCGTCGGCGCGGTTGTGGGGACAGCGCCGTATATGTCGCCGGAACAATACCGGTCGCAGCGGGTGGACCTGCGCTCCGACATCTACGCCTTTGGCTGCCTGCTGTACGAAATGCTCACCGGCAAGCCGGTGTTCGATGTGCGCAAATTTGCCGACTGGATGGACGCGCACCTGCACCGCGCGCCCGCCTTCCCGCGCCAGTCGCAGGCGCTGCCGGCCCTGCTGCGCGAGCTGACGCTGGGCTGCCTGGAAAAAGCGCCGGCAAACCGGCCTGAGTCGTGGAGCGAAATTGTCGAGGCGCTGTCAGCGCTTTACATCGGCCTCACCGGCCGGCCCGCCGTGATGGAGACGGCCGGGCCGGCGCTGGAAGCGCGCGAGCTGATGGACAAAGGCTACTCGCTCACGGAGCTGGGCCACCTTGACGAGGCGCTGGAAGCCTATGACCGCGCCATCGCCCTCAAGCTGGACTACGCCTGGGCCTGGGCGCGCAAAGGGCGCACGCTGCGCCTGCTGGGCCGCTTCGACGACGCGCTGGTCTGCTATGACCGCGCGCTGGAGCTTCAGCCGCGCTACGCCTTCGCCTGGAACGGCGAGGGCATCGTGCTGGAGCGCATGGGCCGGCTGGAACAGGCGCTGGCCTGTTACGAAAAGGCGGCGCAGATCAACCCGACAGACGTGTGGCACTGGTGCAACCAGGCGGACGTGCTGCAAAGCATGGGCCGCTACCGCGAGGCCGTCGCGCTGCTGGAAAAAGCGCTGCATATGGACCCGGCGCACCCGAACAGTTGGGCCAAGCTGGGGCAGATGCTGCGCCTGCTGGGCGAGCACGAGGAATCGGTTTACGCTTACGAACAGGCCGTGCGCCTGGACCCGGAGTACGCCTGGGCGCACAACGGCTGCGGGCTGTCGCTGCGGGCGCTGGGGCGCCTGCCAGAGGCGCTGGCGGCCTTCAAACACGCCGCGCAGTACCGGCCGGACGAGGTGTGGCACTGGTACAACATCACCGAGACGCTGATTGACCTCCACCAGTACCAGGACGCCGTCTACACGGCCCAGCAGGCCACCCGCACCGACCCGTCCCACAGCCACAGTTGGTCAAAACTGGGGCAGGTGCTGCGCTATGTGCGCCGCTATGAGGAGGCGCTGGACGCTTACAACCGCGCCATCGCCCTCCAGCCGGATTATAACTGGGCGCTCAACGGCAAGGGGATGGTCCTGGAGGCGCTGAACCGCCTGGACGAGGCGCTGGACTGCTACCGGCAGGCGGCGCAGCACGACCAGCAGGATATCTGGTACACGTTCTACAATCAGGGCAACGTGCTGGTCAAGATGCAGCGCTACGCCGAGGCCCTGCCCCTGTTCGAACAGGCGGTGCAGATCAACCCCGGCCACGCGCGCGGCTGGGCGCGGCTGGGCAGCGCGCTGCGCAACCTCAAACGTTTAGAGGAAGCGCTGAGCGCCCTCCAGCAGGCGACGCGGCAGGCCCCGGCTTACGCCTGGGCGTGGAACGAAAAAGGCATCACGTTTGAGGCGCTGGGCCAGCCGGAAGACGCGCTGCGCTGCTACCGGCAGGCGGCCGCCGCCGCCCCGCACGACCCGCTCTACATCTATCAGCAGGCGGACGTGCTGGTTTACCTGAACCAGCACGCCCCCGCGCTGGAGCTGCTGGACCAGGCGCTGCAAATGGACGGCCGCAACGCCCGCGTGTGGGCCAAGCACGGGCAGGTGCTGCGCCGCCTCAACCGCTTCCCCGAAGCGCTCAAAAGTTACACGCGCGCCGTCGAGATCGCCCCGGACTACGCCTGGGCCTGGAACGGGCGCGGCCTGACGCTGAGCGCGCTGGAGATGCACGAAGACGCGCTCGGATGCTTTGAACAGGCCGCGCGGGCCGAGCCAAACGACGTGTGGTACTGGTACAACCAGGGCGACGAGCTGGTTATTCTGGGGCGGGTGGAGGCGGCGCTGGCCCTGCTCGACCGCGCGCTGGCCCTTGACCCGTGTCACCCGGAAAGCTGGGCCAAGCGCGGCCAGGCGCTGCGCCGGCTGCGCCGCTGGGGCGAGGCGCTGCACGCCTATGACCAGGCGCTGACGGCCAACCCGCACTACGCCTGGGCCTGGAACGGGCGCGGCCTGGTGCTGCAGGCGCAGGACAAGCGCGAAGAAGCGCTCGTCAGCTACCAGCGCGCCAGCAGCGAAGACCCAACGGCTGTGCTCTATTACACCAACCAGGTGGACGTGCTGCTGGAAATGCAGCGCCGCGAGGAAGCCCTGGCCGTGATCGAACAGGCGCTCGACGCCCAGCCCGACAACCCGAACGTCTGGGCGCGGCATGGGCAGGTGCTGCGCCGCCTGGGCGACAACGAAACCGCGCTTGAGAGCTACCGGCGCGCCCTGGAGCTGGACAGCACTTACGCCTGGGCCTGGAATGGGCAGGGGCTGGCTTACGCAGCCCAGGAACGCTGGAGCGAGGCGCTGGCCTGCTACGAGCTGGCCGTCTACTATAACGATGCGGACGCCTGGTTCTGGTATAATTTCGGCGAAGCGCGCTTCATGCTGGGCGAATACGCCGAGGCCGTGCGCGCTTTTACGCGCGCGCTGGAGCTGGACCCCAACCACGAGCCGGCGCAGGCCCGGCTGAGGGAAGCGCGCGCCCGGCTGGACGAAGAAGACCATGATTGACAACAAGAACCTGTCGCTCACATTTATGAGCGGCCCGCTGGACGGCAAGACCCTGCGCTTCGAGCAGCCCGAACCCGGCGAGGAAGCCGTCTACACCATCGGGCGGCGCGACGGCTGCGACGTGCACCTGGGCTTCGACAGCCAGGCGTCGCGCCTGCACGCCCGCCTGGGCTGCGCCGCCCTGCCGGTGACCGCCACCGAGTCCGTCACCAACCCCTACCTGCTCACCTTCTGGCTGGAAGACGCCAGCAGCCGCAACGGCACATTCATCGAGCGCGAGACGCAGCGCATCCAGGGCCGCGTGAGCCTGCGCCCCGGCACGCTGTTCCGCGTCGGCCGCACGTGGATGCGGCTGGACGTGCCGCTGTCGCTGGACGGAACGCTGTTTTAGCAGGCCGGGCGAGCAGTCACCGCGACCTCACGTAAGATTGTGCCCGCGTTCACATTCTAAGGTATAGGGTGCTGACCCTCCCCGGCCGGCGTCCGCAGTTG
The DNA here is from genome assembly GCA_964508745.1 of uncultured Anaerolineaceae bacterium. GTDB lineage: Bacteria > Chloroflexota > Anaerolineae > Aggregatilineales > Phototrophicaceae > DAOTWC01. Next base: position 3,438 of record CAZDVL010000064.1, on the reverse strand, counting down.
ATTACGCCTCGCTTCCACTGGAGTAAACGTTGTGCAGATTGATTTCACCCCTGTAACCGCCGGCTCGATGACTATCTATGCGTTCGCCGAACGCTTCAGCGTGGACGACCTGCGCGCGGCCACCAGCGCCAGCGTTGACGCCATGCTGGCGCTGATCGCGCCGCTGGGCGACGCCGAAGTTGTGTTCGAGCCGCACGACCCTGACGCGCACGACCCGTTCGCCGTCACCGGCGAAGAACACATCGGCTGGAACATCGCCCATCTGATCGCGCATGTGACGGCCAGCAGCGAAGAGTGGGCGGCCTACAGCTCGCTCCTGGCGCGCGGCATTGCCTACCCGGCGGAGCCGCGCCTGCGTTACGAAACCGCCTGGAAAGACATCACGACGAAGGCGCAGTGTGTGCAGCGCCTGGAGGAAAGCCGCCGTCTGCGCCTGGGTTATCTCGAAGCCTGGCCGGACGCGCCGCACCTGGACGTGCTGCGTGGGCTGTCGCCGCGCTTTCAGGAACGCTTCGGCGAGATGAACGCGCCCGCCTGCTTCCTGTTCGGCCTGCGGCACGAAGTCGAGCATCTGCCGCAGATGGCCGAGGCCGCGCGGCAGGCCCGCGACATCAGCGCGGCGGTTTAGCGTCTAAAAACTGGCGCTGCCACAGGGCCAGCGTCAGCAGACGGAAGATCACCTCGGTGTGGCGGGCGCGCCCGCTGAAATGCGCGTCCAGCAGGCCGCTGAGGGCCGCTGGCTCGAACAGGCCCGGCGCGAACGCCGCCGGGTCGCGCAGCACATCCTGAATGCGCCCGGCCAGCGGCCCCTCAAACCAGTTGAGAATGGGCGTGCTGAACGGCTGTTTGGGGCGCTCCAGCGCGAACGCCGGCAGCAGCGGGCGCATGGCGGCGCGCAGCACATACTTGTTGCTGCGCATCCGCAGCGCCGGCGGCACGCGCGCGGCAAAATCCAGCAGGGCGGGGTCGAAAAATGGCACGCGGGCTTCCAGCGCGTGCGCCATCGCCGTCTTGTCCTGCGACAGCAGCGCGTTGCCGGTCAGCCAGGTGTTGATGACCAGCGCCTGCGCCATGTCGTCGGGGTCGGGGCGCTGGCTGCGGGCGACGATCTCCGCGAAGGCGCGCTCGCGGTAGCGCCCGCGCAGCCACGAGTCGCGCAGCGCGGGGCCGTAAAGCTGGCCGCGCAGGTGGTCGCTGAACACCATGCCGTCGAACGATTGGATGCGCAGCAGCGCCTCGGCGGGGGGCAGCAGCGCGTGGCGCAGCCGGGGCAGATACGTCGGCAGCGCGCCGATCACGCGGAAGCGCTTCATGGCCGGGTAGTGCGGCTCCAGCGCGCGCAGCGGCCCGGCCAGCGGGCGCAGCGCCCGCCCCCACGACTGCTGCGCGCGCAGCGCGCGGGCGATCGTGCGGTGGTTGGGGTAGCCGCCGAACAGCTCGTCGCCGCCCAGGCCGGTGAGCACGACCTTCACATGCCGCGCCGTCATCTCCGCCAGCAGCAGCAGCGACACCGCCGACGGGTTGGCGTTCGGCTCGTCGTGGGCGTAGATATAGCGTTCGAAGCCGGCCCACCAGTCGTCCGCTGAGATCACGCGCTCGTGGTGCTGCGTCGCGAAGTGCGCGGCGGTGCGCCGCGCCTGCGCCAGCTCGTTGTCGGGCACGTCGGCGTCGTAGCCAACGGTGTAGGTCTGGATGCGCCCGCCGGCGTCGCGCGCCATCAGCGCCAGCACCGCCGCCGAATCCACGCCGCCGCTGAGGAACAGGCCCAGCGGCACATCGCTGCGCAGGTGCAGCCGGACCGCCTCGGCCAGCAGGTCGCGCGCCTGGGCGACAACCGCCGCGCCGTCGCGCGGGCCGGGGCGGTCGCCCGGCGGCGCGCCGAATGACCAGAACGGGTGCAGCGTCTGCGCGCCGTTTTCGACCACCAGCGCGTGGCCGGGCGGCAGGCGGCGCACACCCTCGAACAGCGTCTCCGGGCCGATCATGTAGCCGAAGCCCAGGTAAGCGTCGAGCGTCTCCAGGTTCAGGCCGTGCGGCAGGCGCGAGTCGGCGCTGAAGGCTTTGACCTCACTGGCGAAGCGCAGCAGGCCGCCGCGCTCGCGCAGGTACAGCGGCTTCATGCCGATGTGGTCCACCGCCAGCAGCAGGCGGCGGGCGCGGCTGTCCCACAGGGCGAAGGCGTACATGCCGCGCAGGTGGCCGAACAGGCGCAGGCCGTGTTCCTCATAGAGGTGGACAATCGTCTCGCCGTCGCCGGCGGTGCGCAGCGCGTGGCCGCGCGCGGCCAGGTCGGCGCGCAGCTCGCGGTAGTTGTAGATTTCGCCGTTGAACACCAGGGCGACGCTGCCGTCCTCGTTGTAGAGCGGCTGGTCGCTGCCGTCCACGTCAATGATGCTGAGGCGGCGCATCCCCAGCGACACGTCCGGCGCGTCGTAGAAGCCGTCGCCGTCCGGCCCGCGGTGGCGGATTAAACCGGCCATACGCCGCACCAGGGCCGGGTCGGCCCGGCCCTGGCCGGTAAGATCAAGAACGCCGCAGATGCCGCACATCGCCTGACTATACCACCCTCAGAAGCGGATGAAGCGGTCGTGCAGCGGCTGGCGCGGGCGGTCGCTGGCGTCCACCAGGCCGTAGCCGTTGTCCATCCCCTGCGCCCAGGCGTACCAGGCGGCCGTCTGAATCTGGCCGGGGTAGCGCCGCACCAGGTGGCTAAGCGTGGCGATCGCGTAGTCGGCGACGGCCTCCGGCGGGTCGTCGGGGCGGTCAAGCACGCCCCACTCAGTGATCCACAGGCGCTTGCCGGGCAGCACGCTGAGGAAAGCCTGCACTTCATCGTCAATATGGCCGAACGGCGCGTAAGGCGGGCCGGGGTCTGCGCCACGCCCGTAGGGGTGGCAGGCGACGCCGTCGGGCCGCAGGCCGGGCGGCAGCGCCGCGACCGCCTGGCGCGCGTAGGCAGCGCCCCTAGCCGGGCCGCCGGTGTGCCCGCCGGTGATCACGGGCGTGAGCGCGTCCGCGGCGCGAATCGCGCGGATCGTCTCGCCGAGCAGGTAGGCGTAGGTTCCGGCGGGCATCGAAACAGAGGAGCGGGCTTCGGCGGGCGCATCCTGTTCGTTCCAGATCTGATAGCCCGACACCAGGCCGCTGCCGGCGTACTGCCGCGCGATCACCCCGGCCATCTCGGCGAAGCGGGCGGTCAGCTCGCGCCAGCTTTTTTCGGTCATCTGCGGCCACACATAACCCTGGCCTTCGCCATAGGTCTGGTGGGTGAGCACCAGCAGCACCCGGTAACCGGCGCGCACATACTGTTCAATAAAGGGCCGGTAGCGGTTGTAGGCGGCGGTCAGGTTGGTGTTGCCATACGTGCCGTTGGCCGGGTCGTGGGACACGTTGTAAGGGAAGCGCACCCAACCGACGCGGCCCAGGCGCGACGGCGCG